>NZ_JAMPLX010000007.1:0-471198 GCF_028477825.1 Providencia sp. PROV267 | reverse complement strand
TCAGTGAGAAAGCCACCCAATGGGTGGCTTTTTTGCGTTTGGAGCACGTCATACTGTAATCCTTTTACCTCCACTGTCACCACTAACCCCATTGATGGCTCTTTCTCGCCAATCCTGTGCCAGCGAACTGCATATTGGTAGCAAATATATTGAGTAGAGATAAAGGAATGACTCACCATTAGACATTATTTTAATGTTTGATACCATTTTATATGGAATGACTGGTATTTATTTTTTATGGATAGCAATCTGTATCTAAATAACATAATGGTTTAGATCGCTTTATCATACAGAGTACTCGATATCAATTTTATCTACTTATAGGTAAATAACTAGCAAAAATAAAAAAACTTTCTGGTATTGATAGGGGGAATGGATGATATTGATTACCTACATTTTAGGTATTTTTACAGTTCAAATATTCAGATTTATAGAGGTATAGGTTATGGGTAGTCAATACATGGAAAATATCATCCTCACCAATGATGAAAGAGAGCTTTTTGGCTTGGAATTGATATCCGCTAAATGGGATAGAGTTGAAATCAAAAAAGGGATGGTTGTTTATTTTGATGGTGATGCTATCTGTAAAATTATTTATAACTATGAGCATAGTGGTGAGGGTTTTATCAATACCCTATATATTGAAGAAGATAATTTGATTAAAACGAGAAATAGAGAGTTTGTTTTGCCTAGAACAGCAAAAGGCAAAGAGAAAAAATTAAATTATACATCGATTAATGGAATGAAAAGTACGGGTTGTCGTTTTAGTTTAACTTTAAGCACTTCAGGAATTGGTGCGACGTTAAATGTGACGAATAGCCAAAATAGCCTTCGTTTACCTATTCCATTTCCTCAGCAAATTGGAACTGTTGATGCGTTTCGCCAATGGTTAGCCACATTTGTGTCTTCAAGAGATGAACGTTATTTCTCTAAAGTGGAACGTATGAAAAATGCCCCACGAAAAAATGTTAAATATAAGAATGGCGATATTTTTTGTTATGAAATAGACCTAGAATATTATGGATTTGCTCTGATTATAGGTCAGATCACTAAGATAAAAAAAGCAGGCGTGCTGAAGCAAGAGCATATTTGGAATGATCTCATGACGGTTCCCTTAATTGTTCGAACGTATCAGTTCAAAAGCCAAGAAAAAAATATGCCTATTGAAGAAATTATACAGCACAGCTTATCGGATTCATTTTTCATGATGGATGACTATGTTATGAGAGGTGTATACGAGATTATTGGAAATAAACTTTTAACTGCCGATGATATTGATTTTCCCATTCAAGCGGGAAGATCACTATCTAATGACTCTTTTACTCGATTATGTTGGGGAGTTGGAATAAAAAGCCATCCAAATGAACACGCATCAATGCTACCTAGTGGTATTCAAGATATGGAATTGTTGAGACATGGTGTTAATTTTGGTGTCAGTTTTTCAGAAATAAAAACAGTAGAAAGTCGTAAAACACCGTTGGAAAAACTGGCTTTTGCTCATTTTGGTATATCTGAAGATATAACATTTGATGATTTTAATCGGCAATTCGGCGGTATGACTCGTGAAGAATACGCGCTATATGCGAATAAAAAGTAGGGAGCAAATAAATTTGCTAAATCATTACTGGTTCTTATTTTAAACTTTGATATAAACTATACCCAGCAACGGCTCCAGCGACATCATAAGCAAAGTCATGCCAGCTCCATCCCGTACCATTAGGTCGACTGTCATACAGCTCTTTTGCCGCTCCTAGGGTAATGGAAAATAAAACGCCAAATTGCGCAGCATCTCGATGTTGCCAATTTTGCCTATCAGCATAAGCATTGCCGGCCATCGCCATTGCGGCTGAAAAAGCAAAATGCTGTGCCTTATCCTTACCTTGCCAATTATCATTTGCCCAGTGGGCCCCTGAACAGCCTGTTATCGTAAAAATTAAGCCAATAAGTAAATAAGATAATAATGTTTTTAGCAGATTCATTTGTTTATCAACGGGTCTAATATAAAAAGCACCACAGTCGTGGCGCTTTTTATAGATACAAGATACGGATAAATTACAAAATACGACTGATTAAGCGGTCTACTCTAATTCGTCTTAAGCGGCGAATGAGTTTTTTCACTTTGATTGGATAGGTTTGGATACTATCTAATTCACGATAATGACTCACAATTTTTGTATGAGTGCGAATACAGTCAAGTTCATGCTGACGCTGCTCTTGCATCTCTTGATTTGGGTCGTGAATTAAAACCGCATTTTCAAGATCCAATCCCCACGCTCGTGGGTTAAGATTATTACCTGTAATAAGTTGCCATTGGCTATCAACCCACATCCCTTTTAAGTGATAAGTATTATCACCATCTTTCCACAGGCGAATTGTTAATTGCTTACTATCAACAAATTTTTGTAAGCGGCTAACAAACCGCCGTAGATTAATCTCATAGAGGTACGGCAAAGCCCCAATAATTTTAAATGGCTCTTCAGGGGGAATATAGAAATCATTAGCAGTTTTATCACCAATAATAATTTCCACCTGCTTACCTTCACGTAATAGTCGGCTAATAATCCTAACTAATACGGCTGGAAGATTGAAATAAGGGGTACAGATTGTGAGTTTATTTTGTGTTGAGCTCATTAGATGGGTAATTGTTCGGTTTAGGTCATTTTTTTTGCCTAAACCAACTAGAGGCGTGACGGCTAATTCACCATTAGTTGCATTACCCTTAAATTGATATGAGCTTCCTCTAAGTGAAAGACGGAATTGTTTGATGATATTTTTGAATTCGGCGGTTTTGGGTCTGTTTGCCTTATTCAATAGCTGAATCGCATCCGATTTTAGTAAGGCATCATCAATATAAGTCTTCATTGATGTCGTTAATGCCTTATTTTTGATCAGCTGATACCGGTCGTAGCGATATCTTTCATGGCGCTGTAGATAGACATCATTAATACTAGCGCCACTGTACAATAAAGTATCATCAAAGATAAAACCTTTTAGATGCAAGACACCTAAGGCTTCCCGTGTATTCACAGGAATACCATAAATAGGGATATCAATGTCCGGGTATTGTTGCGAAACATCATAGTACCAGTCTGCATTCGTTGAATTAGCGGCTGCACCAATTCTTCCTCGTTGCGCACGGTGCCAATCAACAAGTATTTTAATCTCTAATGATGGATTCGCTTGCTTAGCGGCATACAGTGCATGAAGAATATCTTTACCTGCATCATCTTGCTCTAAATATAACGCAGTGATGTAGATGCAATGTTGAGCAATAGATATTTGTTCAAGTAGAGCATCACGAAAATCTTCTGTCTTATATAGCGTTTTAACATCAGCAATAGACTGAGCCAGTTTAGGTAAACTCGCTAAATATTGTTGATGTTTTGCTTGTTTTAATTTTGACAACATCACAGTGTAAATTTTCTCTTAATTAGTCTAATAGCAAATCGCTTGTATAAATATACTCTCAGGTATTGGTAAGCGAATGATCTGTCGATGATAGCATACTTAGCCAAACCATTTAGAATAAATTAAAAACCTGTTTAATTGTTGTACAGGTTTATTTAGGCTATCGGGTTATAAATGTAATGTTAAGTTTACAACCCCATCTTCAAATTGAACGTCAATCTCGAAACCTAACTTTTTCGCTAGGCTGATCATATTACGGTTTTCGGGCATCGTGATTGCTGTCAATTTTTTTATACCATGTGAACGGGTGTAGCTCAGTAATTTAGTCATTAATTGATAGCCAAGAGTTAGCCCTTTCATATCCGATCTGACGAGAACCGCAAATTCTGCCTCTTGGTTATCAGGATCTGCCATTGCGCGAGTCACCCCTATAATTTCAGGGTTTGAATCAGGATCCCTAACAGCCACGAATGCCATTTCGCGGTCATAATCAATTTGCGTCATATTGGCGAGATCATCATGCGTAAACTCACTGATTTCACTAAAATAACGATAATAAAGATCCTCTTTAGTCACTTGCTCAATAAATGATTTTAATAGTGGTTCATCTTCCGGCAATATTGGTCTTAGCAAACAAGTGAGATCATCTTTGAGTGAGATAGTTTCTTCTAGTTCGCTTGGATAAGGGCGGATCGCTAACCTTGATTTTTGGTTCTCTTGCTCTGGAATTAATGTCATTGAGACATCAAGTAAAGTGAATTCATCTCCAGAGGCGAGTAACGGATGAATATCTAGTCGTGCAATATTTGGGCAATCAATAATTAGGTTTGAAACCCTCACCAGCAAACTCGCCAGCCCTGGGATATTGAGTGGTGCCAGTGCACTGCGCGCTTTGATTTTATAGCCTTTAATGGCTTGAATAACTAAGTATCGCGCTAGGGCCAAATTCAATGGTGGTAAAGCGACCGCAGCTTGGCTCTCTTGTTGCCATTCAATACCGCCTTCCCCTAGCATAATTAATGGGCCGAAGACGGGATCAAGTTCAACGGCAATACGCAACTCTTGGGCGCCAGCACGGTTCGCCATACTTTGCACCAGTAAACCTTCGATACGTGCATTGGGGAAATTGGTGGATACACGCTCCATAATGGCTTTAGCAGCATCTCCCACTTCTTTAGCATTACGTAAGTAGAGCATTACCCCTTGTACTTCTGATTTATGCACAATATCTGGTGAACGTAACTTTAATGCGACGGGGTAGCCAATTTTCTCTGCAATTTCAATTGCCTCATCACTAGAATGAGCTATCCAAGTCGGTAGGCTGTTTAAACCATAAGCCTGTAAAATAGGCTGAACTTCATGTGTGTCTAAGTGTAAGTTGTTATTTTGTAGAGCCTGTTGAATATATTCATGTGCTTGCTGAGTGTTGGTTGTGATACCAATTGGAAGCGCTGGCGTTTCTTTTAACTGTTTTTGGTTGCGTCGGTACTCGACCATATGCATGTATGCGGTTATCGCGCCTTCAGGTGTACGATATGTTGGTATCCCTGCTTCACTAAAGAGCCGACGTGAGGTTTGTGATGAGTATTCGCCACACCAGTTAGTTAGTATGGTTAACCACTTACCTCTTGGATGCTGCTTAATGGTTTTGATGACTTTTTCTGCCATTGTCTTGCTTTCTGTTATGGCGCTAGGTGTATAGATCAATAACAGTGCATCATGGTCATGGCTATCGAGCATTTTGTTCAATACGTTAATATAGCGATCAACGGTGGCATCATCACCTAGGTCGATAGGATTTTGGGTTGAGAGGTCAAGGGGAAGGAGTGAACTAAGTTCATTTTCTGTTTCTTGACTTAAGGTAGCGAGCTTACCGTTTCGTTGCAGTAGCTCATCTAAAGCCATTGCCGCAGGGGCAGCACCATTACTAATGATAGATAGTCGTTCTCCCCGTAGAGGCGTCATATAGCTTAGGGTTTCAACCGCAGAAAACATTTCATGAGTATCTTGTACTCGAAGCAGCCCTGCACGCTGGATGGCCGCATCGTATGCCGCATCAAGACTTGGTTTTTCACCGAGTAGTTGTTGAGCTTTTCGGGTACGACCGCTTTTTATTACTAGAATTGGCTTATTCCGTGATGCGCTACGTGAGGCGGAAAGAAAACGACGTGCATCGCTAATATTTTCAAGATAGAGCAAAATAGCACTCGTTTTACTGTCGCGAGCCAGATAATCCAGTAAATCATCAATATCGATATCAATGCTATCACCCAAGGCGATAAAGTAAGAAAATCCAATGTCTCGGTGGCGTGCCCAATCCAGTACGGTATTAGAAACGGCAGCGGATTGAGAGATAAAGGCTAATTTCCCTTTTAGGATTGGGATCGGTGAAAAACTCGCATTAAGCCCTTGCCATGGAGCCAGTATACCGAGGCTATTTGGACCGAGTAGCCTTATTTGATATTGTTGGGCGATTTTCTTGAGTTCAGCAAATTGAATTGAAGGAGATGATAAAATAATAACCACATTACAGCCATATTCACCGAGCTGTTTTAAACATTCAGGGTTTTTCGAATGGTGAGTACAGATGACCGCAAGATCTGGTTTTAAAGGCAATTTATCGATGGATGGGTAAGCCAGCACGCCAAGAATAGAGCTTCGGTTAGGGTTGACAGGGAGAATAGGCCCCTTAAAACCATTAGTTAATAAGTTTTTCATCATTACCGAACCTGCACGATTCGGATTTTCAGAAGCACCAATCACAGCGATCGATTTTGGTCTAAATAACGATTCTAACTGACTCAGTAAACCCATGGCAGATAACCTTTTGCTTTAGTGAGCGAAAATACCGTTCAAAGAATATTGAGAAGCCAAGTAATACTATGCCGTATCTGATAATTAGTGCTAGTTTATCCTGTTTATTTAATGGAATTATCTAATGATGTTCACGTTTTAAACTGCTAACTATCCTAAAGTTGCATGACGTTCATCTTTGTAGATAAACAATCGCTTATTTTTTCTACTCACTTTGAGTTAGCTGCTTTTCTGCTTGGCGCATTTGTGCGAGTGGATGATGCGGCTTGCCTTCCAAGTATTTGTCTCTAAATAGGTTAAAATGGTTGAAGAGCTGTTTAGAAGCGGAAGTATCTCCTGCTAGCTCAAGGAGTGTTGCTGCAACTTCTGCTGTGCAGTGTTGATCCTCTTTTGAAGGGGTACGCAATAAATAATCTGTTCGTGCTTTTGTATTGATTGATAATACAGGGATCTGGTCAAGATAAGGGCTTTTACGGAACATTTTGCGTGCTTCTGGCCATGTACCGTCTAATAAAATAAATAATGCAGGTTTATCTGAAACGGTTGGCTGGTTGACTACCGTTCTTCCACTTTGAGCATAACTTTCAGGGAAAATAATATAAGGCTGCCGTGTTGGGTCTTGAATCGCAGCAAGGAGTTGTGGGTCTGGATCGGTTCTTGACCACTGGAAAGCCAGCGTATTCGGTAAAATATCTGCGATCAGTTTTCCTGTATTACTTGGTTTAAAGACCTCTCCCTCATACATGATTAAACAGAATTGGCTCTTAGCGTGGACCGGAACAATTTCTTGGCACAGGCATTGTGGAACGGGAAGTAGGCAATAATGACAGCGTTTAACGCGACACCCTCGTGCTTTAAAGGGTTTCGTTGAGGCGGTCAGGCGTTCTTGGCGTAATGTATAAACGGCATTTTTAGTCATGTTGGGTGCAGCTTTTGATATTGTACGGTTTTGATAAAACAAAGCACGTATTGTACGTAAATCCGTTAAATGACGATAGAAGTATATTCGGCATCTTTTAGATGCAATAATAGCGTGAATCAGTGGCGTAGCTCGGCAACATCATGTAACCTTCGCGCCATAGCTTTGTAGGGGATAGCAATGAACGACTCGAATGATTTTAATGGTAAGAATGGTAAAGTAAAAGTGATGTATGTCCGTAGCGAAGGCCAAGATGCTGGTCATAGCAAAGGCAAGCGTCAACAAGATAATAAGCGCACGAATGATAGAAGAGGTGGCGGCGGACGTCGCAATGAGCGTTCAGGTCGTTTTGATGATAGAAAAAGCCAACCACCTCGTGAGCACTCCGCTTGGCGCACCGTATCGAAGCCAAATAGTGATGAGTTAATCCATGATCATGGTGGGATTGCCGGTAAAAGCCAGATTGACCCTGAGCAATTGCGTAAACAGCGTTTAGAAGAAACGCGTATTTATGGTGAAAATGCGTGTCAGGCGATGTTTAAAAATCGCCCAGAAGCGATTGTTCGTGCATGGTTCCTACAATCAGTCACACCTCGTTTTCGTGATGCGCTAAAGTGGATGGCTGCTAACCGTAAAGCATACCATGTGGTTGATGATGAAGAATTAACGAAAGCATCTGGAACAGAGCACCACGGCGGCGTCTGTTTTCTGATTAAAAAACGCGGTGGTATGAGTGTGGAAACTTATCTGCAACAAGCACCCACAAAAGATTGTGTTTTGGCGTTAGAAGATGTCGGTAATCCACATAACTTAGGTGGCATCATGCGTAGTTGTGCGCACTTTGGCGTGCAAGGTGTGATTTTACAAGATGCAGGCGTTGTGGAGTCTGGTGCTGCGATTCGAACGGCTGAAGGTGGCGCTGAACATATCAAAGCGATTGATGCTGATGGTCTGAGTAACACGTTAAGCCAATTCCGCCAAGCTGGTTATACGATTGTAACGACATCAAGCCATAAAGGTAGCCAAGATATTTCGAAGGCTAAGTTGCCTGCAAAAATGGTGTTAGTCTTAGGCCAAGAGCGTGATGGCTTGAGCGACAGCGTATGGAACGAGGGGGATATGAGCCTGTATATTGGTGGTACAGGTAAAGTTGAGAGCCTCAATGTTTCCGTTGCGACGGGGATTATGTTGGCACAATGGTGGCAACAGAATAAAGCTAACTAGTTATTTTAATTAATAAATAAAACTGCATATGAAAGGTGAAATTATCGCCAATTAATATGCAGTTTTTTTATTATTAGGCTCTAAGCAATGTGCGTACAACATTATTTGATGGAGAGATAGGAATGAAAATTCCGTCGTACTTAACCCATGATTTCCGCTCAATACAGGGTAACGGAGAATTGACCGAGGTTTATTTTGGCTCACAATCGACAGAGGATACGTTTGAAATTTGGTTCACGGGTGAGGTGGTTTCTGTCGATGAGGAAGCACAGCCTTATATCATGGAAACTGATAGTCATCCCCTAACAATAATTGCTAAACACTCTGTATCAGGTCAAACATTCTTGCTGTTTGATGGCACAATTCATGGGTATGATGCGATGTTTTGTGATCAACCTTATGATGAGCCTCTTGAGCAGTTATCACCAATAAAATATGACTTTCCCCCAGCGATTTTGAAGCTCTCCTTTTTTTATAATATTGATTATGAAGATGAAAAAGAGAGCTATGAGTTTGATGCAATGGGAAATGTTATGCTATTGAATGGGCTGAGTATGCCATGGGAGCAAGTCAAATGTGACGGTTTTGATGCCTTTGCACTTTCTGTGATTGATACGCAAGGTATAGAGCATGAAATTGTGAATTTAGAACTCGCTTAATAATTCAGTGAGATAATTTAGTTCACGGTCTAAAAACTCTTCTTTAGGGTAATTGCAGGAAAATGCTTCCAATATATGATTGATAAAAGATTTGATATCTAAACGCGTGAGAGGCGTGGGCTTGCTGATAATTTTATAAGCAGCTGAAATCTCATTTAAACTTAGACAATATTCATAGTAGCCTACCTGAATGGCGTCGCTAATTTGTTGGGGTAAAGTAGTAAAATCGAGATCATCTTCTTCAAGTTTTAGCTGCATATAAGTGAAAACATCTTCAAGAATATCAAAGGAATGTTCTTCTTGATAGCGATTAACATAGGTAATAAGTTTACGGCGATATTGCTCTGCTTCTCCTTCGCTGATTGAGTTAATTAGGGCAAGTAACTCGCTATTTTCAATCCATGATTTCAACATTTTTTTCCTCGTTATAGTGTATAAATACTGTCATGTTGGTGAATAAAATAAGGTCTCATATTGAATCTATGAGACCTTATTAATTAGAGTTTAGTGTGCTCCGCCACCTTTAGAGCCTGCGCCAAAAGGTGGTTTGGCGAACCAAACAATGACCATGAGCAAAATAAAGATCCCAGCAGATAACCAGAAAATCTCATTTGCAGATAAGATCAGCCCTTGGTCGGTAATTGTTTTCGCTAAATAGGCGGCACTTTGCTGCTCATTCATACCAATTTGGGCTAATTCACTGTACATATGTTGAGAATTTGGATTGTACGGGTTAATAAACTCCGTCAGATTCTCATGGTGCATCGCTTCGCGTTGTGTCCACATTGTGGTTGTAATGGATGTACCAATCGCACCCGCTAATGTCCGTGTGAAGTTAGATAAACTTGATGCTGAGGCCATTTTTTCAGGAGGAAGCCCTGATAAAGTAATGGTCGTCAATGGCATAAAGAAACAGGCAATCGCTAGCCCCTGCACAAATTGTGGCCATGCCGCGGCGGCAAATCCCATATCCGGCTCAAATGTATAAGCACGCCAATAGTAACAAACAGCATAAACAATAAAGCTAAAGGTTACGATATAACGCATATCAATGCGATTACCGAAACGTCCAATAATTGGTGTGATCAACAAGGGCAATAAGCCTACTGGGGCGGAAGCAAGACCCGCCCAGGTTGCTGTATAACCATAAACTTCCTGTAGGAGTTGGGGAAGTAGTACGATTGTTCCGAAGTAGAGCATATATGCAAGACTAAGCGATAAACAACCGATGGTGAAGTTGCGCTCCTTAAATAACGAAAGATCAATGACAGGGTGATCGTCAGTGAGTTCCCAAACAATTAAGAACGATATCGCAACAACAGCAATGACGGTCAGCACAATAATTTCAGTGGAATTAAACCAATCTAGCTCTTTCCCTTGGTCTAGCATGATTTGCAGGGCACCAATACCGATAACTAGCAGTACTAGCCCGATAGTATCAATGGGTTGAATAGAAATTTTGGTTTCACGCCCTTTTAGTGTCTGCATAATGGCAAAAATAATTGCGATACTAAATGGAACGTTGATAAAGAATATCCAACCCCAATGATAATTATCACTGATGTAGCCACCCAATATTGGCCCACAAATTGGCGCGATAACGATGGTCATTGACCAAAGCGCCAAGGCCATATTCCGTTTGGCAGGGGGGTAGTTATTGAGCAATAAACTTTGGGATAGGGGAATTAATGGCCCCGCAACCAGCCCTTGTAACACACGGAATAAAATCAGCATTTCAAGGCTGCCAGAGATACCACATAACCATGAAGTTAGTGCAAATAGGCCTGTCGACCATAAAAATAGCCTAACTTCACCAATCCTGCGGGCTAACCATCCGGTAATAGGAATTGAAATCGCATTTGCCACACCAAAAGAGGTAA
Organism: Providencia sp. PROV267; assembly: GCF_028477825.1. Classification (NCBI taxonomy): domain Bacteria; kingdom Pseudomonadati; phylum Pseudomonadota; class Gammaproteobacteria; order Enterobacterales; family Morganellaceae; genus Providencia; species Providencia sp. PROV267. Next base: position 460,294 of record NZ_JAMPLX010000007.1, on the reverse strand, counting down.
TTACCCACGTTCCCTGCGAGTTAGAGGCGCCAAGATTACCTGCAATCGTTGGAATGGCAACGTTAGCAATTGTTGAATCAAGTACTTGCATAAATGTGGCCAATGACAGAGCAATGGTCATCCACGCGAGTTTTGATCCTGTTAACGGTGTATTTGTCACAATTACACCTCGGATTATTTGTTGCCTGAGTTATTGTTAATAATCTCAGTAACTATTTTGTCTGCAGGAGACATATCTATGGCAAGTGCAGAGGTGTGATATGCAGGCGCTTCACGCATACCTTTTGATAGCACTTTGCCATCTTTATTAAGCGTGTCTACCGTCACTTCTGTCGATAAGCCAATACGTAATGGATATTGCTCCAATTGAGCCGGGTCTAATACGATACGGACGGGTAAGCGTTGAACTACTTTGATCCAATTCCCTGTAGCGTTTTGAGCAGGCAGTAATGAAAATGCGCTACCTGTTCCCATATCTAACCCTGCTACGGTGCCATTGAAAACAATATTTTTACCATAAAAATCAGTCGTTACTTTAACGGGCTGTCCAATGCGCATATCGGCAAGTTGGGTTTCTTTGAAATTGGCATCAATCCACATACCTTCAGAAGGAACGATAGCCATCAACGGTGTTGAAGTCGTAATTTGTGAGCCGACTTGTACGCTACGGCGTGAGACATAACCATCCACAGGGCTGACAATTTTAGTTCTCTGCAATGCTAACCATGTGTTCCTAACTTCTGTTGCGGCAGCTTCGACAGCCGGCTGTTTTTCGAGGGGAGTATCTAGAATGATCGCTTTGTTTGCATTGAGTTGCTCAATAGCCACTTCGAGCGCTGCTTTAGCGCTGACAACGGCTTCGCGAGCGTGTTGCAGTTCTTCTTTCCCGATTAGGTTACTGCTGCCAAGGACTTCACGGCGTTTTAAATCGTTTTGTAGACTAATTAGCTCAGAGCGCTTCATATCAATATTCGCTTGATATTGGCGGCTATTCACTATCTGCTGGTGGGTTTGACGAACGCTGTTTGCTAAAGTGGTTTTGGCTTTTTCTAATGCAAGTTGAGCATCTCGAGGGTCAAGCTCTACTAATACTGTACCGCTTTTGACGAAATCGGTGTTATCGACATTCACCGTCATAACACTGCCAGAAATTTGAGATTGAATTTGAACTTGGTTACCTGCAACGTAAGCGTTATCAGTCGTTTCATAATGGCGTAAAACAAGGAACCAGTATATTGCCCAGCCAACGCCAATAGCAATAAAAAGGAATGTGAGAAACATTAAAGCATTTCTGCGTTTTCTTTTTTTATTTGGTTGTGGATTTTGGGTTGGTTGCATTTCCTCATGGGCACTCATTGGGTGTTTCTCCGCTCATCGGCATTTTAGATCACGAATGTTCCCAGCAGTTAACATTAACCACTGGAAACTAAGACAACAATTGAAATATTTGCTTGATGGGATATCGTAAGCACAAGTTAGAAAGGATAACGAAATCTTTCAGACAGAAAAGTCTTTTTTCGCCTTTTTGCTTATAAATGCCTCAAATACATTACCCACAAAAATACAATGGTTAATTATTTACTATAATCTTTAACAGTATCTAGCTTTATTAGCAACTTACGCATCAACTTATTCAGTTGTTGTTGTTCTTCAGCATCTAATACTGACCAAATATCTTTTAAGGCTGCATGCTGAGGAGGCAATAACCCTGCTAAAAATTCAGAGCCTTTTTCAGTTAGGTGAAGATGCAAACAACGACGGTCATTGTGACTTTCTTTACGTTCAATCCAACCATTTTTTTCCAGTTCATCGGCAATACGGGTTGCATTAGTGCGTGAGGATCCCAAAGCAGCGCTTAGCTCAGAAGGTTGAATACTGCGGGAATCTTTTGTATCTAGGATCATTAACGCCATAAACAGTGTTTCATTAATCCCTTGAGCTTTGAGCATATTATTACGAGACTCAAGGAGCTTGCCATGAACATGCATACAAAGGCGTGTTAGGAGGATCTCCTGATAGGGAATGGGATTGCTGTGTGAACTTTGCTGTGCGACGCGAGCATTAAGTAACTCTTCAGTCGGAGTAAATGAACTTTCCATTATTTAGATACCTTATTAGTTTCAGTTGGTAAGATTACAACTGTCATCAACCATCTAAATGGTATATCAAAAGCTAAAATTAGCAATTGTAGTTAATTGATACCATCAAATTTATTTTGATAATGATACATAATTCATAAATTTTATGAATGTAATTTGCTAAATTTAGTATAGCTTAATTATACTCTTCTGCCTTTTAAATTATTTACGTATAATAAAATCATCATTTTGCTTTATTTTTCATCATGATAATAACCGAGTAAAACAAAATAAAATCACGTAATTATACTGCTGCACTCTCCTTACTGTCATGATTTCATGACATTTGTAAACCTTTCCTCTGTTACTTAGTATTGTTAGGTGACAACTAACATATTGATTACAATAACTACAAGAAATAGTAATTTATATAAATTACATTATAACTTTATAGAAAGGTATATTTTTTGTTTAACTGTGTCATTTGATGATTTTTGCCTATGTAATTATTGCAAAATAAAATCATTGGCAAAAATTTGTGATTATAAAGAGAGGAAGCGGAGAATGAGATATTAAGTATAAATTAAGTATTTTTACCGATGCATTATATTTTCTGATAGATTTATGGCAGGGTTTATAAAGAGTGCCTAAAAAAAGACACTCCTCGCGAGTATATTTTATTCATCGGATGGGTATATGGTGGGGTCAAAGCGAATACCTATTGCCCAAATAATCAAACTGATCACACATAATATGCCGCCAGCGATAGCAACGCCTTCCCAACCTGCTTTTTCGTAAGCATAGCCAGATAATAAAGAGCCAAGTGCACCACCAATAAAATAGCTCGTCATATAGCCTGCGGTAATACGATTACGCGCATCAGGTAAAATACGGTATAGAGTACTTTGGTTAGTGACATGGACAGCTTGAATAGCCAGGTCAAGTATTAAGACGCCAATAATAAAAGCAATCAGTGAATCCTTTGCAAATCCAATTGGGATCCATGACAGAAGCAATAAAATTAAGCCGATGGTTGTCACTCGTTTTCCTTTACCTTTATCGACGAGATGACCGGCTTGGGAAGCCATGAATGCTCCGGCAGCACCAACTAAGCCAAAAAGGCCGATAGTTCCTTCTGAAAAACTAAAAGGTGGGCTGGCAAGTAGAAAAGCCATGGCAGTCCAAAGTAATGCGAAATTGGCGAAGGATAGGGCGCCCAATAGCGCACGAACGGCCAACACAGGGGTTCCAAAAAAGAGTCGACCTATTGAAAACAGCAACTGGAAGTAATTTAGGTTTGCTTTTTGATGATAACGAGGCAGTTTAATCGCAAGCACAATAATTAAGATAATAAGTAGGGCAAAAGCGACCCAATAAATGGTTCGCCATCCTCCTACCATAGCGACGGCGCCGGAAATTGTTCTAGCAAGTAAGATTCCTAATAGCAATCCACTCATGATGATACCGACAGATTTCCCTCTTTGATGAGGTTTTGCCAGCGAGGCTGCCATTGGGATGAGCACTTGAGCAACAACTGAAAATAGCCCTGTGAGTGCCGTTCCAACAAGAATTTGCCAGATATTATTTGAGAGCGCGGTGATAAGTAAGCCGATAGCTGACAAGGATGTCATTGTTAATATCAGGCCTTTACGCTCAAAGATATCACCTAGGGGAACTAAAAAAAGTAGACCTACTGCATAGCCTAATTGGGCGACAGTCACAATAAACCCCGCCATATTTGTGGTCAGGTTAAATTGAGTGGCGATAGTGTCTAGAAGGGGTTGCGCGTAGTAGTTACTAGCAACGACGAGGCCTGTTGCGATGGCCATTAATATGACTAAACCCGGAGTGAGTTCTGCTTGTGGTGCCTTATTCATTCAATATCTACTCATCATTCATAAGGCCTCTACTATAAAACAATTTTGAGTTATGAATGGGAACATTTTATCTATTAATAAAATAATTCTATAAGTTGGAGAGCGTGCAAAGAAGCCACCTAAAAAGGTGGCTTAGAAGACTCATCACTGGCAGATATTATTTTTCAGCAGCTTTGCGTGCTTGCTCTACCCAACCATCAAAAGTGGATTGATGGGCTTTGATCCACGCATCGGTGTGACGGCGAATATCCGATTGCGAAGCTTCTCCATTATGCATTCTCAAGTTTTGAGCGTTGATATCTGCAATAGGGAGTTTCATGATCTCGAATAACTTAGCTGCCGCAGGGTTCTTTTCGGCCCATTTTTTATTGGCGACGATATGCATTGTGTTTGGTGGGAAGCCGTAATTTTTACCGTTCGGTAATGCGGTGTCGGTTTTGTCACCATTTGGCATTGATGAGAACGGTACTTCTAACCAAACCACATCACGACCTGGTTTGAGCACATCACTGATCCAGTAAGGCGTCCATGTGTAGTACAGGATAGGTTTACCTTCTTTGTAACGAGTGATGGTGTCTGCCATCATAGCGGCGTAGTTGCCTTGATTGTGCTCAACGGTTTTTTCTAAACCATAAGCTTTTAGATGGTTGTTAATCGCCGCTTCACAGCCCCAGCCTGGGTTACAACCCGTTAGGTCTGCTTTACCATTACCATCGGTATCGAATAATTTGGCTATTTTTGGATCTTTTAACTGATCAATATTGGTGATTTTGTATTTTTCGGCGGTTTTCTTATCGATGAGATAACCTTGTGCCGCATTCACGACATAATCACCTTGGCGGTAAAAGACCTTATCACCCCCTGCCGCGTTATATTGTGCATCATGTAATGGCACCCAGCTTACCGCCAAATAGGTTGCATCCCCATTGGCAATGGAAGCATAAGCCACATTGTAGTCGACCTCTTTAATCGGCTCGACTTCATAACCGAGTTTCTCAAGGGCTTTTGCCACTAACAGCGTTTGGAACGTTTCTTCGCTGATGGTACTTTGTACCGGGGTGATTTTTACCCCTTTACCGGGAAGATCTTCTGCATGAGCAAATGGAACGGCAAGTAAGGCTGTCAGGGCAGTTGCCAATATCATTGGTTTTTTCATTATTGATACCTCTGTTTGTCGTTTTGGCTTGCCTTGGCAAGCGAAGAGCCGATTGTCGGCTCTATCGTGAATAGAAGAGCAAAAACTTAATGTGATTTTCGGCTAAATGGGCGCGTGATAAGGCCGATGGGGCCTTGTTGATACCAGCGAGTTGAGGCTTTACTACGCGAATTTTTGCCAAGTGACTGCGTTAATCGGTCAAGCACAATCGCGAGGATAACAATGCCCACACCACCGACGGACGCGAGTCCCATATCGAGACGACCGATACCACGTAATACCATTTGACCTAAGCCACCGACGGCAATCATGGAGGCGATAACGACCATGGAAAGTGCTAACATCAAGGTTTGGTTAACACCAGCCATAATGGTTGGCATCGCCAAAGGCAGTTGGACTTTAAAGAGTAGCTGACGAGGGCTGGCGCCGAAGGATTCTGCTGCTTCAATCAAGTCTGCGGGAACTTGTTTGATACCTAAAATAGTCAAACGGATAATAGGCGGTAGCGCAAAGATGATGGTGACGACAACACCGGGCACATTGCCAATACCAAAAAGCATAACAATCGGTACTAAATACACGAATGCTGGTGTTGTTTGCATCGCATCAAGGATCGGCCTAACAATGCTGGCGGCTTTATCACTACGGGCTAGCCATATGCCGAGTGGTAAGCCAATAATTAAGCAAAAGAGTAACGAGGTTAGCACCAGAGAGAGTGTTACCATCGCTTCTGACCAAGCCCCGATAGCACCAATCACAATCATCGACACAAATGTTGCAATGCCCATGACACGGCCTGCCAGTTGCCATGCTATCAACGCAAATAAAATAATCGCAATCGGTGACGGTAGTGAGGTTAAAAGCTGCTCAAAGCCGCTAAGGATAAAATCAATAGGAATACGGATCCCCTGAAAAACAGGACGGAAATGCAACACGATCCAATCAATAGCCTGAGTGACCCAAGAGTCAAGCGGGATCAGAGTATGTTGAAAAGGATCCATAATATCAAAATGTTCTGTATTTATTCCCTCAGTGGGAGCCGCATCCAGCCAATCGCTTCCGCCGGTATCTGACGGTGTTGAAGTATCTGCTGTACTTCCCCACGGATCACTCTCTGTTGATGTTTGGCTTTCGGAACTCGTTGACCAAGGGTCGCTGCCTGAAGTGGTATCCGTCGCATTATTTTGTTGCGATGTCTCATCTGCTTGGGTTTCTGCCCACGGATCCTGATAGTCAGCTTTACGCTCATTCGTGTTATTGCTCATTAGAAGTCTCCTTATCCAGCGCCTGTAGTAGCATTCCCTTCGATATCACACCAAGATAGCGATTTTTTTCATTAATAACGGGAACGGCGCAGGGAGCTTGTGCAACGGTTGAGATGACCTCATTGAGTGGGGTTTCTCCCTGAATTGGTTCTATGCTAGAAATCACCGCTGATTCAATGCCTTGGTTGTTTTGTAGCGCTTTTTCGAGTGATTCAACAGATACGACACCTGCAAATGTGTGTCCTCGAGAGATGAGATAACCATAGTATCGGTCATCATCATTAAGCACTTTCAATGCGGAACGTGGGCCAAAACCAGGCGCAATATGCAATAGGGCATCGGCTCTTCGTCGCGCAATATCTTTGGCACTAAAGACCTGACTAATATCAACACCACGGAAGAAGGTTTTGACGTAATCATTCGCGGGATTATTGAGTATCTCATCGGGAGTGCCTATTTGCACAACGACACCACCTTGCATGATGGCAATTCGGTCTCCTATGCGCATGGCTTCATCAAGGTCGTGGGAGATAAACACAATGGTGCGTTGTTTATCACCTTGAAGAGAGAGCAACTCATCTTGCATTTCGGTTCGGATCAAGGGATCTAACGCAGAAAAGGCTTCATCCATTAACAAGATATCGGGATCATTTGCCAAGGCTCGTGCAAGACCAATACGCTGCCTCATACCGCCGGATAATTCATCAGGATAAGAGTAAGCCCATTTTTCAAGGTTAACTTGTCGAAGGGCATCCATGGCTTTTTGATGACGTTGCTCTTTTGAGATCCCCGAGAGTTCCATACCAAAAGCGGTGTTATCGAGAACATTCATATGGGGCATGAGCGCAAAGGATTGGAACACCATACTGATTTTTGTGCGTCTGACCTGACGTAGCGCTTTTTCTGAAATATTCGAGATATCTTCACCATCAATCAGCACTTGTCCGCTGGTGGGTTCAATTAGGCGATTGAGAAGCCGTACCAATGTTGATTTCCCAGATCCCGAAAGCCCCATCACAACAAAGATTTCACCCTCATTAATGGCTAAATTTGCATCTTGAACACCAACCGTTTGGCCTGTTTTTTCAAAGATATCATCTTTGCTCATTCCTGATTCTAAAAGTTTGAAGGCTTGATCAGGGTGTTCCCCAAAAATTTTATATAAATTTTTAACTTCTAATTTTATTGGCATACAGTAATTACCCATTTTTCAATTAATAAATTGTTCAAAGCACTTATCGAATGAAACTGGTCTTTTTATCAATTGGCCAAAAACTCGATTATCAGCTTTAGACTATTGGTTGAAAATATTTAGGGTAGATATTCCTATTTCGCTTAAGGTGAATTTAATAATTATGATTTGAATTCAACGGCTCCACTTAAAATTATTAGAAAAATAAACAAGTAATATAACCTAGCATAATAAATTGAGCTGACAACCCTTGGTTAAGGAGTATTAATCAAAAAAATAGCGAGTAAAAATAGAATACAAATTAGGAAAGTGTTGTTTTTATGGGATTCAACATTAAGGTGATTTATTTTCAAAATAAATAGGTTAACGTTTTGTTGTATATACATTTATTTTACTATTGTGCATTTGAAAACTAACCATAACAAATTAAAAAGAATAGAGATTATAACGGTTAGGTCAATTAGCAAATAAAATTGAAAATAATTTCAATATAAGGCCTTATTGATTAGTTATATTAATTAATTTTTAAGCGAAAATACTTATTCTTAAAAATTATTGCCTGATATGCATATTAAAAATGAATTATTTAACAGTAAAACATGTAAATCTCGAGTTGTCATGATGGTTTTTTATACTAAAAGATATCCCGCTAAATAAAGTTATTATTATTCAGCGGGATATGCTTATTTAGGATGTTTAAAACGATCAGTTAACTAAATTGATTGATTAAAAATCCCAGTCATCATCTTCGGTGCTTACTGCTTTGCCAATGACATATGAAGATCCTGAACCCGAAAAGAAGTCATGATTCTCATTTGCATCCGGTGAAAGTGCCGATAATATTGCTGGGCTAACATCAGTAACCACATCGGGAAATAGGGCTTCATAACCTAAATTCATTAATGCCTTATTGGCATTATAATGAAGGAACTTTTTAACATCCTCTGTCCAACCAACAGTGTCATATAATTCTTGTGTATAATTCACTTCATTTTCATATAAATCAAAAAGTAAACTGAAAGTAAAATCTTTAATTTCCTTCTGTGTTTTTTCATCATATTTTAATAAGGATTTCTGAAATTTATAACCAATATAATAGCCGTGAATTGCCTCATCACGAATAATTAAACGAATGAGGTCAGCAGTATTGGTTAACTTGCCTCGACTGGACCAATACATAGGTAAATAGAATCCCGAATAAAATAAAAATGATTCTAAAAAAACACTTGCGACTTTTTTCTTTAATGGATGTGAATCACAGTAATAAGACATAATGATTTTTGCCTTATTTTGTAGCGCAGAATTTTCTTCACTCCAACGATAAGCATCATCAACATCGCTAGTTGAGCAAAGCGTTGAAAATATAGAACTATAAGAGCGAGCGTGTACTGCTTCCATAAAACTGATATTTGATAATACCGCTTCTTCATGTGGTGTAAGGGCATCGGACATGAGGCTCGGTGCGCCAACGGTATTTTGAATTGTGTCGAGCAGCGTTAACCCAGTAAAGACTCGAATAGTTAACTGTTGCTCGGCAGCCGTTAATGTATTCCATGAAGAGATATCGTTTGATAGAGGTATTTTCTCTGGTAACCAAAAGTTAGTGGTTAAGCGGTTCCAGACCTCCAAATCTTTATCATCTTCGATTCGATTCCAGTTGATCGCTTTAACTGGTGCAGATGAAATGTGCGTTGTCATACTGATTTTCCTTTTAAAGCGTACATGAAACACAACCGTCAATTTCTGTGCCTTCTAGGGCGGTTTGGCGAAGCCTAATGTAATACAAGGTTTTTATACCTTTACGCCACGCGTAGATCTGAGCGCGGTTGATATCGCGAGTTGTTGCATCGTCTTTGAAGAACAAGGTTAGAGATAGCCCTTGGTCGACATGTTGTGTGGCAACGGCATAGGTATCGATGATTTTTTCAGGGCCAATTTGATAAGCATCTTGATAATATTCAAGGTTATCATTATTCATAAATGGGGCAGGGTAGTAGACGCGACCTATTTTCCCCTCTTTACGGATCTCTATCCGGGCAACTATCGGGTGAATACTCGATGTTGAGTTATTGATATAAGATATTGAACCAGTAGGCGGAATTGCCTGTAAGTTTTGGTTATAAATACCGTGCTCCATCACTGATTGTTTCAATGATAGCCAATCCGCCTGAGTTGGAATTTCGATGCCCGAACGTCGGAATAATTCCTGAACGGTTTGTGTTTTTGGTAGCCAGCTTTGGTTGATATATTTATCAAAATAACGACCATTGGCATACTCAGAATGCTCGAAACCTTTAAAAGTGGCTTTGCGTTCAATTGCCAATTGATTTGAAGTTTTTAAAGCATGATAAGTGATGGTATAAAAATAGATATTAGTGAAATCAAGCGCTTCTTCTGAACCATAGTGGATACGCTCTCTTGCAAGATAGCCATGTAAGTTCATTTGCCCAAGCCCAATGGCGTGGGATTGATGGTTACCTTGTTCGATAGAAGGCACTGAGCGAATATGGCTCATATCGGAGACCGCCGTTAGCGCTCTGATCGCAATGGCAACGGATTGGGCAAAATCGGGAGCATCCATCATTTTGGCTATATTCATGGAGCCTAAGTTACAACTGATATCTTTCCCGACTTCGCGGTAACTTAAATCGTCTTCATAGAAGCTAGGGCGATTAACTTGCAGAATTTCTGAGCACAAGTTACTCATATTAATGCGTCCCGCTATTGGGTTCGCACGATTCGCCGTATCTTCAAATAAAATATAAGGATAACCAGACTCAAATTGGATTTCGGCGAGGGTTTGGAAGAATTCGCGTGCGTTGATTTTGTATTTTTTTATGGCCTTATTATTGACCATCTCATGATATTTTTCAGTCACGCTGATTTCTGACATGGGAACGCCATATTCACGTTCAATATCATAAGGTGAAAACAGATACATCTCTTTGTTTTCTTTCGCCAATTGGAAAGTAATATCAGGGATCACTACACCAAGCGATAATGTTTTAATGCGAATTTTTTCATCGGCATTTTCCCGCTTAGTATCCAGAAAACGTATGATGTCAGGGTGGTGAGCATGCAGATAGACAGCGCCTGCACCTTGTCGCGCCCCTAATTGATTTGCGTAGGAAAAGGCATCCTCTAACATTTTCATGACCGGAACGACGCCAGAGGATTGGTTTTCGATCAGCTTGATCGGCGCGCCTTGTTCCCGCAGGTTGGTCATCAGAAAAGCAACACCACCACCACGTTTTGATAGCTGTAGCGCTGAATTGACGGAACGACCAATTGATTCCATGTTGTCTTCAATACGCAGTAAGAAGCAGGAAACCAGCTCTCCGCGTTGTTTTTTCCCACAGTTAAGGAAAGTAGGGGTGGCCGGTTGAAAGCGTCCACTGATAATTTCGTCGACTAAATAGCTAGCAAGTGCTTGATTACCTTGAGCGAGTGTTAGCGCGACCATGCAAACACGATCTTCATAGCGTTCAAGGTAACGTTTGCCATCAAAGGTTTTTAAGGTGTAGCTGGTGTAGTATTTGAATGCACCTAAAAAAGTTTGAAAACGGAATTTATGTGCATAGGCTTGCTTAAAAAGCTTCTTGATAAAGGCAAAATCATATTGTTCAATGACTTGTGGTTCATAATAATTTTCATTAACTAAGAAATCGAGCTTCTCTTTTAAGTCATGAAAAAAGACAGTATTTTGATTTACATGTTGGCGAAAATAGTGGTGAGCCGCTTCTTTATCTTTCTCAAACTGGATCTCGCCCGCACTGTTGTACAAATTCAACATGGCATTAAGTGCATGATAATCAACAGTGGTCTTGTTTTTGGTGTTTTCCATTGAATTAGCTCTAATTATGTCTTTGTTGCCAAAAGGCATTTAGTCCATCACGGACACGTTGCACATCGCGCTCCGTGCCTAATAATTCAAATCGATATAAGTAGGGAACTTGGCACTTTGTGGCGATGATATCGCCCGCAATCGCATAAGCTTCGCCAAAATTAGTGTTACCAGCGGCAATAACCCCACGAATTAATCGTCGATTTGATTCAATATTCAAAAAACGGATCACTTCTTTCGGAACTGCACCTCGGCTGCCTCCTCCCCCATAGGTCGGAAGGAGCAGGACAAATGGTGTGGTGGCAATGATGCTGCTTTGTTGTTCACCGATAGGCAAACGCGTTGCTGGCAGCCCAACCTTTTCAACAAAACGGTGACAGTTGCCAGAACGGCTCGAAAAATAGATGAGTGATTCCGTTTGCATAATCCGCTCCTAAGCTGAAAGGCGGCTGATCATATCAGGGCGAAAGCCGGACCAATGCTCTTGATCAGCAACGACAACAGGAACTTGCTGGTAACCCAATTTGCGAACAAACTGTAGAGCTTCATCATCTTGAGTGAGGTCGATGACCTGATATGGAATGCTTTTACGTTCTAGGGCTTGGTAAGTGGCATGACATTGAACGCAGTCGGGTTTACTGTAAATCGTAATAATGGCCATATTAAGTACCTTTAGGTGTACTGAATACTATCAGTAGTGTGATGATTGGTATTTAAAGACTATATATAGATCTAATTTTTTTCAACCACACAATATATAGTGGTATGGAAATATTGAATGATAATTATTCTAATTAATGGCTAGGTAGTTATTTATATTGGAAAATTAAATTTTGAGGATTTGAATAGTTCTGTTATCAAGTCTGAGAAAAAATATTATTGCCAAGTAGAAATAATACAGTTTATAACTGTATATACGATCAGATAATCGCACTCTCTTAAGGGGATATTATGTATTGTCAATATTTGGCTGCACCGGAAAAATTTCCTAAACCGTGGGTACAAATCACGGCGGATGACGAGGGGGTAACCAGTATCTATTTTGTTGAGCAAAAGAGTTATCCAGAACAGAAAAATACGCATTCTGAGTTGTGTGTTAAACAACTGACAGAATATTTTAACCATCAACGTAAAGAATTCACGGTAAAGTTAAATCCACAAGGCACTGAATTTCAAAAGAAAGTATGGGGGCACCTTTGTAGTATTCCTTTTGGTGAGCGTTGGAGCTATAAGGATCTGGCTTTAAAACTCGGTTCTGTGAATTATTGCCGCGCGGTGGGGATGGCAAACTCACGTAATCCGATTTCGTTGATTGTTCCTTGCCATCGCGTATTAGGTCATGACGGTAAGCTGGTCGGCTATACCGGAGGGTTAGATATCAAGGATTGGTTATTAGCGCATGAAAAGGAATATGCTAATTAGTTCAGTGAGTTTAATATTATTATTGGGATTAATTACTATTATAAAGAATAATTCATGTTAAATGAGAAATTTATCCCAATAAATAATATTTTTTTATATATTTTGTCAATTTTCGTGATCTAGGTTGTAGACAAGTTACTTGTATATCTGTTGTACTGAACCTGACACTGATGGTGTGTCTATTTTTATTTAAAGGTAATAATTTGATGTCTAAAGTTAAAGGTAACGTTAAGTGGTTCAACGAGTCTAAAGGTTTCGGTTTTATCACTCCAGAAGATGGCAGCAAAGATGTGTTTGTTCACTTTTCTGCTATTGCGAGCGAAGGTTTCAAAACCCTAGCAGAAGGTCAGAAAGTTGAATTTGAAATCACTGAAGGTGCTAAAGGCCCATCTGCTGTAAACGTTGTCTCTCTGTAATTTAAACAAATAGAAACGAACAGCCTCTAAACTCGCCCCAGTTCATCTGGGGCGAGTTTTATTTGCCTCTTAGATTTTGGGGTCACAAATAAAAAAGCCTCGAATTTTCGAGGCTTGATAGACAGGGTGATAAACGTCGTGACTATTTAACTTCTTCGCCTTTGGCTTGTAGGTCTGCATGGTAAGATGAGCGTACGAACGGACCACAAGCCGCGTGGGTAAAGCCCATCGCCATAGCCTCTTCTTTCATTTCATCAAATTCAGCAGGGCTAACATAGCGCTTAACCGGAAGGTGATGGCGGCTTGGTTGGAGGTACTGACCAAGCGTTAGCATGGTAACGCCATGACGGCGCAAATCGCGCATTACTTCAATAATTTCTTCGTTAGTTTCACCTAAGCCAACCATCAAACCTGATTTGGTTGGGATGTCTGGATGCGCTTCTTTGAACCTTTCAAGTAGCTTTAATGACCAATCATAATTTGCGCCGGGACGTACTTGACGATAAAGACGCGGCACATTCTCAAGGTTATGGTTAAATACATCCGGTGGTGTTTCGGTCAAGATCTCTAAAGCACGATCCATTCTGCCTCTAAAATCTGGCACTAATGTTTCGATTTTAATCGAGGGGCTTTTTTCACGAATAGCGCTAATACAATCTGCAAAGTGCTGTGCTCCGCCGTCTCGTAAATCGTCACGATCCACCGAGGTGATCACGACATAGCGAAGCCCCATATCTTTAATGGTTTGAGCAAGTTTAACTGGCTCGTTAGCATCGGGTGCATTTGGGCGGCCATGGGCAACATCACAGAATGGGCAACGGCGTGTACAGATAGCACCGAGGATCATAAAAGTGGCTGTACCGTGATTAAAACATTCAGATAGGTTAGGGCAAGAGGCCTCTTCACAAACAGAGTGCAGGCCATTTTTGCGCATAGCGGCTTTGATCCCCTGAATACGGGTCGAGTCAGCCGGTAACCTAATTTTCATCCAATCAGGCTTACGTAGAATCTCTTCACGTTCTGTAACAACGTTTTTAACAGGGATCAGCGCCATTTTATCGGCGTCACGATATTTAATTCCGCGTTCTATCTGAATTGGTTTACTCATAATTATACCGGTTCCAGTTATCTTTTTGAGTTATTGGATAAGTTGATACTAGGAATAAAAGTATGGGAGCCGTGACTTATCCATTAAAATTTTTTTTAAAAATGTTAAAAAATTATAGCATCATTATTGAACAATATGAAATCCCAGTGTGTCACAGAACTGTTCAATTAGCACGGGTTGAACATCTGGTAATGTCAGGTTGGGAATGAAATGACACATCTGTGTCATCTTTAATTGCGAATAACCACAAGGGTTGATGCGGTTGAAAGGTTCTAGATCCATATTGATATTGAGCGCTAATCCATGGAAAGAGCAACCTTTTCGAATGCGTAGACCTAGCGAACAAACTTTATCACCATTGATATACACGCCGGGGGCATCAGGGCGTGGATAAGCTTCAATTTGGTAATGTGCAAGTGTCTTCACAACCGTCGTTTCAAGGGCCGTGACTAAATCGCGAACGCCTAACTTGTTACGTTTGAGATCAAGCATGACATACATCACTTGCTGACCAGGGCCATGATAAGTGACTTGGCCGCCCCTATCACTTTGGATCACGGGGATCTCTCCGGGAGCGAGCAGATGTTCAGCCTTACCTGCTTGGCCTTGGGTAAAGACGCGAGGATGTTCGACAAGCCATAGCTCATCGGCGGTCTCTTTGTCGCGGTTTTCAGTGAACTGGTGCATCGCATCAGAAACGCGTTGATAAGGGGCAAGCCCTAATTGACGTACAATAATGGTTCGTGCTGACAATGTTTTAACATCCACATTAGAAATGTGCCAGTAGTATAACGCTGGTAGCGGGTTATCGCCAGTTTTGTCATGTTATGAAAATGTTATATTGAGGGTTGACGCAATCTATTTGTGTTATGCAAAGTAACCTGTAACGCTATCTAGCGGGAAAAAAGGCAGGTATTTGGACCCAGAAACGGTGAAAGTTTTTATATAGGGGGAGTAATATAAAAGATGTTAGGAAAAAACCGAGTGGGTTTAAGCCACCCGATTTTTGATAAGACACAAAGTGAATTACAGAACCATTCTAACGCGCTCTAATGCACCAAGCTCTTCATATAATTTTTCGATTTGCTCAATATGCGTTGCATTAATGGTAATCGAAACGGAGTGGTAATTGCCTTTGCTACTCGGCTTCACTTCTGGAGAATAGTCGCCCGGAGCATGGCGCTGAACCACTTCAACGACCTGATCAACCAGCTCCGGCTCCGCTAATCCCATCACTTTGTAAGTGAATGAGCAGGGGAACTCAAGTAGTTCGTTTAATTTCGTTTTCATGGGCGCTCCTAATAACAATAATAGTGTTTGAAGGGGGATTCCCCCCTTCAAACTTTCAGATATACACTATATGGGGATGATATATATCTGATTCAAGGGTTAGCCAAACCAGCGATGGAACAGTAACTTAATATAGTCAATTAAACGACTGAAAAAGCCACCTTCTTCCACATCTTTCAGCACGACCAGAGGGCGTTGTTCGATGGTTTTACCATCAAGTTGGAAATTAATAGTTCCAACTGCTTGCCCTTTTTTCAGTGGTGCTTCTAGCTCGGATGTTGAGATATCATAGCTTGCTTTAAGATCTTTTAAACGTCCACGAGGGATAGTTAAGAACAGATCTTCTGTTACCCCAAGTTTAACGTTATTTTCATCACCAAACCAAACAGGCTCGGAGGCAAACTCAACCCCCGCTTGTAGCGGCTTGACAGTTTCATAAAAGCGGAAGCCATACGTGAGCAGTTTTTTACTTTCTGCATCACGGCCTTTCATACTTTTACCGCCCATTACGACGGAAATAAGGCGCATTTGGCCCTCTGTTGCGGAGGCAACTAAATTATACCCCGCAGCATTAGTGTGGCCTGTTTTAATGCCATCAACTGAGAGACTTTTATCCCATAACAAACCATTACGGTTAGTTTGGCGAATATTGTTAAAAGTGAACTCTTTTTCTTTGTAGATAGCATATTCATCGGGAACATCACGTATCAGAGCCTGCCCGAGTAATGCCATGTCACGTGCTGAGCTATATTGGCCTTCAGCATCTAAACCATGAACGGTTTGAAAATGGGTATTTTGTAAGCCCAGTTTGCTGACGTAGCCATTCATCAATTGGATGAAATTCGCTTGGTCACCCGCGACATAGTCCGCCATGGCAACACAAGCATCGTTACCTGATTGTAAGTTAATTCCACGAGTTAATTGAGAAACACTCACGCGGTCGCCGGGTTTCAGGAACATTAATGAGGAACCCTTAAATATTGGGTTACCTGTTGCCCATGCATCTTCGTTGACAGTGACAATATCCTCTGCACCGATTTTGCCTGACTTGATCGCTTGACCAATAACATAGCTGGTCATCATTTTAGTCAAACTCGCAGGGTCACGGCGTTGATCCGCATTCTTTTCAGCAAGCACTTTACCTGAGTTGTAATCAATCAAGATATAGGCTTCTGCATCAATTTCAGGTACTGCTGGAACAGGGCTATTTGGGAATGGCTCGTTAGCATTTGCCTGTGTCATAGTGAAAAGTAGCGATGCACCTAGCAAGGTATGACGAAGGGTGCGTGATGGGGCAAAATTTTTCATGTTTGTATTGTTACATCCGGAATTCGGTTAACACAAGGAGGCGCAGTTTAGCAAAAGTACAAGGATTGATTAATGCTTGCGCCAATGTTTTTACAATATTTTATACAGATCACACTTCAAGTTACTAGTCGGTTATCGAGCAAATAAAAAAGCCCCTTGATATGTTTAGGTTAAGAGGCGTCATTATTGTTGGTACTGATAATTTGAATAGTGATGAATACCTACCTTATGGAGCGACAACCATCGACGTTTGATTTAGTTCAGCCTGAATTCGGCCTTGTAGATCCACAGCCTGTTGCCTATCTGCAAATGGCCCTAATTGAACACGATAAATATTGTTGTAGGGCTGTAAGCGACCGGGAACACCAAACTGACTTTTCAATTTTTCCAACATAGTTTTGGCGTTGCTTTGATTTCCGATAGCACCAACTTGAACTAAATAACCTCTTTCAGGAACGGCAGGAGTACTTGGCGTCGCTTGAGGGGCTTCTGGCTCAGGGGTTTTTAAGCTGCTTTCAGGCACAACGGGCTCCATTGGGGCTGTTGGCTGTTTCACGGGGAGCACATTTTCAGGGGTTGGTAAATTTTCCATTACAGGCGTTCCCATTGGGCCGGAGCCTAGCTGAGGGCGCCCTGGCAGGGCATAACTTTGTTTAACAAAGTTTGAGCCAATCGTACCTGGTCCTGATAGAGAGCCATCTTGAGCGACTTGGATAGCATCAATTTTGATGCGTGTGGTTGGCATTAAATTGAGGCGATCAGCAACGGCGCGAGAAACAGCGATGCTTTTGCCTTGTGTATAAGGGCCTCTATCATTCACACGAACAACCATCATTCGGCCATTCATCATGTTAGTGATACGCACATAGCTTGGAATAGGTAAAGTCGGGTGGGCTGCTGTTAATTCAATAGGGTTAACTCGCTCACCAATTGCTGTCATATTCCCTGCTGACTCTGAACCAAAGATAGAGGCATAACCTACTTGTGAAAATTGCGATGCGTCGCGAACAATTTGGTATTGCTGGCCGTTACGCTGATAGTCACTGTTGGCTGTTGGATGAAAAGGCTCATAATGAGGCTCTGCGCCAAGCACGTCTTGAGCAGGTACAGCCGGTACATTACTAGGCTGCTTAATGTTCTCTTCTGTGACACAACCACTAAGCAATGCAGTCGTAATGCCAAGCATAATCCATTGAAAACGCATACTAAGCCTCTTTTATAAACTCTTGGAAAGAAATTTTCTGTGTGTATGAATAGACATGATAATACCGAATCCGGCCATTAAAACAATCAGTGCCGATCCCCCATAACTGACGAGCGGTAGAGGTACTCCAACCACGGGTAAGATACCACTAACCATGCCAATATTAACGAATACATAAACAAAGAGGATCAACATTAAGCCACCAGCCATGACGCGACCAAAGGTGTTTTGTGCGTTCGCAGCGATATAAAGCCCACGCATGATCAGTAACAGATATAAGCCGAGTAAGACCAATACACCAATTAAGCCAAGCTCCTCCGCTAATACGGCAAAAATAAAGTCAGTATGGCGCTCAGGTAGAAACTCAAGCTGTGATTGTGTTCCATGTAGCCAGCCTTTACCCATCAGCCCCCCAGAACCAATCGCGATTTTTGATTGGATAATATGATAGCCAGCCCCTAATGGGTCGGTTTCAGGGTCGAGTAGCATCATGACGCGGGTTCGTTGGTAATCATGCATCAAGAAAAACCACAATAGCGGAATAAAAGCGGCAAGGGCGGTTGCGGCGATAGTGATTAAACGCCAGCTCATTCCTGCTAAAAAGAGCACAAATATCCCCGATGCGGCAACTAAGATAGAGGTACCAAGGTCGGGTTGGGCGGCAACTAACAAGGTAGGCGTAAAAATAAGCACGAGCGCTATCATGGTATTTTTTAGTGATGGCGGACAGAGGTCTCGGTTCATAAAGCGTGCCACCATCAAAGGAACCGCTATTTTAGCAATTTCGGAAGGCTGGAAGCGGATAATCCCCAGATCGAGCCACCGTTGTGCCCCTTTACTGATTTGCCCGAAAACATCGACAAAAATTAGCAAAATAACGCAAAAGATATATAAATGAGGGGCAAGGTTTTCATATAGGCGCGGAGGAATTTGTGCCATGATGATCATGACGATAAATCCTGAAGCGATTTGCCCCAATTTTCTTTCCATCATTTCAGGGTCTTGCCCGCTAGCACTCCACATAATAAACGCACTGTAAGCAAGTAACGCTAAAATAATTAACAGCATAGGCACATCGATGTGCAGGCGCGCTGAGAGTGATAATTTTTTCTTATCGTCTGTCATAGTGTTAACGGTCTTCCTCAGTGCCTGTTGGTACGCTATTAACCTCTATTTTATTATCACCTAATAAAACATGGTCAAATATTTGCCTAACGATATCGCCAACAGAAGGGCCAGCGCCACCATTTTCTAAAATAATGGCGACCGCAACGGTTGGTTTATCGTAGGGGGCATAGGCAATCATTAGTTTATGATCGCGTAAATGCTCGGCTAATTTGCTGGCGTTATAGGTTTCGTAACTAAACACCTGAGCAGTTCCTGATTTCGCTGCTGCCTTATATGGCGTGCCGATAAAACTACGTCTTCCTGTACCGTTTGGTGCATTGGCGACACCGTACATTCCTTGCTTCGCGAGCTCCCAATAACCTGAATGGATATCACCAATCTGAGCCGTCTCTTTATCTTCGTAAGGTACCATCGCATTGCCGAGCTTGGTGCCATACAATAAATGAGGAGTTTTCACTTGACCGTCATTGATGAGTGTCATCAAGGCTTTTGACATTTGAATTGGCGTTGCGGTCCAGTAGCCTTGTCCAATGCCGACAGGTATAGTATCCCCTTGATACCAAGGTTTTTTATAGCGTTTTTGCTTCCATTCTCGAGTCGGCATAATACCTGCTCGCTCTTCGGCAAGGTCGATACCAGTATAATCGCCAAAGCCAAATTTCTTCATCCAATCGGATATTCTATCAATCCCCATATCATAGGCGACTTGATAGAAGAACGTATCCGCAGACTCAATGATTGACTTCACCACATTTAATTTGCCATGCCCCCAACGCTTCCAGTCACGATAGCGTTTTTCAGAGCCTGGAAGCTGCCACCAACCTGGGTCAAAGATAGTCGTTGAAGGGGTAATCACCTTTTCGCTTAACGCCGCAACCGAAATAAAAGGTTTTACGGTTGAAGCAGGAGGATAAAGGCCTTGAGTTGTTCGGTTAATTAACGGCCTATCAGGGTTGTTTAAGAGTGCTTGATAGTCTTTGTTTGATATACCGTTAACAAATAAGTTCGGGTCATAGCTTGGGTTAGAGACCAATGCCAATATTTCACCATTGCGCGGGTCAGTGACAACCACCGCGGCACGACTCGTTGTCAGCAGTTTTTCAATATAAATTTGCAGTTCAAGATCGATAGTTAAGTAGATATCTCGGCCTGCTTGCGGCGGTTGCTCATGTAGCTGGCGGATAACACGCCCGCGGCTATTCACTTCAACCTCTTCATAGCCTGTTTTCCCATGCAACACATCTTCATAGTAGCGCTCGATGCCTAATTTACCGATATCATGGCTGGCGGCATAGTTAGGCAGTTTTCCTTCTTTATCAAGGCGCTCTACGTCTTTATCGTTGATCTTAGCAACATAACCAATGACATGGGTCAATGCCGAGCCATAAGGATAGGAGCGACGTTGGTAGCTTTTTACTTCAAGCCCAGGGAAACGGTATTGGTTAACGGCAAAGCGCGCTACCTGTACTTCGTTTAGCTGTGTTTTTAGGGGGATAGAGGTAAAACGGCGGGAGCGTTTACGCTCTTTTTCAAAGTTAGCAATATCCTCATCGGTTAGACCGATGACATCACGCAGTTTATCCAGCGTGTCTTGGAGATCGGCCACTTTTTCAGGCACAATTTCTAATTGGTAAAAGGTGCTATTTAAGGCTAATTGTCTGCCATTGCGGTCATAAATAATCCCGCGGCTAGGGGCAATGGGAACGAGTTTTATCCGGTTATCATTCGATCTTGTTTGATAATCCTCGTGGCGAACAACTTGTATATGATAGAGATTAGTAACAAGAACAGCAGTTAATAGCACAATGACGCCGAATGCAATTAATGCTCGGCGAATAAATAACATTGATTCTGCTGTATGGTCGCGAAAAGGGGTGCGTTGATTTTTCATCCCACTGCCATATTGAACATATTAAAAACTGACTATTCCCGATGATAAGGGTGGTTAGTCGTAATACTCCACGCACGATAAAGACTTTCTGCAACAAGTACTCTAACAAGAGGGTGGGGCAGTGTCAGTGGAGATAATGACCAACTTTGCATGGCGGCTTCTTTACAAGCAGGTGCAAGTCCTTCAGGGCCACCGATGAGCAGGCTAACATTGCGACCATCTTGTTTCCAGTTTTCAAGTTGGTTAGCAAGTTTTGGGGTATCCCACTTCTCACCGGGTATATCCAATGTGACAATCCGATTACCTTTGCCGACGGCTGCCAGCATCAGTTCACCTTCTTTCTCGAGAATGCGTTTAATATCTGCGTTTTTCCCGCGTTTCCCTGCTGGGATCTCAATCAGTTCGAAAGGCATATCTTTAGGGAAACGATGGAGATAATCCATAAAGCCGGTCTGAACCCAGTCCGGCATTTTTGTACCTACAGCAATGAGTTGTAATTTCAAACTCAGCTCCAGAGTTTCTCAAGTTCATACATACGACGGCTTTCGTCTTGCATGATATGAACAATAGCTTCACCAAGATCAACCACAATCCAGTCAGAAACCCCTTGGCCTTCAACACCGAGTGGGTGCAAGCCATTTTTACGGCAAGCTTCAATTAACCGGTCTGCAACAGACATTAAGTGACGACTTGATGTCCCAGTGCAGATGATCATTTGATCAGTGATACTTGATTTACCATGAACATCGATCGAGATGATATCTTCAGCTTTTGCATCGTCAAGCTGATTGATAATAAATTGTTGGAGTTCAGTTCCTTGCAAAAGGTTCACCTTTTATTCTAATTATACTCAGCCAATACATAATGCCAGTAGCTATCCCTTAGAAGCTATTGGCGCCACTAATTAGGAGACAACTCGAAGTATGACGGGTATAACGTTAAACACTGTTTGTAATATACCTGTTAAGGCAGGGACATTTTACCCTAGATTTTCAGAAAAATCGGCTAAATTATTTTATATTCCTTAAGGTGTGTGATTTATATGGATAACTGGCGTTCAGGGCAAGAAATTTGTACAAACTTTACAAAGTGATAAATCAATAATCAGCTATCGTGAGTTTTATCTCACAAAGCAAAGGAGTCATGCGTGGAATCAATAATGTTTAATGTTGTTCTGTTTGGGGATGTTGAATTTCCTGCCGAGGATATCACCTCATTAACGGAGTCACATATTAAGTTGATTCCCATTACGGCCCTGACAGAGATAAAGTTTGCATATCAAGGGGTAATTTGTGATGAGGGAGCTCGTCAGCAACTCCTTGAACAACTTCCTGAAAAAACACCACTGTTAACCACGCAGGAATGGTCATGTCCAGAGCATCTCGATCGGTTTCTTATTCAACTGTATACCGGATATCGATTAACGCAATTAGCTAAGAATTTAACGCACCACCAAATTATTTGTTTTCACAGTCGTCATAAATATTTATTGATGGCTTATTCCCCGAAGGGATATAAAGCAACAGGTAAATTTGTGGCGGGTATTCAAAAAAATAGCGAACTCACTGAGGTTTACACCCAATATCGTCATCAACTACTGGATATTTTAGCCACAACACCAGCTCGCAAGTTACAAGTCAATGCGCTTCAACATATACAAGGCTATTTTAAATATAAAGCGACAAGAGATGAAAAAGTCCGTTTGGGGTGGCTAATCAATGATTATCAAGCGGGTTATCTTTCTATTAATAATCCGTTATCGATGATATTGCAGTTGCTCACTCAATACCCTGATAGTTATATCAGTGAGCAACTTTACTTATCACCATATCCGGGATGTGAAAAAATCAGAGCATTACTTCAATTTTGATAGAGGTGCTGCTGTTTGATATAAGCCATGACAGAAGCGGGGATCAAATCATCATTTAGATGGCCGGCACTTAAGCTATGACGGATTTCGGTGGCTGAAATATCAATGAGTGGCGTATCACCAAGGAAAATATAACCGTTCGGTGCTTGGCTCAGCTTATTGGTATCCTCTGTTCTGTGTTTTTTTAACCATGCTTGCATTTGCGGCTCACTGAAATTGGTCGCATAACCGGGGCGTGAGCAAACTAATAAATGGCATTTATCCAACAGCTGTTCCCAACCATTCCATGTATGGATCGACAATAACGAATCTTGACCAATAATGAATGCTAACGGCTGTTCTGGCCCCATCTCAGTACGTAATGAGGTTAAGGTTTCTATCGTGTAGGATGGGCTATTACGCTCAAGCTCTCTGGTATCGATGGTAAACAGCGGGTTATCTTGTATCGCTAGACGTACCATGTCTAATCGTTGAGCTGGGCTAGCTTCTGGTTGAGGTCGGTGCGGCGGCACATGATTTGGCAACAAAATCACTTTTTGTAAGCCAACTTGCTTGGCTAATGCTTCTACTGGGCGTAGATGGCCATAATGTATCGGGTCAAATGTCCCACCAAATAACGCTTGAAGGCCTTTGGTCTTAAAGGTCATGGATAAAACTCTCTGGTAAGGCTTTGGTACATACTAACATAGACAAGGATTGTAGGTCAGGCCACACCGAGTGGCTAAAGTCTTGTTTGGCATGTAGCTCTGCTTGTGTTAGCAACAAAAGTGCGGATTGTAATTGATGTAAGCTTAGACGTTGTAATGCTGCGCTCAATAATGGTCGGCGGCTTTGCCAAATCTTATGCTGATCAAACAAGGTTTTTAATGGCGTGGTAACCGATTGGCGTTTTAATGTCAGTAGTAGCATTAATTCACGTTGGATAGCCCGTAAGAGGATGACCGTTTCAGTATCTTCACGTTGAAGCTGTTCGAGAATATGCCAAGCGCGCCGTGATTTGCCGGCTAATAAGGCATCAACCCAATGATACGGCGTAAAATGTGCAGCATCATTCACGGCAGTTTCGACACGTGGCAAGGTTAATTTACCATCGGGGTAGAGTAGCGATAATCGCTCAAGTGCTTGTGCCAACGCGAGTAAATTCCCTTCATAACAGTAGCAAAGGAGTTGGTTGGCCTCTGTTTCTAAAGAGAGCTGCATATTGTGCGCCCGTTTTGCAACCCACTGAGGTAGGCGCTGATATTCAGGCGTTAGACAACTGATATAGACAGCTTCATGGCTGATAGCTTTAAACCAAGCACTGTTTTCTTGTGCTTTGGTGAGTTTTTGCCCGCGAAGCAATAGCAGGATATCCGGGTGAAGAAGTTGAGATAATTGAATCAGCTTTTCCGCCATAGCAGCACTAGGGCCATTTTCTGGCAGGATCAACGTCAGTGATTGACGGCTTGTAAATAGGCTCAGGGCTTGGCAGAGGCTGAATATTTCGTCCCAATCAGTGTGCTGTTCAAGTGAAAAGGTGAAATGCTCTTCAAACCCTTGAGTTTGAGCCGTTTTTCGGATGGCATCTTGGCTTTCTTGAATTAATAGGGGCTCATTGCCCCAGATTAAATAGCGGCCTTTCAGAGACTCTTGTAACTGAGAGGCCAACTGTTCAGGATAGATACGGATCATTATGGTTCAACAACAGGAACAACAGCTTTAGCGTTAGCTTTCTCAAGTTCGGCAGTATGAACAATTAACAGTTTACGGACTAATATCCGCGCTGCTTGTTCCCGCATCTCTTGTTTAACCAATTCATTTTCAGCATCTTTTGCAAGAGCTTCTAATGGGTTATCAAAGAAAGTACGCTCAACTTGGCTTTGTAACGGGTAAACCGAACCATTTGGCATCATGACTTGAGCATTGAGCACAAAGGTCAATTGTTTCTCTGCCGCTTTACCATCTTGGTAAATCGATACGGTTTCTGTTTTTTCTGACGATCCCGTAATTTTTAAAATTGGGATATCAGCGCTGCCATTTTCAACAAGCGTCACATTATTGAGTCTGAGTTGCTCCCTAACGGCTCTGGTTAGAGAGCTATAAGGTGCATTAGAACTTAACTGTAACGTCTTCAGTTCCTCAGGGATCTGTGTCGTTCCTTGAAGGCGAAAACCGCAACCTGCGGTGACTAGCACCGACAGGCTCAGTAATAAAGTTATCAGATAGCGCACCTGGCCTCCTTATCAGCCAACAACCAAGTTTAGTAATTTACCTGGTACATAAATTACTTTACGAATAGTAACGCCTTCGAGGTATTTCGAGACGCTATACTCTTTTGTTGCCATATCTAACACAAAGTCTTGCACTGCATCAGCAGGTACAGTGATACGACCACGCACTTTACCATTAACTTGGATAACGACTAATTTAGTGTCATCAACCATGGCTTTTTCGTCAGCGACAGGCCAGCTTGCAAAATCGACATCATCGGTGTGACCTAATGCTTTCCACATTTCGAAACATGCATGTGGAATAATAGGTGACAGCATCAAGGTGATCGCTTCAAGTGACTCTTGCATCAATGCACGATCTTGTTCGGTCTCTTGTGGTGCACGAACTAATTTGTTCATGAACTCCATGATAGCGGCAATCGCGGTGTTAAACGCATAGCGACGGTCAAAATCATCGGTCACTTTAGCAATGGTTTTATGTAAGTCGCGACGTAAGTCTTTCTGCTCTGTCGTTAATGTGCTGACATCAAGCGGCTGAGTTGCCCCTTTTTGTGAGTGCTCATGAACGATACGCCATACACGACGGACAAAACGGTTTGCCCCTTCGACGCTAGACTCTTGCCATTCAAGGGTTAGCTCTGGTGGTGCCGCAAACATCATAAATAGGCGCACAGTATCGGCACCGTATTTTTCAACCATCAACTGTGGGTCAATACCATTGTTTTTCGACTTAGACATTTTGCTCATGCCAGTATAAACCAGCTCATGTCCTTCGGTATCAACGGCTTTGATAATACGGTTTTTGTCGTCACGCTCTACAGTGACATCACTTGGCGAAACCCAAACACGCTGACCATCACTGCCGGTATAGTAGAAGGCATCTGCCAGTACCATACCTTGACATAATAGGCGTTTTGCTGGTTCATCTGAGTTGACTAGACCTGCATCACGCATCAATTTGTGGAAGAAACGGAAATACATTAAGTGCATGATGGCGTGTTCAATACCACCAATGTATTGGTCCACTGGTAACCAGTAATTCGCAGCAGCCGGATCCAACATGCCTTCATCAAATTGTGGGCAAGTGTAACGAGCATAGTACCAAGATGACTCCATAAAGGTGTCAAAGGTATCGGTTTCACGTAAAGCTGGCTGACCATTGATGGTGGTTTTCGCCCATTCTGGATCCGCTTTAATTGGGCTGGTGATACCGTCCATTTCGACATCTTCTGGCAAAATCACTGGCAGTTGATCTTCAGGAACAGGAACAACTGTGCCATCTTCTAATGTTGCCATTGGAATTGGTGCGCCCCAGTAGCGTTGGCGAGAAACACCCCAGTCACGTAAACGGTAGTTCACTTTACGTTGACCCACGCCGATAGCGACTAATTTGTCTGCGATAGCATTGAAGCCAGCGGTATTATCTAAGCCGCTAAATTCGCCTGAGTTGATCAGTGCAAATTTTTCAGTCATCGCTTCTTGAGAAATATCAGGCTCATTGCCTTCAGCGTCGGCAATAACCACTTTTAGTGGCAGGTTATATTTATGGGCAAACTCCCAATCACGTTGGTCGTGAGCAGGTACAGCCATCACCGCACCGGTGCCATATTCCATCAACACAAAGTTGGCTACCCAGATAGGTAATTTTTCTTGGGTGAGTGGATGAATAACATAAAGGCCAGTTGGCATCCCTTTTTTATCCATGGTCGCCATATCAGCTTCGGCTGTTTTGGTATTACGGCATTCATCGATAAAGTTGGCTAATTCGGCATTTTTTTCTGCGGCTTCGAGTGCTAATGGGTGACCCGCAGCAACCGCCACATAAGTTGCACCCATGAAAGTATCAGGGCGAGTGGTATATACGGTTAATTTGTCATCACGATCGGCAACGTTAAAGGTGATTTCGACACCCTCAGAGCGCCCAATCCAGTTACGTTGCATGGTTTTGACTTGCTCAGGCCAATCATCAAGCTTATCAAGATCGTTTAGTAACTCTTCAGCATAATCGGTGATTTTAATAAACCATTGAGGAATTTCTTTACGCTCGACGGGCGTATCACAGCGCCAGCAGCAGCCATCGATAACCTGTTCGTTGGCGAGTACGGTTAAATCATGTGGACACCAGTTTACAGCAGAGGTTTTTTTGTAGACTAAGCCTTTTTCATAGAGCTTAGTAAAGAACCATTGTTCCCAACGATAGTATTCAGGCGTACAAGTGGTAACTTCGCGATCCCAATCGTAGCCAAAGCCCAGCATTTTTAACTGGCCTTTCATGTAATCGATATTGGCATAGGTCCATGGTGCAGGTGCTGTTTTATTTTTGACAGCCGCGCCTTCAGCAGGTAAGCCAAATGCATCCCAACCGATTGGTTGTAAAACATTTTTACCTAATAGGCGTTGATAACGGGAGATCACATCACCCATAGTGTAGTTGCGCACATGGCCCATGTGTAGTCGACCAGAAGGGTAAGGTAGCATGGACAGGCAGTAGTATTTTTCTTTGCTGTTGTCTTCTGTCACTTTAAATGTGGCTTTTTCATCCCAGTGACGCTGTACTTTTGGCTCTATATCTTCTGGACGATATTGTTCTTGCATGGCACCGATAATCCTATGGTGAATAAATGCTACTCAGTAGCGTTAATGTCTTTCTATAAGTTAGATCCGCATAGCATAGCGGATCCTACCCTAAAACAACAATAGTTGATTAGCTGAACCGACGGGGAAAGCTGGATATTGTTTTTGGGGGGCGGTGTCAGAATATTTTATTCCGATGAGCATCAAACTTAACTAAAAAACAGTAAGATTGGTAGTGTTTCACGCAAAAAAACTCAAAAAGCCAGCAAATATTGGGCAATACATAGGGAGGGGTATTTATTCACTCTATTTTATTAGCACTAAAGTGCAAAGATCCCCTAGAAACATAAAAAAGCATCAATAAATTATATCAATTAACAAAACCTATTTGAGTTGTTTGAGTACCTTAATCCACTGATTTCGTTTTTGCCTATGCTATTAGGGAGGGCGTTGTGATTGAAAAACGAACTCAGTGCCATTGTGGTACAGTGAAATTTAAGGTTGCGTTGACTGATAGATATAACACAGCAAGAAGATGTCACTGCTCTTTTTGCCGAATGTGTGGGGTAATCGCAACCTTTGCGCCCTTGTCAGAGACACTATTTTAGAAGGAAAAGATAAACTAACGGAATATCGTTTTAACACAAAGCAAGCCGCCCTCTTTTTATTCAATCTACGGAATTTATACTTTTCATCAAAGACGCTCACCCCCACAAGAGTATGGAGTAAAGGTTGCTTGCATTGAAGGTGTCTCTCCCTTTGATTTTGCATCGGTCAATGTGATGGATGGAAGACATCTTCCGAAAGAGAGGGAGGTGTTGTTGGTCAACTTATTTATAAAAGTAAACATTGAACGCTAATGTTTATAATGTTTTATACCAAAATAATGCGACTTCATGGGCATTTTCCGTGCATAAATAGAGCGCTTTATCATAACCATGAATGCGAAAACCGTGTTTGTGATAGAACTTAGCGGCTGTGGTATTCGTGGATTGAGATTCTAATCTGATGTGAAGTAAACCATTGTCGGTTGCCCAAGCTTCAATTTTTTCTAGTAATTGTTTGGCGATACCTTTACCTCTATATGGCTCATCGATGGCCAATTCATCAAGTTGAGCCATTCCATTCCAGCAAAGACTTGCACAGGCATAGCCAATCGTTTTATCCCCCAATTTCGCAACATATAAAACACCTAAACTTTCTTGTTCATTCAACCACTGCTCAGGAGAGAAATGATAATCCTTTAGGTAGGGTTTAATTGCTTTTTTCCTGTTTATATCGTCATAGGGATGGAGTAACTCATCGGTTATCATCACATTAAAATTACAGGCAGAAACATCCAGAATAGTATCGTCTTGTAAAGGGATAATTGTTATTTGTTGATCATTTTTCATCATGAGGCTTAGATTATTAGATTGATATTAATTAGGTTTTTAATCTATATCTGTATGTATTGTCGGGCAACAAATATTTAGATAAAACAAAATAGAAAGGTATAAGAGTGTCGTGCAGGGGGGAAGCCATAGAGAGGTAGTCTCTCCCTATGGCTTGCAATAATTAATGCAGTATTTTCGCGAGGAAATCTTTAGCTCTATCAGATTGCGGATTAGCAAAAAAGTCTTCTTTTTTACTGTCTTCAACAATCTTTCCTTCATCCATAAAAATCACACGGTTAGCGACTTTCTTAGCGAAACCCATTTCGTGGGTAACGACCATCATAGTCATACCCTCGTTTGCTAATTCGACCATAACATCAAGCACTTCATTGATCATTTCAGGGTCAAGTGCTGATGTTGGCTCGTCAAATAACATTGCAACGGGATCCATACACAAGGCTCGAGCAATTGCCACACGCTGCTGCTGCCCACCCGAAAGCTGGGAAGGAAACTTATTTGCATGGCTTGCTAGCCCAACGCGTTCGAGTAATTTCAACCCTTTTGCTTCAGCCTCTTTTTTATTTCTATTTAGCACCTTTACTTGGGCCAGTGTTAAATTTTCTATAATAGAAAGATGCGGGAATAGCTCAAAGTGTTGGAATACCATGCCAACTTTAGAGCGAAGTTTTGCCAAATCAGTTTTTTTATCATTGACTTGGATACCATTTACAAAAATTTCACCCTGTTGAACTGGCTCAAGGCCATTCACTGTTTTTATTAATGTGGATTTACCAGAGCCTGATGGTCCACAGACAACCACGACTTCGCCTTTTTTGACTTCAGTTGTACAGTCTGTGAGTACCTGAAACTGGCCATACCATTTAGAGATATTTTTCAGGGTAATCATGTAACAGTCCTTTTCTTAAGATAATTCACCAGCATTGAAGCGCCGAAACTGATAATAAAGTACACGAAACCTGCAAACAATATCATTTCTACTTGTGTACCATCACGCTCACCAATATTGGTTGCCGTACGGAAGAAATCCGTCAAACTCAGTACATAAACTAATGATGAATCCTGAAATAGCACAATGCCTTGTGTTAATAACAGAGGGATCATCGCTTTAAAGGCTTGAGGCAAGATGACTAACCTCATTGTTTGCATATGCGTCATGCCCAGTGCAAGTGCGGCAGATGCTTGGCCTCGTGAAATACTCTGAATACCTGCTCGAATAATCTCAGAGTAGTAGGCGGCTTCAAAAAGCGAGAAGGCTACCATTGCTGAAATTAAACGGATATCACTTTTTGGTGATATGCCTAGAACATTTTGGACTAAGTTAGGCACAATCAGATAGAACCACAACAATACCATGACTAATGGGATAGAGCGGAACGTATTTACGTACAGTGCAGCGAACCAACTGATAGGTTTAAAAGTAGATAGACGCATCACGGCGAGAACCGTTCCCCACAATATCCCCACGACAATAGCCGTAATGGTAATTTTAGCGGTGACGACTAACCCATCAAGAAGAAATGGCCAACTTGGGGCGATGGAGCTCCAATCAAATTCATAGAACATATTATCGCCCTCCTAATGTGCCGGGTAAGCGAACTTTACGTTCTAACAAATTCATTAACAGCATAATGATCAAATTGATGCCGACATAGGCAAGCGTGATCGCAGTGAATGATTCCCAAGCATGGGCAGAATAATCAAGCAACTTACCTGCTTGGGCTGCCATATCAACGAGGCCGATAGTGGAAGCTATCGCCGAGTTTTTCACTAAGTTAAGCATCTCGGATGTCATTGGTGGCAAAATGACACGATACGCATTGGGTAAAAGCACATAGCGATAAGTTTGTGGCAAGGTCAGCCCCATAGCGAGACCAGCGTTTTTTTGCCCTCTTGGTAATGATTGTATTGCCGCTCTTACCTGTTCAGTCATACGGGCGGCGGTAAATAAACCAAGGCACAGTGTTGAAGAGATAAAAAATTGATAGTTAGGATCTAAGTCCATTTTGAACCAGTCGCCGATAGAACGGGGCAACAGCTCTGGGATCACTAAATACCAAGTAAAAAATTGAACAATTAAAGGGACATTACGAAATAGCTCGACATAAACGGTTCCTATCATCGCTAAAAAGCGATTAGGCACGGTACGTAAAATACCAAAGAACGAGCCGACCAGAAAAGCAATGATCCAAGCACAGATAGAAAGTGCGACAGTGACTTCTAAGCCAGATAATAACCAACCTAAATAGGTGGTATTCCCAAAAGGGGCTTCCTGTAGGAAAATCCCCCAATTCCAATTGATTGACATAATTCTACTTCCTGTGGGCAATTTAGATTGACCCTACTACTGGTGAGAAAGTGCAAGGCGGGGAACGACCGCCTTGCAAATCCCACTTCAGTAACACCCTGTTTGTCTTTTTATTTAGTTAAGTGCTTTGTCATTAGGTGATTTGAACAACTCTTTCATTTCATCTGATAACGTGAATTTCAAGTTAAGATTTTTTGGTGGGATAGGTTGGTTAAACCAACGGTCAAATGATTTCTCAGCCGTACCAGAAGTTTGTGCTTTCGCGATAGTTTCATCGACTAACGCCTTAAACTGAGGATCATCTTTGCGTAGCATACAGCCATAAGCTTCTTCTGTTTGCGGTTTGCCTACAATCTCCCAAATATCTGGTTTTTTCGCTTTTGCACGTTCACCTGCTAACAACGCATCATCCATCATAAAGGCGACAGCGCGGCCAGATTCAAGGGTACGGAATGAGTCACCATGATCTTTTGCACTGATAATGCGCATTTTCATATTTTTTTCGTCGTTAAGTTTATTGAGCAAAATTTCAGACGTTGTTCCAGAGGTAACAACGACGTTTTTACCCGCGAGGTCGGCGAAGTCTTTGACTCCAGAGTCATTTTTAGTAAGTAGACGAGTACCTACTACGAAAATCGTATTTGAAAACGCAGCTTGTTTTTGTCTTTCTAAGTTATTGGTCGTTGAACCACACTCAAAATCATAGGTACCATTTTGTAATAGCGGTATACGGTTTTGTGATGTAATAGGGATAAGCTTAACTTCGAGATTAGGTTTGTTGAGTTTCTTTTTAACCGCATCAACGATTTCATTGGAGTAGTCTTGAGAGTAGCCGACCACTTTTTGGTTGTTGTCATAGTAAGAAAATGGAACGGATGACTCACGGTGGCCAACAACAATCACACCATTGTCGTTAATTTTTTTTAGAGTACCTGTTAGTTCTTCTGCTTGAACGGCACAAGTTGCTCCTAGCACCATCATCGATAATACAATCTTGCTCATACGCATATTTACAGCTCCTTTCTAAGATCGGAGATTTATCTCGTTTGTTGTGCTTGCTGATGTTTCGTGGATGCTATCAATACCACGATCACCTGCTGTATGTTTTAATATTGTTAAAAATTAAAGAAAAATGTTAAACAATGAAAATGAATTGTTTCAAAATCGGGAGCTATCTCGCATATTATTTGGGCAGTTCCTAATTTGTTGCACTATTACTGGGAAAACTTTCCTAAAAAGGGTATTTATGCACCACTAGTGTGAAAAATAATCTCATTTTCCTGTTGCTAGTGGGTATAATGCATCTTGTATGCCAATTTTTATCTTTAGAGGTGTAAATAGGATTGGGTTTGTAAAGTTAGCTCATGCTACTTGTACCGAGTCGTTTGCTGTGTAAGATGTAACCTTGATTAAATTGGTTAAATTTAAATATTGAATTAACTTATCATTATTTAACAGTGTGATTTCAGGACGAAGAAATAGAGACACGCATGAACAGGCAACTCAAATTAGGCAAAGGATTAGTAGTACTCGCCTGTCTGATGGTTTTACTTTGTATTAATCAAAGAGCCGTTGGAGAGCGTCTTTTCGCCCATTTTTCGCCTCAAGACCCTGTCGTGCAAATGCAATCCAATGGTCAGTCTATGGTGTTTAAAACGGCTGTTTCGAGTGAAAAAAGCGCGCAATTGTCTTCTTGTGAATTGAGTGCTAAATCACTACTGACATTAAGCCCTGCTGCTATTGAACCTCTCTTTTTTGTTTTCCTTTCTATCACTGCGTTAGGTATTTTTTACTCTAATTTATTTTCACGCAGAGCTAAGCGTGAGGATAAACATCCCCCACCAAGAGTTAGGCTCCATTTACAATATTGCAATCTTCGAGATTAGAACACCATCACGTTCAGCTTGTTGGTGTATTTTATTCTGGAGGAATTATGCGTTTTTTAATTAATGCGTTAATTATTTTATCTGCCTTATTTTCGGGAGTGCTACAGGCAGCTGATACTGGCTGGCTAACAGATAAACATAATGACCATGCTCAAGTAAGATTGTTAAGTGCTTCCCAAAAAGATGGGAAGGTTGCTTTATTGTTGGATGTACAACTACAAGATGGTTGGAAAACCTATTGGCGTTCTCCAGGAGAAGGCGGTATTGCGCCGGAAATCAATTGGAAATCACCAGTAACAGATATGGATTGGCAGTGGCCAGCCCCTGGTCGTTTTGATGTTGCAGGTATTTCAACTCAAGGTTATATGGGAGACGTTGTTTTTCCTATCGTCGTTAATGCCGATGAAAAACTAGATAAACTTTCGGGAGTTTTAACACTTTCCACCTGTAGCAATGTCTGTATTTTAACGGATTATCCTTTCGAGCTCGATTTGACTGAACCTGAGCCTGAGAATTTTGAGTGGGCATTTAATCA
The DNA here is from genome assembly GCF_028477825.1 of Providencia sp. PROV267. Lineage (NCBI taxonomy): Bacteria > Pseudomonadati > Pseudomonadota > Gammaproteobacteria > Enterobacterales > Morganellaceae > Providencia > Providencia sp. PROV267. The sequence goes on along the minus strand of NZ_JAMPLX010000007.1, from coordinate 426,338 downwards.
AGCGATGGGGCGTATTCCTCCTACAGCGGGGCTAGTGCAAAACCATAATGTCGGGTTTGATGGTGACAAACTCGTTCTTGAATTACAAAAAGTGGCTGGCGAGCCGTGGAGCCAAAAAGCAGGGATTTTTACTGATACACCAGAAGGAACCACGCTAGGTGTGCCAAATATTCGTTTATCGGGTGACAAGCTGACGGCGACCGTTGCGGTGAGTGATGATTGGGGAGATAAAGCGCCAGACCTGACAGGAAAACCGTTCTCTTTTGTGGTGACGGATGGCGCGCTTTCACAACAGGTAACAGCGCAAATCACATCTTTTACTGGCGCTACTCAGCAGGATAATGCTGGCGGTGCGATACCTCTTTGGCAGATTTTGGCCTTTGCGTTACTAGGTGGTTTGATTTTAAACCTTATGCCTTGTGTTTTGCCGGTTCTCGCGATGAAGTTAGGCTCGGTCTTGATGGTACCGCAAGGGGAGCAGAAAACCATCCGTCGGCAATTTTTGCTTTCTTCTTCAGGGATCTTAGTCTCTTTCTGGCTATTAGCGTTATTAATGACCCTGTTGCGCGTTGGGCAACAAGCTGTTGGATGGGGGATCCAGTTCCAAAACCCATGGTTTATTGGGTTTATGGTATTAGTGACGGCATTATTTACGGCTAACCTATTTGGTTTGTTTGAGATCCATCTAGGAAGTAAAGCGAGCACTCGTTTAGCGACTGCGGGTGGCCAAGGTAACAGTGGGCATTTCTGGCAAGGTGTGTTTGCAACCTTATTGGCAACCCCTTGTTCTGCACCATTTTTGGGCACAGCAGTGGCGTTTGCACTAGCGGCTCCGATAGGAGAACTCTGGTTAGTCTTTACGGCACTGGGTATCGGAATGAGTTTACCGTGGCTATTAATCGCCGCTTTCCCTGCTATTTCTCGGCTGTTACCAAAACCTGGGGCTTGGATGAGTAAACTGAGAGTGGTTTTAGGTGTGATGATGCTATTGTCATGTCTATGGTTAATTAGTTTATTGATCCCTCATTTTGGTGAAATGGCTGCCTTAGCTATTGTGATCGTCTTTTTGCTTTTGCTGGTGGTTTTCATTGGCAAAAAATTCAGTTTACGCACTGCGGCAATTTCGTTTGTCCTGTTTGCATTATTAACAGGTGGCTTTGTTTGGGCAACGATGGAGCAAACGACAGGAAGTCGAACCCTTGTTCAGGATAATGTGGATTGGCAACCTCTGAGTGAGGAAGCGATTACACAGGCTCTGTCAGAAAATAAGCGAGTGTTTATTGATGTTACGGCAGATTGGTGTGTAACCTGTAAAGCAAATAAATATAATGTATTGCTAAGAGATGATGTTCAGCAACTCTTGAATGAACCAGATGTGGTCGCATTAAGAGGTGACTGGACTAAGCCATCACCAGAAATTACCGCATTTTTACAAAAACGTGGGCAGGTGGCTGTGCCATTTAATCAAATTTATGGCCCTAGGTTGGCTGAGGGTGAAATACTGTCAACGATACTTGATCGTGAAGTTTTATTATCAATTATGAATGAGGCCAAAGGAGCCGAAAAATGAAAAAAACAATTGTAGCTGTTCTGTTCTCGTCGCTAATGCTAGGTGCAACTGCTCATGCGGCTCCATTAACGTCTGACCAAGAAGCACAAGTGCGTAAGTTGGTACGTGATACCTTGGTTGAAAACCCTGAAATTTTAGAAGAAGCGATTGTTGCACTACAGGCTAAGCAAGGTGAAAAACAGCAAGCTCAAATGAAGGCAACAATTAAAGCCGAGCACGATAAGCTGTTTAATGATCCAGCAAGCCCACGACTGGGTGCCAAAGATGCAAAACTGGTGTTGGTTAACTTCACCGATTATAACTGCCCATTCTGTAAGCGTTTTGATCCACAGCTTGAAGAGATTGTGAAGAAATACCCTGATGTTGCTGTGGTGATAAAACCTCTGCCATTTAAAGGCAAAACATCGCTGGAGTCTTCTCAACTGGTTCTGACATTGTGGGAAAAAGATCCAAAAGCATTCCAAGCACTGCATCAAAAATTTATGCAAAAGCAAGGGATGTTAACTGAGGAAAACATCAAACAGGCGTTGAAAGCGACAGGTAATGAAAAATTAGTCGCTAACGATAAGAGCGAAGAAACTATTCGCACTAACATGATGTTAGCTGAAAAATTAGGGGTTAATGGTACACCTGCAACACTCATTGGTGAAGAAATGATCCCAGGGGCTGTAGATGCTCAACAATTAGAAATGATTGTTAAAGAGCAATTAGCAAAAGTGAAATAAGGTAAATATGGCTAGACTGAAAAAGTGGTCAAAAGAAATTATTGGGTTGGTGGTGATCTTGTTCGTCGTCTTTACCGTAATGGATTTTTGGCGTAAACCTGAAAGCCTAGCACCTATTTTGCTTGAGCCGCAATTACTTGCGACGGGTGAAACCGTATCATTAGCAGAGTTGAGTAAAGAACAACCTGTTTTAGTCTATTTTTGGGCGACATGGTGTGGGGTTTGCAAAATAACCTCTCCAACGGTAGCCGACTTAGCTAAGGCCGGTGTTCCCGTTGTTTCTGTGGCAATACGTTCTGGCAATAGTGAACGTCTGTTATCAGGGATGGAGAAAAAAGAGCTAAATTTCCCAGTAATCAATGATACACAAGGCTCGCTTGCGAATCAGGTTGGCATTAGTGCCACACCGACCTTTATGATCATCGATAACGGTAAAATGGTCAGTTTTACCAGTGGTTATACAAGCTATTGGGGAATAAAAACACGTATGTGGATGGCTTCTTTTTAGTTAATTTCTCGCTAGGCTATTTCAGGCCCTCTTGAAGATATGTTTCAAGGGGGCCTTTGTTTTACCCATCAGGGTTAAAATTCTAAATTACGAATAAAACGGTAATCAGCTGACTCAGGTTTCAGACGATATAAATTAGCTGGTCGGCCTGTTTCTTGCCGTTTTTCTCCTGTATCAATCAGTAAATCAGCCTGCTCTAAGCGACGGCGAAAAGATTTTTTTTGCAATGTTTTGCCGATTAATACTTCATGCACATGTTGCAGCTCTGTCAAAGTAAAGACTTCAGGTAAGGCAAAGCCGGGAACAATAGAATAAAGTGATTTTTGTTTTAATCGCTCTCGTGCTTGCTGATAAAGCATCGAGTGGTCAAAGGCTAATGACATGTTTTCAATGTCGCTGATAGCGACCCATTTTGCTGATCCGACACTATCAATGTAGTGCTGACATGCCTGATAGGCGATAAGGGCTGTATAACAAACGGTGACAGACCAACCTCGTTTATCACGAAAATGGTTACCGACAGTACAAAGCTGTTCAATGTAGGGGGGAATGACGCCCGTTTTTTCTTTTAGCTTTCTCAAGATAGCTTGCTCAAGAGTGCTATCTTGCTCTTCATCGATAAACCCGCCAGGTAGCCCCCACATCCCTTTATCTGGATGATTTGCACGCTCAACAAGGAGAACCTTTAACGTCTCTTCATGGTAAGTAAATAGCACCGCATCTACCGTCACTAGCGGCGAAAGATATGCATTCCTATCGTATTTAGATAAATATTCTTGTTCATTCATGAGATGACAACCCACTAAGCTATTTCATGGTTAATAGGGCGATGATACGTTAAAAAAATATTTGTGTCATTAAGACACTTAATGCTTGACACTTTGGTGTCTATAAGACAATAATTAATTATTGTCACAAGGACACTAATGAGGTTAACTATGTTTAATATTAATTATTTCAAAGCAGACTCTTCGACTTTCATTATTAAATCCGTCAACGGAAAAGTGATTAAGCAAGGGAAGGGATTAAGTTTTTGGTATAACTCAGCAACAACATCTATTGCAGCACTACCATTAAATGCGCTTGAAGCGCCGTTTATTTTTAATTTACAAACGGCGGACTTTCAAAGCTTGCGTATTCAAGGGCAAATCTCATTTCGAATTAGCCAACCGGAAAAAACAGCAGAGGTATTGAATTATAACCTGACTCAAGATGGCAGCTCGTATGCGTCTGAGGACCCATTAAAATTAAGCGATAGGGTTGTGCGTAGTGCACAGACTTTAATTCAGGCAAAAATCCAACGCACTGCGATGCGTGATGCATTGTTGATAAGTCAAACATTGATCACAGAGGTCGCCAATCAGTTATCGATACATTCGGCGCTACAAGCATTAGGCATCGATATTCTTGATGTTTCGATTGCAGCCATTACACCATCACCTGAAACATTGAAAGCTCTTGAAGCAGAAGCGAGAGAATCGATTCTAAAAGAGGCCGATGATGCGATTTATGCGAGACGTAAGTTTTCTGTCGAACAAGAGCGTATGCTTAAGGAAGCCGAGCTGGAAACCGATTTATCCGTTCAAAATAAGCAGCAACAAATTGAAGAAGCACGTTTAGAAAATGAACGTCATTTATTGCGTGAACAGGCTGAAATTGAGCAGGAAAAGTTAGCCGCTCAAGTCAATGCCGAAGCTAAACGTAATGAGCTTGTGGCATTAAGCGTTGAAAACCAACGAATTCAATCGGATGCGGATGCTTACGCTATTGAGGTGAAAATGCGTGCTTATCGAGAACTGCCTGTCGAGAATTTAAAAGCGATGGCATTGGCAAAAATGGCACCGGAGCAGTTAATGGCTATGGCGTTTGAATCATTAGCGCTAAATGCAGGGAAAATTGGTGAGTTGAATATATCCCCCGATCTCTTTAGCCAAATATTTAAAAAAGGAGCTAAAGCATGAAAAGAGGAGAGGATGTCCGTTTTGTTTTAATTATGCGTAAAACGCGGTTACAGGCACTGATTGAACGTTTTAATACTTGGCCACAAGCCAAATTTTATTTAGAGCATAATCATGTTGAGGTAAACGATTATCTTGAAGAGCACGATCACTATCAAAAACAATTAGTACAAGCAGAGGCGGTTCTGAAATCAATGGGGCGATTTCAATTGTTAGAACGTTCTTTACTGCCTAGCTACCAATTTACGGCTCGTGATATTGTGATTGTGATAGGACAAGACGGCTTAGTGGCAAATACATTGAAATATTTAAATGGTCAGCCTGTTATCGCAATTAATCCTGATCCTGCAAGATGGGATGGCAAATTATTACCTTTTGAAATAGGCCAACTGCGTGAAGTCGTTTTGAATACGTTAAAGGAAAAGATGCCAAGTAAAACGGTGACTTTTGCTCAGGCGATAACTAATGATGGGCAAACATTACTTGCGGTTAATGATCTATTTATTGGCCCTAAAACCCACACATCGGCACGCTATATTATGAGATGGAATGGGGAACAAGAATTCCAATCCTCCTCGGGGATCATTATTTCAACAGGCTTAGGGTCAACAGGGTGGTTTCAATCGATTTTAGCGGGTGCTCAAGCCGTTATGGGGGGAGCTCATCACCCGTTGTCTCAAGGATTTTCTTGGCAAGAAAGGCGACTTCAATTTAGTGTTAGGGAGCCTTTTCCTAGTAAGACAACAGGAACTTCATTTGTTTTCGGTGCGATTGAGGAGAATTCACCGTTGCAACTTGAATCATTGATGCCAGAAAATGGCGTGATTTTTTCCGATGGCATTGAAGATGATTATTTAAATTTTAATGCAGGTTGCATCGCTTCTATTAGCGTTGCGGATGTACAAGGGCAATTGATTGGTTAAATGATAAAATTTAGGCGATGTAAAATAAAATCCCAGTCGTGTGCAATTAATGCAAAGACTGGGATTTTTGTTATTTATCTGAACTTGTTTTTGACCTGCGGCCTCGTGATATGGCTATCAGCATAAATATGATAACAACGCCCCACATTGGCCAATTACTCCAGCGTGCATAAGGTGTTAACCCCGTTGTTGGGGTAATAGATGCAGATAGTGTAGCAGCGGTAAATTGAGGCAACTTAGCTTGGACGGTACCATCTGCTCGAATAATTGCGGTGACGCCATTATTGGTAGCTCTAAGTAGTGGGCGACCAAGCTCCAGCGCTCTCATGCGCGCCATTTGGAAATGTTGCCATGGCCCAATCGACTTACCAAACCACGCATCGTTAGAAATGGTTAAGAGGTAATCGCTATTAGGTTGGAAATTATCGCGAACCTGTGTTCCAAGGATAATTTCATAGCAGATGGCGGCTGTTAGATGCATATTGCCTACAGCAAGCTGAGCTTGTTGATAATCGCCCCGGCTAAATCCTGACATTGGTAAATTAAATAATGGTGCGATAGGGCGTAAAATATCCTCTAGCGGTACAAACTCACCAAAAGGCACTAAATGGTGCTTGTTATAGCGATTTTTTGATGGGTACAGATAGGGAGTTGTATCCCCTAATACAATGATGGTGTTATAAAACTGATAGTCACCGTCAATAGGACGGGCATCAACAATACCCGTGATCAGTTTGGTCTGGGATTCAGCTAATATTTTGTCCAGTGATTTTAGCCATGCTTGGTTATCTAATTCGACTGACGGCACTGCGGATTCAGGCCAAACAATTAAGGAAGCTTTGCCAATATAAGGGCTAGAAAGCTTGATATAAGTATCTTTGATTTTTTGTAAGTAGCTTGTTTCCCACTTCATGGATTGGGGAATATTGCCTTGTACAAGCGCCACTTCCGTAGTTTTTGACTCCAGAGGGGTATACCACTGATAGCTCTTGATGATTAAAGGGGCGAAAAGTAGTACGGCAGCGGCGACTAACGGCGTAATACGGCGACGTACCAACGCAAGCACGAGTAACCCACTAATACTAAATAATATTAGAGTTATCAGTTCTACACCAAAGATGGGGGCAAGGCCTTTCATTGGGCCATCAATTTGGCTGTAACCGAATTGAAGCCATGGGAAGCCTGTAAGAACCCAACCTCGTAAAAACTCGGTGAGCTGCCAAATGGCTGGAGCGGCAAAGACTAATCGCCATATTGTTGATTGGGGAAAGAATTTGCTGAGTAGATAACCAAATAACCCAGTGTAGAGGGAAAGGTAAGCTGCAAGCAGGATCACCAATAGGACATTAACAACCTCTGGCATTCCACCAAAGTCAGCAATGCTGACATACACCCAATTAACGCCCGAGCCAAATAGCCCAAAGCCCCATGCAAAAGCAATCGAAAAAGCTTGTTTAGGGGAGCGTTGTAGGGTCAGTAGTTGGAGAAATAGGATGGAAAGGAGAGCTGCAGGCCAGAGGTCAAATGGCGAAAAAGCCAGTGTACCACTGGCTCCGAAAATGAAAGCCAGTAGTAGTCTTAACCACTGACTTTGATAGTATAACGTTAAGTTCATTAACTCTTTTCTTCATCTAAGTTTGGTGTAGGCGCGCCATCTGGAATTTTTACGTGAAGTAAAATAATTCGGCGGCTATCCGACATGGCAACTTTAAATTGATAGCCATCTATAGTGATGGATTCACCTCGAGAGGGTAGATGACCAAAGGCTTGCATAACAAGGCCACCGACAGTATCCACTTCTTCGTCACTAAAGTGAGTCTCAAACGCATCATTGAAGTCTTCAATTTGGGTTAAGGCTCTAACTGAGTAGGAGTGCTGACTTAGCTGACGAATATCGACATCATCTTCATCATCGTACTCATCTTCAATTTCGCCAACAATAAGCTCTAAAATATCTTCAATGGTAACAAGACCAGAGACACCGCCAAACTCATCAATGACAATAGCCATATGATAGCGTAGTGAACGGAACTCTTTTAACAACCGGTCGACCCGTTTGCTTTCAGGTACAACAACCGCTTGGCGCAACACTTTATCAATACTGAATGGCTCAGCGTCTGTACGCATAAATGGCAGCAAATCTTTTGCCATTAGTAGCCCTTCAATGTGATCTTTATCTTCGCTGATGACAGGGAAACGTGAGTGTGCGGATTCGATAATAACATCAAGGCACTCATCCAGAGTTTGATTACGTTTTAAGGTTACAATCTGGGAGCGCGGGATCATAATGTCACGTACCCGCTGATCGGCAATATCCATGACGCCTTCTAACATGTCACGGGTATCAGGGTCGATAAGGTCGTTCTGCTCGGAATCACGGATCAGCTCGACCAAGTCACCACGGTTTTTAGGTTCAGCGTGGAAGAGTTGGTTTAATAGTGCAAAGAACCCTTTCTTAGGACCAGGGTTGTCACTACTCGAAGAGTTATCGTCGCTCATGGCGTTTTATTAATTATTCCTCAATTGATGATAATGGTTAATTTAGCTAAATAAGTCAATTACTTAGGTTTTTAACTCTGCCAAATATACATTCAACGGCGTGAGATAACTATGGTATTTACTCCCAAAAAACGCGATTAGACTTATTCAGCTAATATTTAACATAAAAATAGACCGTGGGTCATTCTTTTTCTGCAAGATAAGGATCAGCATAGCCCAATTCAGCTAAAATTTCCGTTTCTAGGCTCTCCATTTCTTCTGCTTCATCGTCTTCGATATGATCATAACCAAGCAGATGCAGACAGCCATGTACAACCATGTGCGCCCAATGCTCCTCAGCACTTTTTTGCTGTTCGATGGCTTCCTGTTCAACCACTTGACGACAAATAATCAGATCGCCAAGTAGAGGTAATTCTACCTCTGGTGGCGCTTCAAAAGGAAAAGATAACACATTTGTTGGTTTATCTTTCCCCCGATAAGTCAGGTTTAAATGGTGACTTTCTTCTTCATCAACGATGCGGATTGTCACTTCACTTTGTGGTTGAAACTTAGGGAGTACGGCTTCTAACCAACGTTGAAACAGTGCTTCATCAGGTAGCCCTGTTGTTTCTTCGCAAGCGAGCTGTAAATCAAGAATGACTTCACTCATTTAATTATTTCCTGCTTTTCTAACGCTTTTTGCTGTTCTTTTTCTTCTCTAATTTGTTGACGGCGTTTGTTGTCTTGTTCTTCCCATTTTTCATAGGCAATAACAACTTTTGCGACAACAGGGTGACGAACAACGTCTTCGCTGTGGAAGAAATTAAAGCTAAGTTCATCAACATCAGAAAGCACTTCAATGGCATGACGTAAGCCTGATTTATTACCGCGAGGCAAGTCGACCTGAGTAATATCCCCCGTGATGACGGCTTTTGAATTAAAACCGATACGGGTCAGGAACATTTTCATCTGCTCAATGGTGGTGTTCTGGCTTTCATCTAAAATAATGAAAGCATCATTGAGGGTGCGACCGCGCATATAAGCCAGTGGTGCTACCTCAATAACATTACGTTCAATCAATTTTTCAACTTTTTCGAACCCTAGCATTTCAAATAATGCGTCATACAGTGGGCGCAAATAAGGATCTACTTTTTGACTGAGGTCACCGGGTAAAAAGCCAAGTTTTTCCCCCGCTTCAACAGCAGGGCGAGTCAGCAAAATACGCCGTACTTCTTGGCGCTCTAAAGCATCTACGGCGGCTGCAACGGCAAGGTATGTTTTACCTGTACCCGCAGGGCCAATGCCAAACGTAATATCGTGATCTAAAATATTCGCTATATATTGCGCTTGGTTTGGTGTGCGAGGCTTGATAACACCACGTTTGGTCTTGATATTAACGGCTTTACCATAATCTGGAATACTATCGGCAGCCTGCTCTAATACGCGGCTTTCAGAGATAGCAAGGTGGATTTGCTCAGGGTCAATATCGGGGATCACACCGCGTATTGGAGCGGTATCAACATACAATTGGCGTAAGATTTTACTGGCCGCTTGGATATTGAGTGGTTTGCCTGATAGCTTGAAACGGTTATCACGACGATTAATTTCAATCGCAAGTCTACGCTCAAGTTGCTTGATATTATCATCAAATGGCCCGCAAAGGCTCATTAAGCGTTGGTTATCTGCGGGCTCTAGAAAGATTTCTTGTGTTGCGATTTGCAACGGTTTTTTATCGGTCACTGAGTATCCTATCGTTAGGGTTGGTAACTACCAACACCAAGCTCATCTTCTTTACGAGTACGTGCGATGACAGAAGCGGGTGATTCGTGAACGCGCAAGCCCATTTGGTCTTCTGTGCGAATCACTTTACCGCGTAGTGAATTGGCATAAACGTCAACGATCTCTACATCAACAAACTTGCCAATCATATCAGGTGAACCTTCAAAGTTCACAACACGGTTGCTCTCTGTACGACCTGAAAGCTCCATAACGTTTTTACGTGAAGGGCCTTCGACTAAAATACGTTGTACCGTACCTAACATAGCACGGCTGTAGCTCATTGCTTGTTGGTTTATGCGCTGTTGAAGGAGATAGAGACGCTGTTTCTTCTCATCTTCGCTCACGTCATCGGGTAGATCAGCGGCTGGTGTACCTGGGCGTGGTGAGTAGATAAAGCTAAAGCTCATATCGAAGTTCACATCAGCGATCAGTTTCATGGTTTTTTCAAAATCATCATTGGTTTCACCAGGGAAGCCAACAATAAAGTCAGAGCTAATGAGAATATCCGGACGTGCTTTACGTAATTTACGGATGATAGCCTTGTATTCAAGTGCGGTGTGTGCGCGTTTCATTAATGTCAAAATACGATCTGAACCGCTTTGCACTGGCAAATGTAGGAAGCTAACTAGCTCAGGCGTATCTTCATAGACTTCAATGATGTCATCAGTAAATTCAATTGGATGGCTAGTCGTGAAACGAATTCTGTCGATACCGTCAATCGCGGCAACCAAACGAATTAATTCAGCAAAAGTACAGATTTCACCATCAAATGTTGCGCCACGATAAGCGTTAACGTTTTGACCCAATAGGTTTACTTCACGTACACCCTGCGCCGCTAATTGAGCAATTTCAAACAGGATATCATCACAAGGACGGCTAACTTCTTCACCGCGTGTATAAGGAACAACGCAGAATGTGCAATATTTATTGCAGCCTTCCATGATGGAGACAAAAGCGGTAGGGCCTTCCGCGCGTGGTTCTGGCAGACGGTCAAATTTCTCAATTTCAGGGAAACTGATATCGATAACAGGGCTACGGCTTCCTTTAACCTGATTAATCATTTCAGGGAGGCGGTGTAGCGTTTGTGGACCGAAAACAATATCGACGCTTGGTGCGCGCTGGCGGATAAAATCACCTTCTTGAGACGCAACACAGCCGCCGACACCAATAATGATATCAGGGTTGCTATCTTTGAACGATTTCCAGCGACCAAGCTGATGGAAAACTTTTTCCTGTGCTTTTTCACGGATTGAACACGTGTTCAGCAGCAGTAAATCTGCTTCTTCTGGAATCTCAGTGATCTGATAACCATGGGTGCTTTCTAATAATGAAGCCATTTTTGATGAGTCATACTCATTCATTTGGCAGCCCCATGTTTTAATATATAACTTTTTATTCGTCGACATGTCTATATCCGGTGTTTTCGAAGTGGCTTAGTATAATGGACTCCGAAACGCGTTGTATACCCGTTATACTTTGAGCATAGAGCCTTTATGCGTAGTTGCTCGAAATATAATGGATATAAATCCAAAGTCCTGTCCCGTTTTGGGAAGGCGCACGCATTTTTGATCATAAACATCACTCTATGATATGAAAAATGCCAAAATAGCCTGAGTTAGTACCCAAAGGCTATGTAATACGCGGTCTCAAAGACAGGTTATCGCCTATTTTTTTCAAGATTAACCTGTATTGTATTCATTTGCAGCATCAGTGACCAGAGTCTCTGAAAGAGATATTCCCTGTCAGCGTAACAATTTTTCGGTACACTACGTAAATCAAATAGTTAATAGTAGCTAATGTAATGAATAAATTAACAGAATATTATGATGTTGTCGTCGTTGGTGCGGGTATGACTGGTGCCGCCGCGGCTCTTGGGTTTGCTCAAGAAGGGATGCGTGTTGCATTACTGGAAAAAGCAGAGCCAACCGCTTTTGACGTCAATAGTGCTCCTGATGTCCGTATTTCTGCCATTAGCCGTTCCTCTGTCGATTTACTTAAACAGTTAGGTGCTTGGCAACATGTTGAAGCAATGCGCAGTGCGCCTTATCGACAACTTGAAACATGGGAAGAAGAAGGGAGCAACGTTGTTTTTGACGCCCATGATTTAGGGTTGCCTGAACTTGGTTTTATGGTAGAAAACCGAATATTGCAGCTGGCTCTGTGGCAGGAGTGTGAAAAATACGCCAATCTTGAACGTATTTGCCCCGCTCAATTACTGTATCTTTATCAACCTAAAGGCCAAAAAGAGTGGGTAGTCTCTCTGGATGATGGGCGTGAGCTACAAGCGAAATTAGTCATCGGTGCGGATGGCGCAAACTCCCAAGTACGTAAATTAGCAGGAATTGGCAGCCGTGGTTGGCAGTATCGCCAGTCTTGCATGTTGATCACCGTCCAAACAGCAGGGGCGCAGCAAGATAAGACATGGCAGCAATTTTTCCCGTCAGGCCCTCGGGCATTTTTACCGCTTTATGATCATTGGGCCTCGCTGGTGTGGTATGACAGCCCAGCCAAAATCCGCCGATTACAATCAATGTCGATGGAGCAACTGACTGGGGCGATTACGGAAGCTTTTCCTGAGCGTTTAGGGAAAGTCACCGCATATGCTTCCGGCGCATTTCCGTTGACACGCCACCATGCGAATCGTTATGTGATTGAGGGGCTTGCGTTGGTTGGCGACGCCGCACATACCATAAACCCACTGGCAGGACAGGGGGTTAACCTAGGCTATCGAGATGTTGATGTTTTGCTGAAAGTGGTTACACAGGCAAAAGAGTACCTTGAACCTTGGTCTTCCGTAGAGGTATTAAAACGCTATCAACGTCGACGCTTGCCAGATAACTTAGTCATGCAAGCGGGGATGGATGCATTTTATATGGCATTTAGTGAAACGCTACCCGGCTTGAAAATGTTAAGAAACCTTGGTCTTATGGCTGCTCAACGTGCCGGTGAAGCGAAGAAAATCGCATTAAAATACGCATTAGGATTATAAATTTCATCCTAAATAACCTAAGTTGCGGATAGAAATTGCATTAATGCCCAAGTTGCGATTAGAAAGTTTGACGAGAACCTCAATAATCGCAACTTGGGCAATGATTAATGTTGAAAAAATACACACCGACTCAAAGTCGTATGGATGATTACAGCGCAGATGATATGCGCTGTAATGACTTGAGCAGTAACCAACTTATTTGCAGTTAACAAATACGCTGTTTATTTTTTGCTAATATCCACCGGTTTTGGTTGGTCAGCTACAACATCAAAATTTTCTTCAGTAATAATTGAATCAATGCTTTCGCCTTTTGCGGCAAACGCATTGGCTAATTTTTCAGTATCTAACTCTTTTTCCCAACGGGCAACGACGATACAAGCACAAGCATTACCCACTAAGTTAGTTAGTGCACGACACTCAGACATGAAACGGTCGATACCTAGAATCAAAGCCATGCCTGCAACAGGAATGCTTGGCACCACCATTAGAGTCGCTGCCAAGGTAATAAAGCCAGCGCCTGTCACACCTGCTGCGCCTTTAGAACTGATCATTGCAACCAGTAACAGTGAGATTTGTTCCCAAATAGTCAGATCAATATTTGTCGCTTGAGCAATAAACAGTGCGGCCATGGTCATGTAGATGTTGGTTCCATCAAGGTTAAATGAGTAACCTGTTGGGATAACCAAGCCAACTACGGATTTTTCACATCCTGCATGTTCCATTTTTCTCATTAAGCTAGGCAATGCGGCTTCAGACGATGAGGTACCTAATACTAGCCATAGTTCATCTTTAATGTATTTGATCAGTTGAATGATCGAAAAGCCATTATATTTAGCGACAGCACCAAGCACTATCAAAACGAACAGTAATGATGTGATATAGAAGGTCATAATCAGCATCATTAAGTTGCCGATTGAAGAAATACCGTACTTACCTATAGTAAATGCCATGGCTCCGAATGCACCAATAGGAGCAAGTTTCATCAGCATGGCAACCATCTTAAAGACAGGCTCTGAGAAGTTTTGCAGTAATTTAACGATAGGCTCGCCATGCTTACCCGTTGCAGCAAGAGCCAGACCAAAAATGACGGCAATAAACAGTACTTGCAGAATATTACCGTTAACGAGCGGGCTAATAACGGTATCAGGAATGATATTCATTAAAAAGCCAACAATAGAGGATTCATGGGCTTTTTCTACATATCCTGCCACTTTACTGCTATCGAGTGTTGCTGGGTCAATGTTAAGCCCCGCACCGGGACGAATGATATTCGCGACAATTAGGCCGATAATCAGTGCGATAGTCGAGAAAGTGATGAAATAAAGCATCGCTTTCCCTGCAACGCTACCAACCGCCTTCATATTGCTCATACCGGCTATACCAGTAACAACGGTTAAGAAAATAACAGGTGCGATGATCATCTTAACAATTTTAATGAAAGCATCACCGAGTGGTTTTAAGGATTCTCCAATATCAGGGAAAAAGTGACCAAGTGCGATACCAAATAAAATGGCAACAATAACTTGGACATAAAGGATCTTATAGAGTGGTTGTTTTATAATGTTTTGCATAAATCTTCTCTGTAAAATATTGCATCACTGCAAATTATAATTATTAGGATTTGAGAACGTTTTTATTTTGGGAATGATAGGTTGGATGAAATTTGAGTCATGGCAGAAGGCAGAGTGCTCCTGACGCCATTAACCGAGTCTAACCAAAATTCACGCGGAGATTATCACTATTATTAGTTACGATAAAATGATTAAAGTCACATATTCGATAATGAAGTTATCTAAAGGTAAATAAAATTAACTAAGTGTTACTTTTCGAAGCTAAATGATAAGTGTAGATAACTATTCGAAAGTCAAAAATAGAGAAGTAAGATGAGATGATACAAAGAGGTCAAACAGGGAATAGCAAGCGTCCAGAGCAGGCGTAGCCTAATCTTGAGATACTTTTCTGTACTGATAAGCGGAAAAGAGAAAAGATATCCATTTAGGCCATTCGGCTCGTTATTCTTTGTAGTTATTAGTTATAACAAAAAGTTCAATTCACTGAATAAAGCCATCGTCTATAAGGTCATCATAAACATAGCTTATCCAGTGAATTGAATACGTGATTATAGCAGCTCAACAATACCTTTTTGACCGTCGACTTTAACACGCTGACCATTTTTAAGCGTATTCATCACACGACGGATACCCATAACCGCCGGTAATCCTAATTCGCGAGCGGTTACTGCGCCGTGAGAAAGCGGGCCACCACTTTCGGTGATAACGCCACTTGCTCGATAAAAAAGTGCTGTCCATGCAGGATTAGTGGTACGAGCAACCAAAATCGCGCCTTGAGGGAATTGGGCAAAATCTTCAGGCCCATGAACTAAAAAGACTTCACCTTCAACGGTGCCAGCGCTGCCAGCTAACCCTTTTAGGGATGACCCATCGTCTTCGGTTTCTTCTGATATTTCGCCATAAACCCATTGTGGTGTTGTACTTCTAGCCTGTTCATAGCCTGCTTTGTTGCTGCTTATATGTTGGCGTAATTCGCTAAATGCTTGAGTAGTTTCAGCGTTAATAGCGTCTGCTAACTGCTGTTCTTTCGCAAAATAGATATCCGAGGCTTGATCAATGACACCGCGGATCACCAAGCGCTCACCTAGGGCATGTAAGCCCCGGCGCATAGGTAAAGCCAGGCGAGTGGTTTGGTAATGCTCTAAATCATCTAATGCAGTGTATACCCGTGCCAACCTAATTAACTCTTGCATAAAATAACGCAACTCTTCTGGCGTTTGCGAAATGATCTCAAATTCGGTTTTTGACTGAGCAATTTTTTTACTTAACGCATCGCTGGTTTGTCCATCATTTTCTAAATCCGCCATTGCGCTTATTTGTGTAAGAACAATATGAGGGGCATCTAGCCATGTAGGGTGGTAGGCATCAAAGTCCATTTCACGATGACCATGGTTAGTTAAAAATGCGGTAAATTCAGTGAAAAAGTCGGGATGCGCTTGCTTCAATGTATCCATAATTGAACCTGCATCGATAGCTTTTAATAGCGCAAATAATTTCGCATCATGGCGAACAAGGCGTGATAAGCTCCATAATTCGTTATTCACTTGCCCTGTTTTGGTCTCTGACATTGCAATTAGACTATCAAGTGTCTTATGAGCTAACTGTTCATCCCCTTGATAAAGCATTTTCAGTAAGGCGATTAAGGCTGCGTATAATGAGCGTTGAGTAAGTGAAATCGCAATGTTCGGTAAAAAGTAATCAGAGCCTAATTTATTGATCCTTTGTATGTAATCCCACAGTTCACTCAATTTTTTCTCTTGGAGAGGCTCTTGGTTAAGGGCGCCAATTCCAATCAAATATCGGTCGAGGTCTCGCATCCAAGTAATAGGTAGCTCTTGTACCCATGCAAATTTGCGGGCAATTTCAGGCAATGAAGATAAGAGAGTGGGTAAATCATTCATCATTGATGTAGGAAGACGGTTATGGTAAAGCGCAACGGCGTTTTGGTTACCATAAATATAATAATCTTTCATCGTGAACCATTTACCATTAAAGGAAGGTAGCCCCATTAAATTTAAACTGTAGTTCAAAGAGGCATGGAAACCCGCTTCACACATATCCCATGTCAAAGGTGTGATTGGATTAGGGAAACGTTCTGCCGACTCGTCGCGTGTCCAAATTGGGGCAATTTGAGTCACATTACGTGATTGTAATAACCATAATTGTTGGTCATGAAATGCCCACTCAATATCTTGAGGGAACTGAAAATATTGCTCTGCACGAATGGCGAGCTCGGCGACTGCTTGGCACTGTTCAGAAGTTAGTGTTGTTTGATTTTTGGCAGGGCTCACTAAAGGGAGTATGTCCGTTCCCTTATCAGTCATAACAATTGCACGCTGCTTCTCGGCGATTTCTTGGTGAACGATTTGCAAGGAATCGCGATCAACTTGGTATTCATCAATAGGCTCTTCACCACCAACAACGGTTTCTCCTAATCCAAAGGCAGCGTTAATCAGTACAGATGATAAATTACCCCGTACAGGATCAATTGAGAAGGCAACCCCGGCGGCTTCATTTTCACGTACGTCTACCATACGCTGTAATACAACCGCCATCGCGGCATGTTGATGGGGTAACTGTAAATGTTGTCGATAAAGCATGACATGGGTATGCCAAAGGGAAGCATAGCATTGGCGGATCGCATCATGAAGCGACGGGAGATCGCGTACGCCTAAAATAGTATCGTGTTGGCCTGCAAATGCGGCTCCTGGCATATCCTCTAGTGTCCCTGAAGAGCGCACAGCCAGAGGAACATGAGTTAATTGACTATCATGTAAGCGGGTTGATAACAGGGTGGTCAGGCTATCAGGCAATGGCGCCGAGAGTATGAGTTGTCGGATAGATTCGCTGGCATTTTGTTCATTGTCAGGGTGTTGAGCAAGGAGTGAACTAATTTGTCCAAATAAAGGGGAAATGAATTGCTTGTAGGCTTCGCAAGAGAGGATTAAGCCGTCAGGAACAGGGAGGGCTTGGATTGTTTTTGCCAAACTAGCCCCTTTACCACCACTGATAGCAATATCTGCCGCTTGAGTATCATTTAGACTATAGATGAGTTCCATTTTCCACCTTCTTTTTCTTAAATAGGAAATGCAGTACAAGTAATGCCAACAAAGCACCAACAATGACGTCGATACCGTAGTGGTAGTGAAGATAAACCGTTGCAACAATGAGACCTGCTGCTAAAGGGGTTAGGCACCATGCGATTTTTCGGTAGCCTGTTTTGAATAAAAAACCAACGATATACAGGGTGATCCCTGTGTGTAAGCTTGGGAAAACATCCATTCCAGTGATCCCTTTTTCCACCATACCCGTCAGAAAAAGGGTCATTGCACCATTGTGGACAGGGTAAGTAAATAATGTTGGGAAAGCACCGTATGGCCCGACAGCAGGCAAAATGAAATAGCCAATAAATCCAAAAAAATACATCAACATTAAGCCCAAAAAGTAATGCTCAGAGGTGTTTTTTTTGCGTTGTAAAAAGAAAAATAGAGCACTACCAATAACTAAAAAGTAAAAGCTGAAATAACAAAAAGCAATTAACTCACTGAACCATGGGGCTTGAAGAGCGATCATATGCTCTGGAAGGCTTTTATTAAGCCAAAGATAACTGTCTATGGTGTATAAGAGATGATCCGCGCTCCATGAATAAAAATGAATTCGAATGGCTTTAAACAGTGGGAAGATGGACCAGCAAGCGATAAGTTGTAATAAACCTACCCAATAGAAACGCGGGGATTGCCATTTGGGAAGTTTGCTACAGGCGACTAATAGGATCCAAAAGATGCCGCCAGTGAGTACCGATGGCCAAAGAGTCTCTGTCAGATCTGAGCCAAAAACCCCAATGCACCCTAAAAGCCAGATAATAAATAATTGAATGGCAAATAGCCGATTAAATAAATGTAGATAGTGTGTTTTTAGCATGGAGCAGAGCCTTTGTATTGAATAATTTTATAACCAATAAAGGCACTGATAAAACTCGGAATAAGTACCGTAGGCCAGATGAAGGTAAAACAAGCAAGTAAGGGTAACCAAACTAAACTGGCTAATCCTCCTCCTAATATTTTAAAAAAAGTGATGGTGTTACGTGCATCGGCATAAGTCGCTGCAAACCGAGAGGCCAGTAAAATAGGAATAAAGATAAACATTAAAAAGAAGCCAAGCCAACGCCAAGTTGTACTGTGAGTTGAGGGGCGAGCGTCGGGAAGTAATTGGGGTGTTGGGTTGTGTTGGTAACGTAAAAATGCCTCTGCATAGGAATCGCCTTGCATGAAAGCGTGGCTAGCATACTGTTCAGCGTGTTTAAAGGTTTCTTCATTAGGGCAATTAACGGAAACATCATCCAGAGATTGTGAGATTTGAGTATGGATGCGTTTTTCCCATTCGCGATCGGACTCTTCATTTTCTTGGGCAGTAATCTGGATTGGTTTGCCAACATAGATTTCGGCATGACTCGCAAAGCGGTCGGGCATGGCATAAAACAGCCCTAATGGCACGATATTAAATTCAATCTGTTGAGAGAGTAAAGTGCGAATGATCCGTGCTGCACCACGTTGATAAGGCAATGGTCTGTGGCCCCATTCACTACTTCCCTCTGGGAAGAGAAACAGTGAGCCTCCTGCTTTGAGATGCTCAACACCTGCATCAACCGGGTTTTCGAAGCTGCTTGCACTGATCCCTAAGCGTTCTTTATCTTTTTTGCGTACGACGGGAATACCCGTGAAATAAAGGCGCATGATAAAGCTATTGAGCAGTTGGATGGATGCGAGTGCTTGCCCCAGTGGAGAGACTTTTAGGGTTAAATAGCCATCAAAGGCACTGTTGCGATGACTACACAAAAAGAGAGTTGGTTTATTAGTTTGCTGTAGTGGCACATGACCGACAAGGGAACAATTTGGGTAGTATATGCGACGAATAGTTGATGAAACTATGCGGTAATAAAGGGGCAATGGCTTCCCTGCAAGAACTAAAGGTACTTCTTTATTTTGACCCATGAGACTTTTTTACCTTTGTGTATACCTGAAAAACACACATAAAATTCGAATAATCAATCTTGCCAGTGTCACATTAAATTGCGACATCATAAGTGTTTAGCTGTTTATCATTATGTATGTTTATCTACGGATAAAGTTATATATGAGCTCACTTAATACATATTTGAGATAAGTCCGAACGGAAAGCCATCTTAATCAGCACGCTTTTTGATTTAATGTCGCAATATCAAAAGCGAGCGTGCGTAAATTAGGAATATGTCCAACTAATCCTCGGTGAGTACGAGCTTGATTAATAAACACATAATTTTCACCTAATGGCGGTGTTTCTGTTTCACATAAAATGGGGTGCTCCCATCCTTTAAGTAAACCATCGATCGGAAGGTGGTCATCGCCTTTGGTGAGCGCCTGTTCAACTAAATTAGGGTAGTGCTTTTGTATCGCTTTTGCGTTCAAAAATAGTTGCCCTTGGTCATAGACGGCGCATTTGACTGTTTGATGGTTATCACTCAAAAACCAGGTTTGAGAAACTGACTGTTCGGCGGCATGGCGTACAGACACACATTGACTAAAGGCTTTTGCACTCATTAGGTTATTTGCTAGCTCTTCACGTAGGTGTTCCGTGGAGGCAGAGATATTGGCTGTGGGTGAGCGATAAGGGCCGAGAGAGAAGCTTTTCCAGCATTCTTCATCATAAATATCAAATTCTTCGACTAGATTACCTTTTTTATCTATGACTTGAGGAGAGCTAGGAAGCAGCTGGTAGGCACTAGGGCAACTGGCAATATCATCAGCAGAAAACCCATGAAAGAGTTTCCCTGCTGGGTAATACCCCGATTGAATCAAGGCTAAAGATTGAAATGTTCCAACCCAAGGAGGACCAAAAGCATACCATTTAGCAATACTGTCGCGATTTTTTTGTGTTGCCGATTGTTGTAGATAGTAGCGGATCGCACAGTTTGATGATGAATGAGCAATCAGTAATATTTTTTGCTGCTCCCCATAACGTTGTTTTACTTGATGGATTTTGGCGTCAAGTTGAGCGGCTAAATGGCGGTGATCTGCGCGCCAATCATATGCAAGGAAAAATAGGTCAATACCATCGCGATAGCCTAATGCTTTTTCTAAGAGCTGCTTTAACGGTGCGGTGATTAAATTCTCGATTAAACCAGGAATAACTGAGAAGCTGTGTAGTTGTTGGACACCAATATGAGCAGCGGAGTCCGTATATTGATAATGATTCTGTCGAATTAAGCTACGATAGTCTCCCCAAATTAAGGTTTTTTTTTGCCTATCGTATAACTGACTTCCTAAAATACCTGGTAGGTAAATAATGGGCAAATTCAGTGTATGGTTAATTAATCCAGCATGACGCAGTTGTTTTGCAATGGCTGCTATCTTAATCGCGTAATAAGCCCGATTTAACGGCATAATTCACATCTCTTATTGAAAACATGAAAATGAGAAAAGTGCTAATTAGAATGAGAGTAAAATAAAAGTTAATTGCACTTTTCCAGATTGTAATATTCGTTTTTCTCTTCTACTTGTTCGTTTACCTATGCGCGAAACTGGATTGGTATCACTAAGAAGTTGTAGAGCTGCTCGGGCATACCGTTCGAGCAATTTGAAATATCTTTTATAATATACTTTTTTCAGGTGTGATAGATATTTTGTGTCATTTCAGTAAACACATTAAAAAGGAATGATGCATGGCACAATCTTTCATTTTCGGTAAAATCCTAAAAGTATTTTAAGAGGATAGTATTTTGACTTCATTGATTAAATAACGCAATGACGCCACATTATCTGCGGAACCCCTCGAATAACAAGCCTAGTGAAGCTCATATGGGGAATGTTGGAGTAAAGACCTCATGTGACATAAGGCTGCTTTCGAGTCTCAACAAGTGAGAAAGCACCAAACTAAGATATTGAATAAAATTGACTACGAGCACACACTTCTTTTATTTTCGGCACAAGCCATTCAAATAGTTACTGAAAAATTGAGAATACTGATCGGCTCTTTTTTATCTTTAATGTATTACTGTGAAATATTGTCAAATGTAATACCGTAAATGTTAATCTTCTTTGTTATTAAAAAATAGGAGTGTGAAGGATAGTGTTAAGCTCATTGTTTTTTTACTCGTAAAAAAGAGTTATGATAATTACTTGGAAGTAAAAAACTAATAATATGCAGAGGGATTATGAAAAAGAAAATATTAGTTTCGATATTAAGCCTTTTATTAATATCAGTTACGGGGTGTAATGATTCTAATGAAAGCTCAAATACCACTCCATCTCAGAAAAATAAAGCAGAACAATCTGAGTCAAAACAGAAAAACACTAACTTCAATGAAGCTAAATTGGCCCAAAAGATTGAAAAAGGTAATTTATGGACATATGCCATTGAGGAGGAATTTGGCAATATAATAAGGAAAAAAACATCAGTGATATCAGGTGGTTTAAATCCTAATATTTTAAATAATACAAAAAGTGTATTAGATTCATTCAGTTCTGATAAAAATATGACACTTAACCTTCCGGCTTTTAAAGCAATTGATAACAAAACGGATCTAAAAAATAGGGCAGAAATAAGTGGAAGCTTACTGTCATTGGACATTACTTTTTCAATGCATTTCAATAATTCAGAACTAAATAATATCAAAGAAGCATTTGATTATATGGCGACGCTTTCCCCAGAGATCCCTGAATTAGACGCTGCAGGTATTGCTTATGGTAAAAGTTATGTTGATTTATATGAAAAAATGATAAAATTAGGTGATTATGCCATTATCAAAAAAACATATCGTTTAGATGATTATGCGCAAATGCAAGTGTTATACGACGATGCTAAAAAAGCCTACATCAAACTTATTGATGAAAAAGAAAAATTAGAAAATGCATATGAAAATTATTATCAAGATATGCATGTTGAAGAGCTTAAATTAGTGAAGGAAAAAGGCTTAATTATTCGTTTTCAAATTATGAACTCATTGGATCTACTGTCTAATACTATTGAGTCAATGGAGCCAGAGAAAATTGATTTGAAAGTACTTTCTGATGAAATTGCTAAAATTGAAGCTGAGTCAGTCGAGTTAGAAAAATTATTCGGCAATGAAGTGTTACTCAATAAAGAAAACATAAAAAGCTCAGATTATGCAGTTAAAGAATATTTAAGAAAATATCAACAAATTGTTATCGAATTAAAAGTATTAGAGAAAAAAGCTAAGGAAGGCAAGAATGTGTCGAATGATATTGATACGATTTTTATAAACTATGAATCCTTGATAAAGGATTATAATTCATTAATAACAAAATAATAAATTTTTAATAGAAATGTTAATTGGGCTAACTCAGTTTTGAGCTAGCCCAACGAACTAAGTATTAATATCATCAGTGTTAATTCTTAACGGAAAATTATTAAGATAAATCAAAGGTCGTGAGATATCACGGGAGAAACAATTTTGTAATGAGTCAATGATTTCTCATTAAAACGTGTCAATAATGCTACCTTGTTATTACCTGATAGGTATGCGGATAAAATATAGATATTTTTGTTTTCTGCGAAAAATGCTGACATACCAAAGGGAATGGCTACAGGGTTTTGCTGTTAGATGATTTCTCTCTGGTGTTTGATATACAGCAAAAGGCGTTAGAGTAAGTCAAAACTATTGTACCTAATAGTCTGGTGAATCAATGGCTCCCTAGTTAGCTTAGCTAGCCAATAAGCGCTGAGGGCTATCAAACAAAATTAAGCATCTTTTTGCTCTAAGAATAAGCGACTCAGCCGCGACTATCCGCGTGCGCCAAAGCAGTGGCAACAGAAGCCACAAGAAACGCTTTATACGCCCCATCCTATATAAAGTGAAAGAAGACGTCGGCGATGTGAAGAAGGCTGCTTAAATTGCTCTCGTTTCAAATTTAAAAGATAAGCAGCTCTACCTCTATGAAAGTGGAGTGGTAATTTATGGCTTTCTGTGGTGATTAAACGGCAAATTCTCGGGGTAAGCGATCTCCTTATTGCTCGTGTCGATGGGCTAATGGGCTTTCTTGGAGCATCAAATAGCCTCTATCCTCAAGCAAAGCACTATGCCGCTTAAAACACTACGATGTGTTTATGGTAGGTTTGAAACCTGTTTATTGAGCTAGATGAACAGGAGAATAAATCAGGCAATAAGATTTGGTTACAGGGATGACACTGTAATGGATACACTGTCTGATGATTTTTGTTTCTCTGAGAATATCTCAAGGTCATCTATACGATAGGTGCTGTTCATCGTTTTGCCGCTGACGAACACTAAGTGGGTATACGGAACGAAAATAGTATCTTGAAATGGCTGTACATTGGTCTACTTAAGGCTCAGAAAAATAGATGATGCAAACCTTTAACTGAGCTTGAGTGATAAATGAAGTTGTCTCTTTTGAGAAAGTATAAGGGATAGCCCAAAGGTATATTAGGTGAAAATTTTACTTTGAAGTGGAGTAGGGGGAGAGATGGCTGGGGTACCAGGATTCGAACCTGGGAATGCCAGGATCAAAACCTGGTGCCTTACCGCTTGGCGATACCCCAATATATCAGATTTTTTATCCCTAGTTAGGGATGGTGCGGGAGGCGAGACTTGAACTCGCACACCTTGCGGCGCCAGAACCTAAATCTGGTGCGTCTACCAATTTCGCCACTCCCGCAAACATGGTGGCTATGACGGGATTCGAACCTGTGACCCCAACATTATGAGTGTTGTGCTCTAACCAGCTGAGCTACATAGCCATCTTTTTTGCATTACCTTCATCGGCGTTGCGGGGCGCATTATGCTAATTACAGCTAAGACAGTCAACTGCTTTTTTCACTATTTTTGTGAAAATGCGTCCGTTTGTTTGATGAATAATCATTTTGTCGATAAAGACAGCAAAAAACAAGTCATTCATCGAAAAAACTGTGACATGTCACATGAGAGTAATTGTATCCATCTTAATATGTTGGGATGCCAAACTAACAGTGAAATGGTGATCCAAAAGATCTATCAACGCACGATTTGCCTGTTTTTGGCGTTAAGGAAAAAGAATCTAATCCAGAGCAAAAACCAGAAATGGAGCAACAGTTTCTGGTTTTTGCTGGTGGGATTGTGAGATCAGTTATCAAGGAGTTTTTGGAGCAATTCCCCATTGAGCATAGCGCGTTTTGTTAAGGCGAAGGCGCCGATTGCCGAGGTATGCACTAATTGTGAGGTAACTACCGGTAAGTTTTCACGGAACTCTTTGAGTGTTTGGGTATCGATACAACTTTGGATAGCTGGCAGTAGGACTTGCTCGGCTTCCGTAATATCACCTGCAATAACCACCTTTTCAGGGTTAAACAGGTTGATTGCGATAGCAATGGCTTTACCGATTTGGCGGCCGACATGCTGTATCACCTCTGTCGCCAGAGGGTCATTTTTATTTGCAGCTTGGCAGATATGCTGTATAGAGCAACGTTCTAGTGTGAGTGAGCTAGTAAAACCTTGTTCTAGGCGCTGTTGAACACGGTTTTCAATAGCTTGATTTGAGGCGATAGTTTCGAGGCAACCAAAATTACCGCAATGGCACAAATCACCTAGAGGGTCCACTTGGATATGACCGATTTCACCGAGGTTACCACGGTGATTTAGTAAGATTTCATTATCAATGACCAGTCCAGCACCTGCACCGCGGTGGATCCGAACAAGTAGCGAGTCTTTGCAATCTTTTGTGGCTCCAAAGTAGCTTTCTGCTAAGGCAAGGCTACGGATGTCGTGCCCAACATAGCAGGTAATTTTGAAATGAGCCTGCAAATTATCAATAAGGTGCCAGTTATCCACTTTAATGTGTGGCATATAGTGAACAATGCCGCTGTGTGGGCTAACGAGGCCGGGTAAAATGACTGAGATGGCTATAAGCTCTTTAAGACGGCGTTGATTGAGCGCAATAAAGTCTTCTATCGCTTCAATCAGTTTTTGCTCTACTGCTTGCTGAGAAGGCGCTGAGATTGGATAGTGGGCATCGACAAGTAGCTTGCCGCTTAAATCATAAAGGGCGATAGTGGCATCATAACGACCTAAGCGCACACCTATCGTATGAAAGTTTTTATGCTCTGATACGATAGATATGGCACGTCGCCCCCCTGTAGAGGCTTGCTGGTCGACTTCTTTAATGAGGCCGCGCTCGAGTAGCTGACGAGTAATTTTAGTGACACTTGCGGGGGCAAGTTGGCTCTGCTCTGCAATTTGGATGCGAGATATAGGACCATGTTGGTCAATGAGGCTATATACCACGGCACCGTTGAGTTGTTTTACCAGATCAATATTACCAATTTGCTTTAGCGAGTGACTATGGTTCATCAGCTATATACTCATTTTTTGTAGACTTCCTCTCCGTTGACATAGGTTGAAAGGATTTGGAAGTCGTGGTTAAACGCAGTTAAGTTCGCAACTTTACCCGGCGCGATAGACCCTAAGTGGGATTCGACGCCAATCGCTCTAGCGGGGTAAAGTGTTGCCATTCTTAATGTTTCATCTAATGCGATACCGACATGTTCTACCGTATTTTTAACTGCTTCAATCATGGTTAGTGACGATCCACTGAGGGTTCCGTTCTCATCAACACATAATCCATTCCGGTAGTATATGGTTTTGCCTGCAAAGATAAAATGATCCATTTCACCAGTTTGAGGATCAATACCAGCAGGCGCGGTAGCGTCCGTAACTAAAACTAATTTATCACCTTTCAACCGTTTACTGTTACGAATATTTGCCCATTGTACATGAAGACCATCTGCGATAATGCCAGCGTACACTTCTGGAGTATCATAAATTGCCCCTACTAAACCAGGTCCGCGACCTGAAATATATGGCATGGCATTAAAGAGATGGGTTGAGAAACGGATACCCGCTTTAAAGCCGAGGCGCGCTTCTTCGTAAGTTGAATTTGAATGGCCCGCAGAAACGATAATGCCAGCATTGGTCAATTGGCGAATATAAGACTCACCCACGATTTCCGGTGCTAAGGTGACCTTGGTAATCGCATCTGCATGAGCGGCTAAATAATCAATCATTTGCGCAGAAGGCTGACGAATGAATTCAGGATTATGCGTGCCTTTTTTCACGATGTTGATATAAGGGCCTTCTAAGTGTAGGCCGAGCGCTTGATGACGATGTGTTTTTAAGTACTCCGTCATCACTTCTACACCATGCTTCATCAGTTCATCGGAACAGGTAATTAAGGTTGGTAGAAAACTTGTGCACCCAGAACGCTCATTGGCTTTTTGCATTATCTCCAGATGCTTCAATGTCACATTTTCTTTGTTATCATTGAATTGGACGCCACCACAGCCATTGACTTGTAAATCAATAAAGCCGGGAGAAAGAATAGCACCTTGTAAATCGTGCTGCTCGATATCAGAGGGAAGTTCATCTAATGGGCAGATATCTTTAATAAGAGCACCATCTATGATGACAGCATGGTTATCTAATCTTTCATGACCTGTATAAATAATACAATGGGTTAATGCGTACATGGTATTTGGCTCCTGACTTCTGGAGAGATAAAACATCGGGTCACCGACCTGCTTCCACAGGTCGGGTGATCGAATGATTATGAGTTAAATTTTTCGATAATGTCAGATTCTAGCTGCGTAAAATATTTGAGTGTTTTTACTTTTAGCTCAAGCGTTGCGGGTTCATCACAGACGATCAATGCTTTTTGGTGCATTTGCACACAACTGATAGTCCATAAATGATTGACTGAACCTTCAACCGCAGCTTGAACGGCGTTGGCTTTGTTGGCACCCGTTGCCAATACCATCAGCTCTTCCGCATCCATTAATGTTGCGACACCTACAGTAAGGGCAAACTTCGGTACTTGATTGACATCATTATCAAAGAAACGTGAGTTAGCGATGCGCGTCTCGGGGGTTAATGTTTTGATACGAGTACGAGAGCGTAATGATGAGCCGGGTTCATTAAAGGCAATATGACCATCATTACCGACACCACCCATAAATAGATTAATTTTGCCATAAGACTTAATTTTATCTTCGTAGCGTTGGCATTCAGCATCCACATCCGATGCGTTACCATTTAGCAAATTGATATTTTCTTTTTGAATATCAATATGGTTAAAGAAGTTTTCATGCATAAAAGTATGGTAACTTTGCGGATGATCTTCTGGGATACCCACATATTCGTCCATGTTGAACGTTACAACATGTTTAAAGCTCACTTTGCCTGCTTGATACAACGCGATAAGCGCTTTGTATGTCGCAAGCGGAGTTCCACCGGTCGGCAAACCTAAAACAAAAGGGCGCTCGGCTGTTGGGTTAAAAGCGTTGATTTTATCTGCAATATATTGTGCAGACCAAATCCCAACGTCGTGAGCAGTTTTTAGTGGGAGAAGCCTCATGATACTTTACCTCTAGTAACAGTCTGTTAATTCTATGAAATCTGAAAGAACGCCATACTCTTTATGGCTTAAGTTACATGACATTTGTTGCAAATCAGCGATTGTACTCAATCGCCAGCATGTAACTTTGCTATTTTGAGTTGCTATGCCCCTGACTTTTTATTAACTAACTATAGGAAATTTCAGGGAGTATCGATTCTCTATTAGCTATACAGCTAAATCCAGTAGATAAGTTATTTTTAATCATAAAATAAGTTTTCAATAATAGCCACTAATTTAGGTGGATAATGAAAATTATCATTGACATTTATCACAAATCGAACCTATTTATTTTGTATCGCGAAAAAATTCATCTAGACTATGAAATTGCTACACTCAGACACCTAAATTATTATTATGGTGTATGAACAATAAGATCCTGTGAATGGGGCAATAATAGGGCTTTAAAGGGGGAGTTCGTGAATATTCTTAGCTACTTACAGCGGATCGGCAGGGCATTGATGGTGCCTGTGGCTGTACTGCCAGCCGCCGCAATCCTTATGGGGATTGGATATTGGATTGACCCAGATGGGTGGGGCGCCAATAGTGCAATCGCAGCGTTACTTATTAAATCAGGCGCAGCTATTATTGATAATATGTCTGTGCTGTTTGCCATTGGTATTGCCTATGGTATGTCGAAAGATAAAGATGGTGCAGCGGCGCTGACAGGGTTTGTGGGGTTCTTAGTGGTGACAACGCTGTGTTCACCAGCTTCTTACTCCATGATTATGAATGTTCCGCTTGAAAACGTTCCTGCTGCCTTCAATAAGATTAATAACCAGTTTGTGGGTATTCTGGTCGGTGTGCTCTCGGCTGAGCTGTATAACCGTTATAGCGGGGTGGAATTACCTAAAGCGTTATCATTCTTTAGTGGACGTCGTCTGGTTCCAATCCTGACTTCTTTCTTAATGATTATCCTTGCTTTCATTCTAATGTACGTATGGCCAGTCGTTTATAATGCATTAGTCTCATTCGGTGAAAGTATCAAAGATTTAGGTTCAGTGGGCGCAGGTATCTATGCCTTCTTTAACCGTTTATTAATCCCAGTTGGTCTGCACCATGCCTTGAACTCTGTATTCTGGTTTGACGTTGCAGGTATTAACGATATTCCTAACTTCCTCGGTGGCGCGAAGTCAATTGAAGAAGGTTTAGCGACGCCAGGCATCACAGGACGTTATCAAGCTGGTTTCTTCCCTATTATGATGTTTGGTCTACCAGGCGCTGCTTTGGCTATCTACCATTGCGCTCGTCCTGAAAATAAAGCCAAAGTTGCAGGTATTATGCTTGCGGGTGCTTTTGCTGCCTTCTTTACAGGTATTACAGAGCCACTTGAATTCTCATTCATGTTTGTGGCGCCTGTACTGTATGTGATCCACGCCTTATTAACCGGTATTTCTATCTATATCTCTGCCACAATGGAGTGGATCTCAGGATTCGGCTTTAGTGCAGGTTTAGTGGATATGTTACTGCAATCACGTAACCCTCTTGCGCTGCAATGGTGGATGTTGGTTGTTCAAGGTCTCGTTTTCTTCTGTATTTACTATGTTGTTTTCCGTTTTATGATCACCAAGTTCAAACTGTTAACGCCAGGTCGTGAAGTGAGTGCAGGTGATGAAACAATTGACGGTTATGATGAAAACTTGAGCTCAGCTGATAGCACAGATAGCGATATTCAGAAAGAAGCCCGTCAATATGTCGCAGCTGTCGGCGGAAGTGACAATATTACAGGTATCGACGCATGTATTACACGTCTTCGCTTGAATGTGAAAGATTCCAGTATTGTTAATGATGCGATGGCTAAACGCCTTGGTGCCTCAGGGGTTATTCGTTTGAATAAACAAAGCGTGCAAGTCATTGTAGGTACACGTGCTGAACTGGTCGCATCGGCGATGAAAGAAGTGATTGCGAAAGGCCCAATTGCAGCTTCTGCTTCAGCAACAGAAACTGAAAAAGCCAAGATAGCCGAGCCTGTGAAAACAAAAGGTGAAACAATTCTTTCACTGGTAGCACCTGTCAGTGGTGAAGTGTACTCCCTTGATGATGTGCCAGATGAAGCTTTTTCTAGTCGTATCGTTGGCGATGGTATTGCCATTAAACCAACCAGTGATGAGGTGCTTGCACCAGCATCAGGAACCGTCGTGAAAATTTTCGAAACTAACCATGCGTTCTGTTTAGAAACAGAAAATGGTGTTGAGTTAATTGTTCACATGGGTATCGATACTGTTGCTCTAAAAGGTGAAGGTTGTGCGCGTTTAGTGGAAGAAGGTAGTGAAGTGAAAGCCGGTACACCAATTCTGAAGTTGGATATCGCTTTCCTAGAAGCTAACGCTAAATCGATGATCAGCCCTGTTATTATCAGCAATATCGATGATTTTGCTGGTGTTGAAATTTTAGCTAACGGAAATGTGACCGCGGGTGAAACCGTGATCTACAACGTGCTAAAATAGTGGTTTGCTAATCAGTTATTGACAGAGTCAAAGGGAGGCGTAAGCCTCCCTTTTTTATTTATATACTCAGGGCTATATAAGAGTTGCCATTATACTTCGTCGTTGCCTTACTGAAGGGGCGATACTCACCGCGCAAAGTCGCTATTATGCGTATGCGATTTCGGATTTAAAGAAAAGTTTTGATTACAGTATCGCAATAAACACAGAAGAATCGATAACAGAAGCATTGAGCTATTTTTCAATGCTCCATGCAAAACATCATCGCAAAGTGGCCTTATGGTCATTAATTCAAGATAAAATCACTAAGTTATGGATAATTAACAACTAATTTATCTATAACAATAAAGTATAGCCGAAACCATACTGCAAATTGGCGGCTTGATTTGGCATAAGAATAATATCCCAACTATTCTTATGCTCTTCACGTGACAATGAGACTACTCATGACAGTCAGCATCGTAGTGACAAACCGGAAAGAAACATTTTTCACACATAAAATAGGTATTAATCATTAAATTTCCTTACGTTACCTTTCTAATTGATAACATACAACACAGCCTTGAATGCGCCAGCATGGCTTCTTAAGTCCGTCTTCACTCCAGATTATTTCATTCTGTTACCTTACAATACATTTTATGTCTAATTCGGCTAGTGAATAATGCTCGCTATGCGTATTTGTGACTACATAAGAGAAATTGATAAAAATAATTGCTGACTTAATCCTTAATTCCTATAATTTGAGCGCTATATTTAGGATATGGACGTTTGGATTCAAGCGGTCCATCAATTGCATTCATCATTTGATGGGCCACGGGTTATTTTTAAGTGCCATTTTTTATTAATTTGGATTGATTTGTCAGGACAGTATTAGCGTATTTTAACCTTATGAGCCTTGGGTGACGGCTAAGGGCGGTAGCGTATCAAAACATCAGAAATGCTTTACTTTCCAAATTTGAGTGAATACATCACCTCGCCGCCGAATTGTTTCGGGAAAATGAATCATAATGCCAATTGCCTTTGCTTAAATAAAAGGCTCATCGAATGAAAATTTACCGCCCATTATGGAATGAAGGCGCATTGCTCTCTCCGCAACAATTTCAACAGCAAGCGCAATGGGAGGCTTTCACTAACCAAGGTGTTTCCGGTTTATTCTCTCCCTTTAACTGGGGAGTGAAAAGTTGAACTGGATGAGTCATTTTTGTCGTCCGGTCGTTTACAAGTTCATCAACTAAGGGCATGGTTGCCGGATGGGGCGTTAATAGATACCCAAGTCAGTGATATCACTCCAGAGCCCCGAGAGTTAAATTCCACCGCGTTATCTCAAACTGACAGCATTGTGCTGGTGCTGGTGCTGGCCTTGCCACTCCTTCAACAAGGGATCATCAATGTTCAGAAAAAAGGGGGCTTTTCTGAACGTTCCCTTCGTTATCAGGAAGAGTGGGTGAATGTGCCGGATGTGTTTGGTCAGGATGATGAATCCATGGCAGTTGCCCGTTTTAATATTGCTGTCCGTTTTCAGCATGAAAATAATGATGCGTGGCAAACGTGTCCTATTGCACGCCTAACTCGTGATGGTCAAGGTGGCTGGGCAATAGATAGAACATTTATTCCCCTCCATGACGCAATTTTCAGCAAGCCGAGAATTATAAGAGCGATTAGCCTTGCTGAATCGCCAAATACGCTCCCGTTGCCAACGACTGATGTCCATGCGCCGTGAGAGCAATGAACGTTTAGCTGATTTTGCCGTCGCTGATGTTTCCTTATTTTGGTTGTTAAACGCCTTAAACTCCCATGCTAATGTTCTCATGAATTATGAAAGCTATCCACAGCGCCACCCTGAAATCATTTGGGCTGAATTGACCCGTTTGGCGGGGAGTTTATTAACCTTTTCGTTAGAGCATGATCTCGCGACCATTCCTGCCTATGTCCATGACGACCTCGAAAATACGTTTCCACCGTTGTTTGACTTGCTCAGTACCAATACTTATGTGACACTACGATTAAGACGTGAAATAAACGCAAGTGATATAGATCGGGACTATTATATTGACGCCCAAGCCATCTGTGAGGACTGGTTGGAAAATATAAATGTAAAATATATCGAAGTGTCAAATGATAAAGCAAAGCTAAAGCTTATTTTAGGTGAAAAAAACTGTAGCTCACTATATTTCATTACTTTATCGAAAGATTTAAATGGCTGGAAAATTGACTCAGTAGAATCTTTTTAAAAGAAAATTTATATAAATAAAGTGGTGAGTTAAATGGTCGATTTAGAAAAATCAATAATCTTATTAAATAGTGAAGCGGATAGAGTCGCATCTGAAAATTTAAGAAGATTCAAAAGTGGATAAAAGTCGAAACGGACAAACAACAGCAAAAATACTATTTTTTACCCGAGCATTTAGGGTATTTTCCAAAACAGATTGATATCAGTGACACAGATAAAGATAAAATCGGCTCACTGATAAAGCGTGTTGAAGAAATTCAAGCCGATGAAACAAAACAAGCGGAATACCAAAATATTACCCAACATGCGCTTTTTCTGTCGCGTTATGATTTAGAGAAAATAGGCTTTAGGACCTTAACCAGTGAAACAAAAACGTTTGATTATTTAAACGGGTACATTCAACCCAAAGCCACTTATATCAGTGCGATATTTGATACTATTTTGGCGGAAGCTAAAGTGTCACCCCGTCCTGAAAAAGGAATTATTGCCCATAATTATCAACGTTTAATCAATAAGATTAAAGGCAGTGCAACGGAGCACTACAATCCTGAAGAATACCGTCACGCTTTCCATAACCCCATGTTTTCCCATATCGTGAATAAAACTATTGTCAAACACCCTAGTGATTGGTATTACAAAAAAACGATAGTGTATGGCAAAATTTTCTAAACATGCTGAGTGAAGAGGCTCCCTTATGGCGTTCTTACAGCGAAGAGTTTCTCGATAGTATGGTTTGGATGCAGGATGTGACTAACGAAAAAATTGGTCCTGAAGTGTGGCATATGCATCCGCTGGTGTTTTTGGATTCATTCCATAGTAAAAAGTATGATTTTTCAACTAAAGAAGGCACGATCCATGCAATTATTAGTGAGTGTAAAAATCAGGGAATTTCTTTAAACACACAAATAGCATACATTTTAGCAACTGTAAAAAGAGAGACGGGGGATGCATTTCAGCCTGTACGAGAAGGAAATTACGGAGGAAGAACGGTTAGTGATGAATATAGAAAGAAAAAATTCAGGTATTACCCATATTATGGTAGAGGTTATGTACAGATAACATGGAAATACAATTATGAGAAATACTCACAAAAACTAAATGTCGACATGGTTAATGAACCAGATTTAGCATTAAATCCAGAGTATTCATTGTTTATTTTAATTGATGGTTTTAAATATGGTGAATTTACAGGTAAGAAAATAACCGATTATATTAATGAGTCTAAAACTGATTTTTATAATGCAAGAAAGTGTATCAATGGATTAGATCAAGCAGATCAAATAAAAGGCTTTGCAGAGGATTACTTGGAAAAACTAAATAATGGCTTATTAGCATGAAAAAAAATTATTTTATATGTCTCCTTCTATTTATACAATTTTCTGTACATGGGCAAGAAATTCGTTGTGGCTGGTTAGATAATCCTACACCAGGAAATCTTTGGCTTATCGATCGTGATGCTGAGTGGAGTATATCTCAGCAAGGAGGGCGTGAATCGGAAGGAATTGAAAAAATTATTGATAATTCTATTGACCCTTCAGAAATAATTTACACTAACGGTAACTATGGTGTCAGGTGTGCCTGTTTATCTGTAGAGGTTGATAATAAATCAAAAACAATTATAAAGATATACTCTTTTGATCTGCTTAAAATCAAACAATGCCGTGATGATAAAAAAATACAACATTTTATCAATTAAACTTAATGGTGATTATGCTTTGATATTACTGACTTAGTAGAAAACTAAGTGATAATAGTCATGAAATTTAAAAAAATGTTTCTTATGATGTTGCTGCCTTTAAGTGCTTTCTCAAATAATAAAATATTCTTTCAATGTGCAACTGAAAATGGCTCAATTAACTTGGCGTTAGTTGGTGAAAATTTAAAGTTAACAATGAAAAATAACGATTCTATTTTTATTGAGCAGTCTTCTAAATTATTGGAGAGTAAGGGCTTCTCATATAATTATTATTCTAGGTATAATACTGAGTATTACAGGGTTACTTACTCAAATAACAATATGGGTTACGCAATATATAAAAATTACGAAGATGGCCAATATAATAGCGGGTTACAAGTGACAGACTTGAGTGTTAATAAAGAATATAATTTTGATTGCAATAAAATAAAGGTCGATAAATTAGATGAATTATTCAACATTCTTGATTGTGATAAAGAAAGCGCGTTAGGCTGTATGCATTAACTCATTTATTTTGAAGGGGAACGATAAATCGAATTATTATAACCAGAGAACTAACATGAACAATGTAATTGCGCTACCATTAAAATTTTTACTAATAAAATTTATCCAAATCCTTTTTATATTAAATTTCCACTACAAGCATTTGCCAGTAATCATAATGTTGAAACAAAGCAACTTCAATCAAAGAGTGCAACATTTTCATCCTATTGCCGACAGTTAGACGAAGGAAAGGAATATGACGGTACTTTAGAATATACCTATTATTTTCCTAGCCAAACCCTATCACAAGCTTATAACACATTAATAAGCCTCGATGATTATCGACATGCTAGACTTAAAAATAAATTGCCCACTAAAAATCTAAGCTATCTAAATCGAGAGTAAAACGAAAGGCGATGAAACCTTTGATTATCAATGGATGACTGATAAGAGAGTTAAAATAGTTGCGGAAAAAGAGATGGAGTCATCAACCTATTTATTTGAAGAAATGAAGATACAAACGCACTTATTACTTATTGAAGAAACGGGCTATTAACCAGCTGAAATCTTAAAGGACTAAAACCATGCAACAAATTATTCGTAAAGGCGATAAAACCACCCACGGTGGCACCGTGCTGACAGGCTTTGATACCATGAAATTCGGGGGCATTGGGGTGGCACGTAAAGGCGATCAGGTTTCTTGCCCAAAAAAAGACACGGTCCGACCACCATCATTGAAGGTAATCCTAACTACCTCGATAACGGTATCCCTGTCGCTTTTCAGGGGCATAAATGCGGTTGTGGCTGTACCTTAATCAGCTCCTTTTCGCCCGCCAAGGTAGGCTGACATGCCTGTTTGGCTCAATACGATTCCGCCTGCTGCCGCAAAAGTGCCACGTCCCAATACGCGTCGCTGGTTAGTGGTGTTATTGATTATCTTGTTTATGGGGTTTGCGCTGACTTTATGGTTTTGGACAAAAGACAGAACGGGGTTTATTTTTTGATGGAGCTGGGCGAGTAAGGGTTTTCACTGAATGAAAAAGCAAATATTTATTATTTAGCTCAATATGAAATTATTGATTTAACTAACAAGCATATTGCAATAAAATTAAATATAGGAGAAAAACATGACATGGATTCAACAAAATCACGAAAGGCTACTGAGGTTCAAGTTGTATTTATTTGCATTTTTAATTGGGCTATCTGTTTTGTTTGCATCAAAGTCAAGTGCAAATGATGCATTAGATAATAAAGAGGTCGCTTTAGTTACTCATAATTGGCAAAACAGGCCCATTTCATGGTTTAGTTTAAATAACATTATGGGGGGGAATGCACCCGCTTATAAATACAATCCCTATGCCTATGGTTCAGGTACAATGACATGCTGCGGAATAATAAAAGGAAAAATAGCTGTAATAAAGTGGCGATTAGGTGTCAAAGGTTCACAATATGACGCAGGAATGCGTTCTGAAAATTATCAAATTAAGGTACCATTACCTGAGCGTAAAGAAGGGGACGATACATTACATGTTCATTTTTTACCAGAAAATACAATTAAACTAGAATGGAATAATAAAAACTCATCTTCATATAACCCTTTTAGCTCAAGTAAAGAAATTGAGGGTACACATAATGAATAATGATAAACGAGCTAGTACTGATTCGAACATTGCAGCAACAAACAAAGCAAAGCAAGCACAAGAATGTAAATTAGGTAATTGCTCACGTACTTTACACATAGGCTTGTTTTTTGATGGTGTTGGCCGAAATAAAGACTTAGATGAACCCAATGGCAAATTAAGTAATATTGCTAAATTATTTTATGCGTATAAAAATGCAGAAGAAATTACAGTGAATAATGATTATTGGAAATTTTACATATCAGGCCTTGGTACACCTTATAATGAAGTGAATAACAGTGAGCGAAATTATATTAATACAAATCTTAATGATGAATTTCAAAGTAATATTCAAGACTCGATAAGAGATACGAGCTTAGAGGCGGGGTTTGATTACGCGATAGGAAAAGATGGCTTTAAAAAAATTGAAGAATTAGTGTCTCCGAAAGGTCAGGTTAAAATGTTTGCCGAGGCCGGATTTGATGCTGCTGCGAAAATAGGTATTGAAGCAACACCATTTTTAAGAGATAACGAATTTATTGCCTATAATTTTGTAACAGGGGTAGAAACGTGAATTAATGACTTAAAAGAGCGATTTTCCCGAGCGTGTAATGAAGCTCAAAAAGGAGAAATTCCCCTTAATTTGATCTCTGTTTCTGTGTTTGGCTTTGATATGGGAGCGACACTAGCCCGATACTTTATCGGTGTGTTAGTTAACCAAATTTGCCAAAAAAATTATGATACCGGTCTCTATTTTTACGGGGGCGTTCACGGTGGTGCTTGGGTTGACATTCCTTTTGTGGGACTATTCGATTGCTCTTGTGACACGCCTGAAAGTGAGGATAACGGATTAGATTATGGATTAAATATACTAACACTTCCGGCAAAAAGTAATAAGGTAACGGAAGTTGCTATTGACTCATTAATTACTATGGTTGCAGGGCGTAAATATATTGACCATATGACACCGCTGCCTACAATAGTTAAAAAGTCTTTACATTTGGTAGCTGCCCATGAAAAACGCAAATGGCGTTGTCTCTATTTAACGGGCAGAAGTGGGGAACATCATCAGGAAGAGCTATTACCCGGTTGCAGTGAGGATATCGGCGGGGGATTAAGAAATAATGAACAAAAGCCCAATGAAGAACTCGCTAAAGTCGCCTTAAATAAAATGCATTTAGCCGCATTTCATGCTGGAGTTCCATTTCCTGAACTCGATGCATTGCGCGAAATGGATTTTGATACGTGGCTTTATTTCCAAGATGAACAAAAGGTGGAAGGAAAAAAGGCAACAGAGTGGGTAGATTATTATCAATCAGGCATTCCATTAAAAAAATTGACATTTACGGCCTTGAATGCTCACCTCGACAGTTATTTTGCGTGGTTAGGCCAGAAGCATTATGAATATAAAAATGAGCTACGAAAATTAGAGGAGCAAGAGAAAGCCGAATTATTATCCGCAGGTTCACATCAAGGTGGTTTTAATATTTCAGCTAAGTCTAGACAAGCTGCGTTCGGTGCTTCTGAAAAAATGGCGTTATTGAAGAAAGATTGGGGGTGGTTATCTGAAGTAGCAAAAATGGCATGGCAAGTCAAAACACGAAAGCTTAGCCCTGTTCCACCTGAAATTTTTGATAAAATATACTGGCCCGCTAAACGTCGGGCACAATACTATATCGACTGTGGCACGGCGGGATATGATAATATGCCATTTCCGATATCATATGTTCCTGTTTCAAATGAGCTCTATAGTTGGTTTGTCCACGATATACAGCGCGCAGAGGGAATAAATTATCACTATTTTTATATTCGTTTAATGGAACCACTCTCTGGGGATTTTCCGCCAGATGAACCTGAAGTAAATACGCCTCCAGAGCCACCACTGTATGTTGGTAATGATTTTATATTCACTGGGTGGCCTAAATTTTAAAATTTCACACTCAATCAATATTATAAGGAAGTTATGACTGAAGGAAAAATAGGTACCGCATTTTTATATACTAAAAGAAAGTCACTTTCATTTTTTTGTTATTATATTTTAACTGCAATTTTATTGACATTATCAATTAAGGTGGTTAATTCTTTATTTGTAAGCGCTAATTATCGATACACTCATGAGGCCCTATCAAAAAGTATTGACTTGGATTTGGGGTTTTCTATTTCATTTGCCTATGGTTTGGTTATTCTGATCATTTATGGTCTCGCTTATTGTACTTTTTCATTACTGGAAATCCAGCGATTGCGCAGTATTGGCTATCGGTATCCTATCGCTATCTGTTTCATTATGTTCTTACTGAATAGAGTATCTAATTACTTTTATACACTAGTTGGATTAAATTGGATTTCGATTGTTATCGGTGTTATTTCATTCATTTATTTTATTGTATTGATCTTTCTTTCAGAAAAGGAAATGTATATAAACCAGAAAACCAATGTAACGAAGCCATAGTGTGAATAGTGTGAGTCTGAATCTAAAACCATTGAGGATTTTGGACTCACATAAAAACATTTAGAAGTATTCAAATTATTGTGAATTCTCAATTTTTGTAAATATCACAGTCAAATTTATTTCCTTTTAATGAATTAAGCGTATTCGCTACATTTGCCTGAATAAAATATTGTCCTGATATTCCGAGGTTACGCTTTACGCCAATTCCTTCTTGATAAATATATCCCAACCGCGAATAAGCTTGTGAAGTGACTTGCTTGGCATACGCAACAGGCGGCATATCGTTCAGTGAACTATGTGGGCGAACATGGTTGTAGTGTTCACGCCATAGCTCGATTTCGTATCTGGCTTCGTCTAAAGTTCTGAACCCATGCGGGTTCAGACATTTATTTCTGAATTTACCATTCAGGCTTTCCACAAAGGCGTTTTGCGTGGGGTTTTCTGGCTGGATAAAGCCCAATGTTATACCGGTTTCCTTGCTCCAAAAAAACATCGCTTTGCTGGTAAATTCGGTCCCATTATCGCAGGTAACCTTGTTGGGTTTGCCTCGTTCTTCCATCAATTGGTCCAAGGATCTGGCGACCTGCCTGCCACTGATGGCCACAGAGACTAATTGACCGACCATTTCCCGCGAATAATCATCCACGACATTCAGTACCCGAAAGCACCGACCATTGCTGAGTTGGTCTGAAACAAAGGCCATAGACCAACGTTAATTGGGAGCCGTTGGTACTTCCATGGGCTGCTTTGACTGGGTTAGCTTCTTGCGCTTCTTCGTCCTGACCTGCAAGCCTTCCTCGATGTAGAGGCGATATGTACGTTTACGGTTCTGGACTCGGCCTTCACCTCTGAGCAAACCATGCAGCATCAGATACCCATAGCGGGGATCTGGTATCCGCCATAATGTGCCATCGACAGCCATCAAAGTTAATCCGTTCCAGTGTGATAATGGCAGTTTATCAAGCCAGAGCTGGCTTGTTTTTTCAAACACTTTGCGAACGGCATCTTCCCCTAACCGTTGCCGAGCCTGAACAACGGCGCTTGGTGCAACGTAAGGTCGGTTGCTCGGTAAAACAATATCGAGATGAAAAACGAGTTGAGCCATGGAAAGAGAACGAAAAAGAGACATTCGTCAATGAGTTCAGCGGAAAGGAGGTCAGAAAGGGCTGTAAATTCTTTTGGCGAGAAAGCCAGAACAGTCTCGAAAGCTTGGCTAAGTAACATAAAAAATCTGTAATCTTCGGATGATTACGTATTTTTGCAGAACTGTAGGATCATTCAATCCATTATTTAGTTCTTAACTGATCAACATTAAGGCGTAAGCCTCCCTTTTTTATTCCCTTAAATTTGGCGAAATTTCAAAACACATTGTCCGTTATGCGTAAGTTAATCACGGCTCTTCACAATAAGATAACAACGTTATCTTGAATGGAGATGTATTGGTGACTCTACTACTTTGTCTTTTTGGTTTTATTTCTGGGATCACGACGGCACTTTTTGGTTTCGGTGGGGGCTTTATTACGGTTCCTCTACTCTACGCACTCATTACCTTGGTGTGGGGGCCAGAGAGCGAAGCAAGTGCAGTTGCGATGCAAATTGCCGTCGCAACTTCAACCTGCGTGATGATTTTCTCTGCCTCACTATCAAGTAGGGCGCATTATCGGAAAGGTCATTTAAATTGGAGCATTATTCGCCCGTTTATTATTCCTATCTCTTTAGGCGGTATTTTGGGGGCTTTTATTGCGCTCTCTGTTGATAGTGAATGGATCCGTTGGCTCTTTATTGGCTATCTTGTTATTACGATTTTAGATTGCCTGATAAGACCCGGGTTTATGAAAACACACACTGAGGGCATAACGCCTTCAGGCGGCGGTGTTTTTGCTGATATACCTATTGGTTTAGTCATAGGGGCGGTTGCTGCATTTCTCGGTGTGGGGGGGAGTGTGATGACGGTGCCACTAATGCGACGTCGTGGGGCGACGATGATCCAAGCTGCTGCGCTTGCAAACCCACTAACATTACCGATGGCGATAACAGGAACGTTGACCTACTTTTATTTTGCGTTAACGGAACATGTTCAATTAGGTGCTGGCTTTATTGGGATGGTTTATATCAAGGGGGCATTAATTCTGATTGTGACATCATGGCTAGGAATTCGTTTTGCCAGTTTATTGATGCCAT
This sequence comes from Providencia sp. PROV267, assembly GCF_028477825.1. NCBI lineage: Bacteria > Pseudomonadati > Pseudomonadota > Gammaproteobacteria > Enterobacterales > Morganellaceae > Providencia > Providencia sp. PROV267. The sequence continues at coordinate 385,299 of NZ_JAMPLX010000007.1, read as the reverse complement.
ACTTGAGCGATAAGCGCCATGCTCAAAGTTATCCACTGCTCCTTCTTATTGTGTTAAGTGTTATGCTATTAACCTAATGTATTGCTTTAATATCATTGTTTCAGGTGCGAAATACAAGGCAATATGTGTTTAATCAATACATAGTTGATCAAACGGTTGTTTCTTGACAGATTATGGTAGAATATATTTTGCTATTACGCGCTTTTGGCATTGAGGAATGATGACAATGAATGAGGCAGAGACTCGCCCAACAAATTTTATCCGTCAGATCATTGATGAAGATCTGGCGAGCGGGAAACACACTTCGGTGCATACACGTTTCCCACCTGAACCGAATGGCTATTTACACATTGGTCATGCAAAATCAATTTGCCTGAATTTTGGTATAGCGCAGGATTATCAGGGTCAGTGTAACTTACGTTTTGACGACACCAACCCAGTCAAAGAAGATGTTGAATATGTCAACTCGATTCAAGAAGACGTTCAGTGGCTAGGTTTCCAATGGAGCGGTAAGGTTCACTACTCTTCTGATTATTTCGATATTCTATATCAATACGCTATTGAGCTTATTAACAAAGGCTTAGCGTATGTGGATGAACTGAGCCCAGAGCAAATTCGTGAATATCGTGGCACTCTAAAAGAGCCGGGTAAAAATAGCCCTTATCGTGACCGTAGTATTGAAGAGAACTTAGCGCTATTTGAAAAAATGCGTGCGGGTGGCTTTGAAGAAGGTAAAGCTTGCTTACGTGCAAAAATCGATATGGCATCACCTTTTATCGTTATGCGTGATCCCGTTTTGTATCGTATTAAATTTGCAGAGCACCATCAGTCAGGTAATAAATGGTGTATTTACCCAATGTATGACTTCACGCATTGTATTTCCGATGCATTAGAAGGCATTACACATTCACTGTGTACATTGGAATTCCAAGACAACCGCCGTTTATATGATTGGGTGCTTGATAACATCACGATTGACTGCCATCCACGTCAATATGAGTTTTCACGCTTAAACCTTGAATATACGGTCATGTCTAAGCGTAAGTTGAACCAATTAGTGACAGATAAATTAGTTGATGGTTGGGATGACCCGCGTATGCCGACAATTTCGGGTTTGCGTCGCCGTGGTTACACCGCTGCATCTATTCGCGAATTCTGTCAGCGTATTGGCGTGACTAAGCAAGACAATAACGTGGAAATGGCGTCGCTGGAATCATGTATTCGTGATGATCTTAACGAAAACGCGCCGCGTGCGATGGCGGTGATCGATCCTGTACGCCTAGTCATTGAAAATATGCCAGAAGGCGAAGAGATCTTGACCGCACCTAACCATCCAAATAAACCTGAGATGGGAACTCGTGAAGTGCCGTTTAGCAACGAGTTATATATTGATCGCGCAGATTTTCGCGAAGAGGCTAACCGTCAATACAAACGTTTAGTGTTAGGTAAAGAAGTTCGCCTACGTAATGCTTATATTATTAAAGCAGAGCGCGTGGAAAAAGATGCAGAAGGGAACATCACAACGATTTACTGCACCTATGATCCACAAACCCTAAATAAAGACCCTGCCGATGGTCGTAAGGTGAAAGGCGTTATTCATTGGGTTAGCGCAGCGCACGCACTACCTGCTGAAATTCGTTTATATGACCGTTTATTCACCGTACCAAACCCAGCGGCGGAAGAAGATTTCTTATCGGTCATTAACCCAGAATCATTGGTTATTCGACACGGGTTTGTTGAGCCGAGCTTGCGTGAAGCTGCAACAGATAAGCCATATCAGTTTGAACGAGAAGGCTATTTCTGTGCAGATAACCGTTTAAGCAGCGCAGATAAACTGGTGTTTAACCGTACGGTAGGCTTGCGCGATACTTGGGCGAAGATAGAGAAACAATAATTGCCCCCTTGTGTGTGTCGAGTCTATAGGGTTTTCCTATGGCTCGATGCACACGTTAGGTATAATAAAAAAGCTTCAGGGCTATATTCAGCCACTGAAGCTTTTTTTATGGGAGAATAGCCGATATCACCAAGACTAAGGCTTTTGGGTATCCACTTTTTCTTTTAGTAATTGATGTAAATATTGATTCGCGGAAGTGACTTTCCCTTCGCTGTCTTTGACCTGATACTCTTCACCTGTGATAGAGGATTTGGACGCGACGTTATCAATAAATTGTTCAGTGGTGCTCAAGCGTTTGTGTGTTTTGCTTAACTTTAAGCGTAGATGAGACTCCGCATCGGTTGCACTGTGCTCAGAGCCATTACGGGTAAAGGTTAAATTCTGCTGTTTACCTAGTTCGGTTAACAGTGCTTCTGTGCGCGTGCGTTCTTCAGGGCTTAGTGCCAGTGCTTGTGTGGCCACAAACAGACCTAATAATAAAACGAAAACAGTAGAAAAACGGCGGACTAGATAAGTCATGTTTGATTGCAAAATTTGCTCTCCTTAATTTGATATAAGGAAGATTATAGCGAGTCACTTTACAGCAGCTAGAGGAAATAATCTGAGAATAAGAGGTTATGGCATAAATCGGTAGCCAATCCCCGTTTCCGTTAATAAATGAATAGGGCGAGCGGGATCATTTTCCAGTTTTTGGCGTAAATGCCCCATATAAATACGTAAGTAATGATTATGTTCAACATAATTAGGCCCCCAAACTTGTAATAATAGGTGGCGTTGCGTTAGAACTTTGCCACTGTTTGCTACGAGTTCACTGAGCAAGCGAAATTCAATAGGGGTGAGATGTAACTCTTCATTTTGTTTGGTGACGAGACGATTGATAAAATCAATTGTGACATCACCAAATTGGAATATTGCGTTTTCTTGAGTGACTTTACCGAAGCGACGTAAAGCGACTCTGACCCTTGCAAGTAATTCGCTAACACCAAAAGGTTTAGTCAGGTAATCATCTGCTCCGGCATCTAATGCCGCGACTTTCTGTGACTCCTCTTCGCGAGCGGAGAGAACGATGATCGGGATACTACTCCATTGGCGCAGATCACGGATCAGATCTAAGCCATCACCATCCGGTAAGCCAAGATCCAGTATTAACAGATCAGGTTGGCGAGTTCCCGCTTCAATTAACCCCCGATGACGGTTTTCCGCCTCAAAAACTTTCCAGCCTTCCCCCTCCAAAGCTAATCGGACAAAGCGACGGATCTCTTTTTCATCTTCAATGATCAGTATTTGATGGGGATTCACAATAATTATCTAGCTCTTCAATATCTGGAAGTTGTTTAAAAGGTAGAACAAAGTGGAAGCTAGCTCCACCTTTTTTATTATTTTCGGCCCAAATGTTGCCATCATGCAATTGAATAATGGCTCGACAAATTGCTAACCCAAGGCCTACACCGGGAATAGCCGACTCTTTTTGGGCGCGAGAAAATTTATCGAAAATGATTTTTTCCTGCCCATCAGGGATAGCGTTGCTCGCATCCCAAACTTCAATATGTACTTGATTATCCTCTATTTGAGCACAAATTCCCATCGGGGTATCTTTATCACTGTATTTAGTCGCATTCTCCAGTAAGTTAATTAATACGCGCTCGATTAAATTGCCATCGCAATAGAGCAATAAGTTGGCAGGAATATCAATAGATAGAGGGTGGCTATGCAAGGTGTAATCAAGGGTTCTAACCGCACTGCCTGTGATCTCTTGCAGTGATTGCCACTCAAAATTAGGTTGAATACTGCCGGATTGCAGCCGTGCCATATCTAATAAATTGTTAACTAAACGTGAGGTGCTCAGTATCTGCTGGCGCATTTGATTCACTTGCTCAGTATAAGGAGAATTTTCAGCGCTCAGATTCAAGGTCAAAATTTCCGCCTGGCCAAACAACACCGTCAAGGGGGTTTTAAGATCATGAGATAATGCGGCTAATAACGAATTTCGTAACTGCTCACGCTCAATATCTAATTTTGCACTTTCCGCTTGCTTTGACAATTGCAAACGCGCTAAAGCGCTAGCAATCAGCCCTGTAAAAGTTTGCAACATGCGCTGCTGTTCAGGGATCAGCAACTGACGGAGATTGTTGGGTTCAATGGCGAGTACAGCCAGTGTTTGATCGGCGGTTGTAATGGGTTGTAATTGATAAGGTACACTTGGTAGGGTATCTGTCCCCGCACCAGCAGGTTGCCGCTTCTCGAAACTCCATTTAGCAATAGCCTGATCAATTTGCATAGGGCTATGACCTTCACATAACAAAGGGGAGAGCTGATTGTTTTCATCTGGTAACAATAAACAGGTTTTTGCTTGAAAGGCATTATTGATAAAGTGATAGCCAGTTTTACCAATATCTTGCTCTGTGAGTGCTCGGCTTAATTCTTTTGTCATTTCATATAGATGACGAGTTCGTTGCTCACGGTAGCGCGCGATCCTCGCTTGATATCGCATACCCGCAGTTAGATTCCCGACCACGACACCGACAATTAGCATGACGGTAAAGGTGACCAAGTACTGCATATCCATAATGGCGAGTGAAAAATGGGGTTGTACAAAAAAGAGGTCAAAGCTAATTACATTGATTAGCGCAGCAAAGATGGATGGGCGACGTCCATAAAAAAGCGCGACTAATACAACACCCAGTAAATACAGCGTAACAAGGTTGGCTTTATCGAGGGCCAGCAAAAAGGTACGTGAAAACAGGGTAATCACCGTACAGATAGCGATAGCCACTAAAAACCCATTAACATCACTCCGCCATTTTTCAGAAAAAGGCTTACGTTCAGGCTCCTTGACCCAATCATTTCTCTCCTCGAGTGCAACAATAACTAAATCAAGATCTGGGCCTAATGCGCCTAAACGTTCAGCAAAGTTTGTATGAGTACCAAAGTCTAGCCAGCGGCGACGCTTCGTGCGCCGACCTACCAATATTTTGCCTAGATTGTGTTCGCGCGCATAGCGTAAAACCGCTTTTTCTTCGTAAGGATCGGATAACGTTGCTGTCTCGGCTCCCAAGTCCTGAGCCAAGCGGAGCGCTTTAAGGATAGCCCTACGGTGCCCTTCAGGAAGGCGATGTAACTTTGGTGTTTCGACATAAATGGCGTGCCAAACAGAGCCTAGTTTTGCCGCTAACCTTGCCGCCGCTCGCACCAGTTTTTCGTTGCCATTATGGTGACCAATACATAACAGTAAACCATCTCGAGTATGCCAAACAGGAACGTGCCCTTTACCGTCGCGAAACTCTCGCATTTGGTCATCGACTCGGTCGGCAGTACGGCGTAAAGCCAACTCTCTAAGGGCTATCAAATTACCTTTACGGAAAAAATGTTCGATCGCACGCTCGGCTTGTGCGGGGATATAGACCTTACCTTCTTTTAGGCGCTGGCGGAGATCGTCTGGGGGAAGGTCGACTAAAACGATTTCATCGGCGGCATCGAATATGTGATCGGGAACCGTTTCACGTACGTGGATCCCTGTAATGCTACCCACAATATCATTCAAACTTTCAATATGTTGCACATTGATAGTCGTTAAAACATCAATACCCGCATCAAGAAGCTCTTCAACGTCTTGCCACCGTTTCGGATGGCGGCTACCTGCTGGGTTACTAAATGCCAACTCATCCATCAAAATGATAGCAGGGTGCCTTGCAATAGCAGCATCAATATCAAAAGCACTCATACGACGGCCTCGATGGTTTAAGCGGCGCGGCGGTAACTGAGATAAACCATCAAGGAGCGCGGCGGTTTCTTCCCTTTCATGGGTTTCGACGACCCCCACTAAGACATCTAGGCCTTGCGCCCGCAGGCGCTGTGCCTCCTGTAGCATCGCATAAGTTTTTCCGACGCCTGCACAGGCGCCGAAAAATATTTTGAGTTTGCCACGACCACTTTCATTGGCTTTTGCCAGCAATTCATCTGGATTTGGACGTACAGGATCTTGATTGTCCATAACTAACCTCAGTAAGTAGGGAGATTGGCCTGCTGCTTAAACTCATCCAATGCCACGTTCAGTTGCAACACGTTCACAACGGGTTCCCCCATAAAGGCAAGGAGTGGCTTTTCTGTTTGTGCCGCTATCAATGATTCTACTGCTTTTAGTGGGATCTGTCTGTTCTTTGCGATACGCGGTGCTTGATAGAGTGCTGCCGCAACAGAAATTTGCGGATCTAAGCCACTGGCAGAGGCGGTGAGTAGATCGACAGGGATAGCTTGTCCCGCATCTGGATTTTGCATCCTCAACTGTTGACTACGCTGTGCGAAATCTTCGTTTAAAAGTGGGTTACTTATTGCAAGATTACTCCCACTTGAGGCTAACGCATTGTAAGGATAATCAGCCGTCGCTGAAGGTCGGCCGAAAAAATAGCGGTCAGATTGGTAATTTTGACCAATCAAAGTAGATCCAATAACACGCTCTTCTTGCTGGATGAGCGAACCTTGGGCTTGCCAAGGAAATAGAACATTCGCGAGCCCAGTAACCAATAGAGGATAAGCGACACCCGTTATAATCGCCAATAAAATTAATACCACAATGGATGAACGGATCGTGTTCATAATTGATTCCTTATAAACCAAAGAGGCTAATGACCATGTCAATAAGTTTGATGCCAACAAAAGGAACGATCAGACCGCCAAGGCCGTAAATACCAAGGTTGCGTTGTAATAACGATTGTGAGCTCATAGGGCGATAATTGACCCCTTTTAATGCCAATGGGATCAGAAACACAATGATCAAGGCATTAAAGATCACCGCCGATAATAATGCGGAAGCTGGTGAATGGAGCTGCATGACGTTGAGGGCATTAAGTTGTGGCCAAGTTACCGCAAAGGCGGCTGGAATAATGGCAAAATATTTGGCAATGTCGTTTGCAATACTAAATGTGGTGAGCGATCCCCGAGTCATCAACATCTGTTTGCCTATGTGCACCACTTCAATCAGTTTGGTTGGGTTTGAATCTAAATCCACCATGTTACCCGCTTCTTTCGCGGCCTGTGTACCAGAGTTCATGGCAACGGCGACATCGGCTTGTGCAAGGGCAGGGGCATCATTGGTGCCGTCGCCTGTCATGGCAACCAAACGGCCTTCCGATTGATATTGTCGAATTAAGGCTAATTTGGCTTCTGGCGTCGCTTCTGCTAAGAAATCATCAACACCCGCTTCTGCAGCGATAGCGGCTGCCGTTAGGTGGTTATCCCCAGTGATCATTACCGTTTTGATCCCCATGCTACGCATTTGAGCAAAACGCTCTTTGATGCCACCTTTTACAATATCTTTTAAGGCAACGACACCAAGAACAGTTTGGTTATCTACGACGACCAATGGAGTTCCCCCTTGATGAGCAACTTGTTCGACTAACTTGTCTGCTTCGAGTGGGAATTTGCCATGATTAGCTTCAACATAACGGCGAATGGCATCGGCTGAACCTTTGCGGATCATCCTGTCACCAACATTGACGCCGCTCATACGGGTCATTGCCGAAAAAGGAACAAAAGTGGCATTTAAGGCGTGAATATCTCTTTCACGTAAATTAAATTTTTGTTTCGCGAGTACTACAATGCTGCGACCTTCAGGTGTTTCATCGGCTAACGATGAGAGTTGAGCTGCGTCAGCTAATTGTTGTTCAGTGACACCTGATAACGGTAAAAAGGCAGAGGCTTGGCGATTACCTAATGTGATTGTGCCTGTTTTATCCAGTAATAGCACATCAACATCCCCAGCAGCTTCAACCGCACGCCCGCTGGTGGCGATGACATTCGCACCTAACATGCGGCTCATCCCTGCAACACCAATAGAGGAGAGTAATCCACCAATGGTGGTTGGGATCAAACAAATTAATAGCGCAATCAGCACTAAAATAGAAACTGCATTGCCAGCACCTGCATATTCTGCTGCAAAGAGAGTAAAGGGATACAGGGTTGCGCAGGCGAGCAAGAAAATAATGGTAAGCGCGGTCAATAGAATAGTCAGTGCGATTTCATTAGGTGTTTTGCGACGTTGCGCTCCCTCAACCATGGAGATCATTCGGTCAAGAAAAGTTTCACCGGGATTAACGGTACACTCAACGATCAGCCAGTCTGACAATACACGGGTGCCCCCCGTCACTGAGGAGAAATCCCCACCAGATTCACGGATCACGGGTGCTGATTCCCCCGTAATTGCACTTTCATCGACGGAGGCACCGCCTTCAAGCACTTCACCGTCACAAGGAATGGTTTCACCCGCACGGATCAAAACGATATCACCTTTGCGTAGCTGGTCTGAATTGACGGTTTCTTGCGGGGCATCCAAGCTAGGGTTAGCAAGACGTACCGCACTGCTGAGTTTCTTAACCCCTTTGAGACTAGCCGCTTGTGCTTTGCTGCGCCCTTCTGCGAGCGCTTCAGCAAAATTAGCAAATAAGACAGTAAACCATAACCATAAGGTTATCATGCCACTAAACCAAGCATCCCCAGTACTATAATGGGTGAGCATCGCTAGCCATAACAGCGTGGTAATAAGACTACCGATATAGACCACAAACATGACGGGGTTTCGCCATTGAGCTTGCGGTGTACATTTTTTTATCGCATCAATAATCGATTGACGAACGAGTTTACGGTCAAAAAGCTGAGTTTTTTTACTGTTCATTTTATTTCCCTCATTATGCTGCTAACCCAATTTGCAAATGTTCTGCTATCGGACCCAGCGCAAGTGCGGGCACGAAAGTTAGAGCACCGATGAGTAAAATGGTTAAAATTAATAAGCCAATAAAAACAGGCCCATACGTCGGTAAACTGGCGGTACTTGCCATTTGAGGTTTTTTCATTGCTAATGAACCCGCGATAGCAAGAACAGGGAAGATGACACCAAAGCGGCCTAAGAACATGGTGATTGCCAGTGCAACATTGTAGAACGGTGTGTTTGCACTAAGCCCTGCAAAAGCACTTCCGTTGTTGTTGGCAGCAGAAGAGAAAGCGTATAGCACTTCACTAAAACCATGAGCACCAGGGTTAAAAATGGCAGCGCGGCCCACATCTGTCATTAAAGCGAGTGTAGTACCGCAAAGTACTAATGTCGGTGTAACTAAAATAGCAATAGCCACCATTTTCATTTCTCTCACTTCAATTTTTTTACCCAAATATTCGGGAGTACGGCCAATCATTAAACCGGCAATAAATACGGCAAGTAAAACAAAGAGCAACATGCCATACAGACCGGAGCCGACGCCACCAAATACCACTTCACCAATCTGCATTAGCCACATTGGCACCATACCGCCTAACGCAGTAAAAGAGTCATGCATGGCATTGACGGCACCGCATGACGCTGCGGTAGTCACAACGGCGTATAATGCTGAGCCAAGGATCCCAAATCGGCTCTCTTTTCCTTCCATATTGATTGAGCTATTTGCCGCAAAATCAGCTAAAAAAGGGTTGCCAACATACTCGGCATAAATCACCGTTGTAGCCGCGATGACAAAAATAATCGCCATGACCCATAACAGGGCATTTCCTTGTTTGTTATCTCCCACGGAGCGACCAAAGGCAAAACATAAGGCTGTTGGGATCAAAAAGATCGCTAACATCTGTACGAAGTTAGTCAACGCCGTTGGATTCTCAAAGGGATGAGAAGAGTTTGCGGCGAAAAATCCGCCTCCATTTGTGCCCAAGAGTTTTATCGCTTCTTGAGATGCCACAGGCCCCATTGGAATGAGTTGAGCTGAACTATCTAGATTATTGCTTAAGACATAAGGCGAGAAATTCTGGATCACACCTTGGCTAACAAAAAAGAGCGCAAAAATAACCGCTAACGGTAAGAGTAAATAGAGCGTAATACGCGTGAGATCCACCCAAGCATTACCCAGCGTCTTACTGCTGTGGCGTGCAAAAGCACGGATCAGAGCGAACACGACTGCGATGCCTGTTGCTGCGGATAAGAAGTTTTGTACGGTTAATCCAGCCATTTGGCTCAGGTAACTTAAGCTGCTTTCACCACTGTAAGATTGCCAGTTGGTATTGGTTACAAAACTAATTGCAGTATTAAAAGCGAGATCCCAATTCATCCCTTGAAATTTTTGTGGGTTAAGAGGGAGGTTGCCTTGAAATAGCAGCAGAATAAAAAGTAACGCAAAGCCCAATGCGTTAAACAGCAAAATGGCGAATGCGTAACGTGACCAATTCATCTCTGCCATTTCTCGACCTGGCTGTTTTAGCCCACTGAAACGCCAAATGATCGTCTCAGTTTTGGCGATAAAGTGTGGCATATCGCCTTCTATTAATCGGGCAATAAATAGTCCGAGTGGTTTCGCGAGTACAAATAGCACCAGTAAAAAACTGGCAATAAGTAGTAATGCACTTGTGGCCATCTTAGAAATCCTCCGCGTTAAGCAGGGCATAAATGAGATAAACCAGCAGTAAAACAACGAAAACTGCCCCAATAATGGAAAGTAATGACACAGTCGTTTCTCCTTATTATTTCCATAGGAGTAGGGTAAGGATTACGTTGTAAAGAAGCTGATAAAAAGTCAGTTAGGGGTGTAAAAAAAGTATAAAAATCGCGATAAAAAGCGGCAGTGCGACGCTTTGTTAATCGATGTTGTTAATTTATTGTGATCGTTTTGTTGTTTTTATTCATTTTGCTGTTAATTATTGTAATAAACCTACATTTTTTCTCAAAATTGACGATTTTTTTATCTTTTAAGTGGTCAGATCAGTAGTAAAATTACCAATAGAAGAGTATTATTAAGGCAGTTAATTTATCTTTCATACTATCTGTACGATTTTGGTCACTCTTGAATGGGTACTATGTGTAAGTTAGGGGCAAACTAAAATCGGCAAATAATGTGGCTACTGACAGGAGGATATCGATGTCCGCATATCACGAATACTCCCGGAATCAGGTGCTTTTACGCCGCACAGCAGCGTTAACCGCTGGCATACTTGCATTTCCGGTTATGGTTTTTCATCCACAACGCGCAAAGTTTTATAGCTACCTTTATAAAGTGTGGGCTAAAACAAGTGATAAACCCGTTTGGCTTGAGCGCTCAGAAATGACCATGAATACTCATCGCTAATTGGTGATCCTGCTCCCCGCAACACTAGGTTGTGGGGGGAATATTAATTTCAAATGCTAGATTATTTAACCTGACCTATCTCCACCATTCCCTCTTTTTCTATGCCGATGAGGCGCTCATTAGCGCATCACTTTTCCTTTTTCATGGACCAAAGTATAATGCCGACTATGAAGCGACGGCGCGCCTTTAAATTTCAATTAAGACTCAATAGTCAGTAATGGCATGACATAGCGCACTTTGCAGGGCTTCTTGCTTTTTTCAACCACGCCTCCTTAGCGCTCCAAAATGAAAACCATGAGGCAGGAAAAACGATATCCTGTATACAAAAATGGCTTCATGGCTGATCCTCACGACCATTATGAATATAGTAGGGATCTTACCCTTTAGGGCGGGGAGGATGTCAAAAGCTAGACACTCTAGATAGCTTGTCACAAAACCAACCATTTTTGCTAGAACAGGCAAAACCGATGCAGTAAAAGGACAATATTATGCGTAACTTAGCGTTGGAAGAACTTATTAATAATGAGCTGAAAGTCAGCGAATTCCAAGACTATGCGCCGAACGGTTTACAAGTCGAAGGGCGTTCACATGTACAAAAAATTGTAACGGGAGTCACTGCCTGCCAAGCATTACTTGATAAAGCCGTTGAAATGAATGCGGATGCTGTCATTGTTCATCATGGTTACTTTTGGAAAAATGAACCCGTTGTGATCAAAGGGATGAAAAGAAAGCGTCTAAAAACGCTCCTCGAAAACGATATTAACTTATATGGCTATCATTTGCCTTTAGACGCACATCCTCACTTAGGAAATAATACCCAGTTGGCGCATATCATGGGGGTTAAAATTGATGGTCATATTGAGCCATTAATGCCATTTGGTTACTTTGATCAGCCGATTACGCCTGCTGAATTAACTGAACGACTGGAAACGCACCTTGGGCGTAAAGCACTCCATTGTGGTGATACGGGGAAACAAGAAATTCGCCAAATTGCATGGTGCACAGGGGGGGGACAAGGCTTTATTTTGCAAGCCGCGGAATTTGGTGTAGATGCTTTTGTAACAGGGGAAGTATCTGAGCAGACGATCCACATTGCAAGAGAAATGGGGATCCATTTTTACTCAGCGGGGCATCATGCGACTGAGCGTTATGGGATCAAAGCACTTACTCAGTGGCTGGTAGATAACCACGGGCTAGATGCGGTATTCATTGATATTGATAATCCTGCTTAAGCGTTATTTAAAATAAACATGTGCAGCCCAATCAATATTGGCGCTGCACATAGACAGTGAGTTGAATTTACTGTGTGCGATAGCGAAGGGATGATAGGCTGAGAATAATGCTGCCTATTACCAAAACCCCACCTAAATGTTGGCTCCAGCCTGCCACCATCAAACCTACCGCAAGTCCTATATAATAAAATAGCCCTAAAATGGCACCAGCAGTGCCTTTATTGTCGGAATAGCGGCTAAGTGCATGAGCTAGAATATTAGGGATTGCAATACCATAGCCAATGACGACCCCTATTACAGGCGCGATAAACCACACTGAATGCATTAGGATAAAAACTAGGCAACCACTTATTAGTGAAACAAAGCTTGATAGCTTAACTAATTTTTCTGGTGACCAATTTTTACCCAATAAATGGCGATTTAACGTCGAACCAATTCCTACACCTAACGCTAATAAGATCCCAGTTAGCCCAAATTGTTGTTGAGATAGCCCTAATTGTTCAAAATGAAAGGGCGCCAGTTGGTAATAACTGAATAAATTAATGTTGAAAAATGCTATCAACATCACATTTCTGACAATTTCTTTATCCCTAATCATGGTGAATAAAGTGGTTAAAAATGGGCTGTGTATCACATTTGCTGGTCGAGTTTCTGGAAGTCGATAACAAGACCACAACAATAACCCAATAGCTAAAACCGCTAAGCCAATAAAAACGGCTTGATAACCGCCACTACTGACTAATAATGAACCTGCTAACATACCCATTGCTGGGCTAATAGCTAGAGCGATCCCCATAATAGAGAATACTTTAGATAATTCATGGCCTTGATAACAATCACGCATGGCTGTTTGGGTGCCAATAGAGCCTACAGCTGCACCAAAAGCGGATAACATGCGCATAAGCAATAATAAATAAAAATGCGTTACAAATAAGGCTCCAATCGAGGCAACTCCATACAATAAAAGCCCTGCAAGTATTGTTGGACGGCGGCCTAGTGTGTCACACATTCTTCCCCAAAATACGACGCCGAATGCAAATGCAAAGAAATAGAGTGAAAGCGTCTGTGAAGCTTGTTCTGCATTAACATGGAAAGCGATAGCAATCCCCGTTAATGCTGGGCTGTATATGGTTTCAACGATTTGTGGAAACATCATTAAGGCAACAGCCAGCCATAATGAAAGAGGGCGTTTCATATTAATAATCCTATATCTGTCACTGATGGCGAGCAGTTTAGTTGTATTTTTACTGTCTTATTACAATAATAAAGACAATAAACATCAAAAATAGGACATGTTATGGCATGGCTTAATCAGCAAGATAAGTTTGAGACACATTGGTATCAAGCTCCGATATTAGGGATTGCAGCGGAGATGGGGCAACACGACTCAGGCTTTCATGCTCACGATATGGGGCAATTACTGTTTACGCAGCAAGGTTGTATCCGTATTTCATTGGAAAACCACTTATCATTACTCCCTCCTGGTAGAGTGGCTTGGATCCCCGCACAGGTTGTTCATCGTGCGCAAATGCGGGCGTCTGTTGGCTATCGCTCCGTTTATCTAAGCCAACAGTTTGCTCAGCAAATAGGTAGTGAAGTCATGGTGTTAACGGTAACACCGCTATTGAGAGAGCTTCTTGAACGTATTGCTATTGCACCTTTTGATAGCCAGTGGCAAACAGGGCGGTTAGCCAATTTATTACCTGTGTTTATCGATGAATTGCAAAATGCGAGTAAAGAGCCGATGTTTATCGCTATACCGCAAGATCGCAGACTGAAACATGTCAATATGGAGCAGCTTCCTCCACCATTAGTCGCGCTGGCCCAAACTGTTGGAGCAAGTGAAAAAACGATTACACGTATTTTTTTGCGTGAAACAGGCATGAGTTATCAGGTTTGGCGCCAACAATGGCGTTTTATAAAGGCTGTAGAGCTTCTTGCTCAAGGGAAGCCCTACCATTTTATCACTCAAGAATTAGGGCTAACGAGTGATAGCGCATTTATTAGTTTTTTTAAAAAAATGAGTGGTGTTACACCAAAAGAATACCAATCAACTAGCTAAATCATGCGATAGAAAAGCCCCGATTTTCGGGGCTTTGGTATGTAGGGAATCGAATCGTTTTAGTGAGAATATTATTTTTTTGATAGGTTAGAGTTAAACTCACGTTTCCCGTAGCCAGTATATAGCTGGCGAGGACGTGCGATTTTCAGACCATCATCATGCATTTCGTTCCAGTGTGCAATCCAGCCGATAGTCCGTGCAATAGCAAAGATCACGGTAAACATAGATGATGGAATACCCATTGCTTTCAGGATGATACCTGAATAGAAGTCAACGTTAGGATACAGTTTTTTCTCAATGAAGTATGGGTCGTTTAGTGCAATACGCTCCAGTTCCATCGCCACTTCGAGTAGGCTATCGTTCAGGCCAAGCTCATTTAGAACTTCATGGCAGGTTTCACGCATAACAGTCGCGCGTGGGTCATGGTTTTTATAAACACGGTGACCAAAGCCCATCAGACGGAAAGAGTCATTTTTATCTTTCGCACGCTCAATAAATGCTGGAATGTGTTCAACAGTTTGGATCTCTTCCAACATACGTAGACAAGCTTCGTTAGCACCACCATGAGCAGGTCCCCATAGCGAAGCGATACCCGCAGCAATACATGCAAATGGGTTTGCACCGGAAGAGCCAGCAGTACGTACGGTTGACGTTGAAGCGTTTTGTTCGTGGTCGGCGTGTAGGATTAAAATACGATCCATTGCGCGCTCAAGCACTGGGTTAACCACATACTCTTCACATGGTGTAGAGAACATCATGTACAAGAAATTACCTGCATAAGACAGGTCATTACGAGGGTAGACGAAAGGTTGACCGATGGAGTACTTGTAGCACATCGCCGCAACCGTTGGCATCTTAGACAGCAGACGATACGCAGTGATTTCACGGTGGCGAGGGTTGTTAACATCCAGCGCATCGTGATAGAAGGCTGCTAGCGCACCTGTCACACCACACAATACTGCCATAGGGTGTGAGTCGCGGCGGAAGCCTGTAAGCATACGGGTAATTTGCTCATGGATCATGGTATGGCGAGTTACCGTATTCTTAAAGGTATTGTATTGTTCTTGCGTTGGCGCTTCGCCGTATAACAGGATGTAGCAAACCTCTAAGTAAGAGGCTTCGGTTGCCAATTGGTCAATTGGAAAACCGCGGTGCAGCAGAATGCCTTTATCACCATCAATGTAAGTGATTTTTGATTCACATGAAGCAGTAGAGGTAAATCCAGGGTCGTAGGTGAAATACCCTTTTGAACCTAAAGTTCGGACATCGATAACGTCTTGACCGAGAGTTGGGGTTAGAATGTCTAGTTCAATTGTACTTGCACTCTCAGTCGTTAGCTTAGCTTTGTTATCAGCCATTTACGGTCTCCTTAGCGCTTGATAATCAACACCCAACAACCAGAACTCAGCGTTATACTGCGTCTTTACACATTGTTCTACCGGTGTGTTGTGGAAATCAGCTAGCTATCACATTAAATCCTGAAATCTGACTACCGATGACAATGTCTTTTAGGTTGTTTACGAGTGTGTAGATGTTATGTTCTTTTTGTTGTTTTCCCTACAATATCATTATTTTTAGTAAGGGAAACTAGTTTCATAACTTTTCAGTTTTCTTTCACGCCGATTGAGATATTGGCGACGTTCAGATAATTCTACCAGCCATATATGTAAGATAAATGTTGAATCATTGTCAAATAAGATAAGCACATTTATATAAAATGTTTAAATCGTGATCCCTCTCACTGTTCGGGCTAAATGTCACCAAACATTTTGTGTGGGAATTGTAATAGCAATGTGAAGACTTTATACTGGCAGCAGGTCTCCGGATTACCCTGATGTAGGAGTTCCAGCGTAATCAGTATGCAACTCTACTTGAACATGATGGACTAACGTTTAGCTTAAGTTGCATTTTGTACCCCTGTCGCTGTCCATTTCCGCCCCAGGTCCGGAGGAAGGAAAATAATAAAGAGCTGTGTGGGCAAAATTGTGAAAAAACAAAGACCTGTCAATCTTGATCTGCAGACGATCCACTTCCCGATCACTGCAATCTCTTCGATCTTGCACCGTGTCTCTGGCGTCATTACTTTCATCGCAGTTGGTATTCTGCTTTGGTTGTTAGGGACATCTCTCTCCTCTCCAGAAGGCTTTCAATACGTATCCGAAATAATGACCGGCTTTTTTGCTAAGTTCATTCTTTGGGGAATTCTAACAGCATTGGCTTACCACATTTGTGGTGGTATTCGTCATATGCTGATGGACTTCGGCTGGGTTGATGAAACACTAGCCGCAGGTAACTCATCTGCAAAAATCACGTTTGTTATTACTGTCGTTCTGGCAATTCTGGCGGGGATATTAGTATGGTAAGTAATGCTTCAGCTTTAGGCCGCACTGGTATTCAGGACTGGCTGTTAATCCGTGGTTCAGCGATCGTTATCGTACTCTATGTACTGTATCTTGTTGGCTTTATTGCCATCAACGATATCACTTATGAAACATGGCGTGGTTTCTTCGCATCTTCTGTGACGAAAGTATTTACTATCCTCACATTGTTCTCGATTTTAGTGCATGCCTGGATTGGTTTATGGCAGGTGCTCACTGACTATGTTAAGCCATTGGCACTACGTTTAGTGTTGCAGCTTGTTATTGTTGTTGCGCTGCTGGCTTACTTAATTTACGGAACAATTGTGGTGTGGGGTGCATAAATGAATCTGCCAATAAGAGAATTTGACGCTATCGTTATCGGTGCAGGTGGCGCAGGTATGCGCGCTGCATTGCAAATTTCGCAACTTGGCTTATCTTGCGCCTTGTTGTCAAAAGTTTTTCCAACCCGTTCTCATACGGTATCAGCGCAAGGTGGTATCACTGTTGCACTAGGTAACACTCACCCAGATAACTGGGAGTGGCACATGTATGACACCGTAAAAGGGTCTGACTATATCGGTGACCAAGATGCCATCGAATACATGTGTAAAACGGGTCCAGAAGCGATTCTTGAATTAGAACATATGGGCTTACCATTCTCTCGTTTGGACGACGGTCGTATTTATCAGCGTCCATTCGGTGGTCAGTCTAAAAACTTCGGTGGTGAGCAAGCGGCTCGTACCGCTGCTGCTGCTGACCGTACTGGTCATGCTCTGTTGCATACGTTGTATCAACAAAACCTGAAAAACCACACCACTATTTTTTCTGAGTGGTATGCCCTTGATTTAGTTAAAAACCAAGATGGCGATATCGTTGGTTGTACGGCAATTTGTATGGAAACTGGCGAGCTAGTTTACTTCAAAGCTAAAGCAACGATCCTTGCAACAGGTGGTGCAGGCCGCATCTATCAATCCACAACAAACGCTCACATCAATACGGGTGACGGTGTTGGTATGGCTGCCCGTGCGGGTGTGCCACTACAAGATATGGAAATGTGGCAATTCCACCCAACAGGTATCGCAGGTGCAGGGGTTCTGGTAACAGAAGGCTGCCGTGGTGAAGGTGGATACCTATTGAATAAAGACGGCGAGCGTTTCATGGAGCGTTATGCGCCTAACGCGAAAGACCTTGCTGGTCGTGACGTTGTTGCTCGTTCAATTATGATTGAAATTCGTGAAGGCCGTGGCTGTGATGGCCCTTGGGGACCTCACGCGAAATTGAAATTGGACCACTTGGGTAAAGAAGTTCTGGAATCACGCCTACCGGGTATTCTTGAGTTATCTCGTACCTTTGCTCACGTTGACCCAATCAAAGAGCCAATCCCAGTTATCCCAACGTGTCACTATATGATGGGCGGTATCCCAACTAAGGTTACAGGTCAAGCGATTCGTTATAACGAAAAAGGCGAGGATGAAGTCATTCCAGGTCTGTTCGCTGTGGGTGAAATTGCGTGTGTATCTGTACACGGTGCTAACCGCCTTGGTGGTAACTCATTGCTCGACTTAGTGGTATTTGGTCGTTCTGCGGGTCTACACCTGAAAGAGTCACTGATGGAGCAAGGTTCAATGCGTGAAGCATCTGAATCTGACATCGATGCTGCAATGGCTCGCTTTAACCGCTGGGAAAATGCACGTACGGGTGAAGATCCTGTTGAAATCCGTAAAGCGCTGCAAACCTGCATGCAACATAACTTCTCGGTATTCCGTGAAGGTGATGCAATGGCGAAAGGTTTAGAAGAGCTGAAAGTCATCCGCGAGCGTTTGAAAAATGCACGTCTTGATGACACATCGACCGAGTTCAACACTCAACGTATTGAATGTTTAGAGCTGGATAACTTGATGGAAACAGCTTATGCAACAGCACAAGCTGCAAACTTCCGTACTGAAAGTCGCGGAGCGCATAGCCGTTTCGACTATCCAGATCGTGATGACGTTAATTGGCTGTGTCACTCATTGTATTTACCGCAATCTGAAACGATGACGCGTCGTGAAGTGAACATGCAACCTAAGTTGCGTGAACCCTTCCCGCCGAAAGTACGTACTTATTAATGCGTGGTGTTAATCCAGTTGCGGAGAAATGAACTATGAAACTTGAATTTTCGATTTATCGCTATAATCCGGACGTAGATAACGCGCCACGTATGCAAGATTACACGCTCGAAGTGCCTGAAGGGCGTGACATGATGTTGCTGGATGCGTTGATCCAACTGAAAGAGAAAGATCCAACATTATCATTCCGTCGTTCTTGCCGTGAAGGTGTATGTGGCTCTGACGGCGTTAACATGAATGGTAAAAATGGTCTGGCTTGTATCACACCCCTGTCTGCGTTGACTCGTAGCGGAAAGAAAATTGTGATCCGTCCATTACCAGGTCTGCCTGTTATTCGTGACCTGATTATCGACATGAGCCAGTTCTATACTCAATACGAAAAAATTCGTCCGTATCTTATTAATGATAATAAGAACCCACCGGCGCGTGAGAATTTACAGTCACCGGCACAGCGTGAAAAACTCGATGGATTATATGAGTGTATTTTGTGTGCATGTTGCTCAACTTCTTGCCCATCGTTCTGGTGGAACCCGGACAAATTTATTGGTCCAGCAGGTCTTTTAGCTGCATACAGGTTCCTAATTGATAGTAGAGATACTGAAACGGATGCTCGATTAGATGATCTGAACGACGCTTTTAGTGTTTTCCGCTGTCATAGCATCATGAATTGTGTCAATGTATGTCCTAAAGGACTAAATCCAACGAAAGCTATCGGGCATATTAAATCTATGTTACTAAAACATAGTGCATAAAACCGATTTAACCTGCGGTACGAAAGTACCGTAGGTTATTAAATAGTAAAAAGTAAAAGCAAAAAAGTGAAAGTAATAAGCCAAACTGCAAATGATGAAGACGCGAGCAAACTCGAGGAACCTTTAAAAACTGCAGTCAGTTTTTAAAGGTTCCTTAAAAGGGGAGCCCGGAGTGATAAAGGGAAACCCAAAGTGAGAACATGCATAAAGCACGTCCAGAAGAACCTTTATCGAGGCCGCTTAAACGCGGCAATTAGTTAACCACGGCGAAAACTAAAGCTGTAAAAGCTTAAGGGATCACAATGCAGAACGGCGTAATGAAGGACTGGCTGGATTCGAGCTTTCTGGCAGGCGCGAACCAGACTTACATAGAACAACTCTATGAAGATTATCTAACTGACCCCAATTCTGTTGATGCTGGCTGGAGAGAAATCTTCCAGCAACTGCCTGGAGCAGGCACCAACGCTGAGCAATTCCACTCACAAGCACGCGAATATTTCCGTCGCTTAGCAAAAGACTCGACTCGTTATCATACCTCTGTTAGCGATCCTGCAATCGACGCAAAACAAGTAAAAGTTTTGCAGTTGATTAACGCATTCCGCTTCCGCGGGCATCAAAATGCAAATCTTGACCCATTAGGTTTATGGAAACGTGAATCTGTTCCCGATTTAGATCCAGCATTCCATAATCTAACGAAAGAAGATTTCGACGAAACATTCAATGTGGGTTCTTTTGCGATTGGCAAAGAGACCATGAAACTTAGCGACCTGTATGATGCACTGAAACGTATTTATTGCGGTTCTATTGGTGCTGAATACATGCATATCACAAATACTGAGGAAAAACGCTGGATCCAGCAACGCCTCGAGTCTGTGAATGTCGCTGAGCAATTTACGAAAGAAGAAAAACGTCGCTTCTTAGCTGAATTAACAGCAGCAGAAGGACTAGAGCGTTATTTAGGCGCTAAATTCCCAGGTGCAAAACGTTTCTCATTGGAAGGTGGTGATTCACTGATCCCAATGCTGAAAGATTTGATTCACCATGCGGGTAAACAAGATACGCGTGAAGTTGTACTAGGTATGGCTCACCGTGGTCGCCTTAACGTTCTTATCAACATTTTAGGTAAAAAACCGGCTGAACTATTCGATGAGTTCGCAGGTAAACACAAAGACCACTCAAGTGCTGGTGACGTTAAATATCACCAAGGCTTCTCTTCTGATTTCCAAACCGAAGGCTCACGTGTTCACTTAGCATTGGCATTTAACCCATCTCACCTTGAGATAGTTAGCCCAGTTGTTATTGGCTCTGTCCGTGCTCGTCGTGACCGTCTTGATGAAGGCCGTAGCAATATGGTGCTACCAATCACCATCCATGGTGACTCTGCGGTAGCAGGCCAAGGCGTTGTTCAAGAAACACTGAACATGTCTCAAGCGCGTGGTTATGAAGTTGGTGGTACTGTACGTATCGTCATTAACAACCAAATCGGTTTCACAACGTCTAACCCGAAAGATACTCGTTCAACAGAGTATTGCACCGACATCGCGAAGATGGTCCAAGCACCTATCTTCCACGTGAACGCTGATGATCCAGAAGCGGTAGCATTTGTCACTCGCTTAGCACTGGATTTCCGTAATACCTTTAAACGTGATGTGATGATTGACCTCGTTTGTTATCGTCGTCATGGTCATAACGAAGCTGATGAGCCAAATGCAACTCAGCCAATTATGTATCAAAAAATCAAAAAACATCCGACCCCACGTAAAATCTATGCTGACCGTCTAATTGAAAGTGGTGTTGTGACTGCTGATGAAGTCACTGAGATGGTTAATTTGTACCGTGACGCGCTAGATAGAGGCGACTGTGTCGTTGAAGAGTGGCGTGAAATGGGGCTACATTCTTATACATGGGAACCGTACCTGAACCATGAATGGAATGAAGAATACAAATCCACATTTGATTTAAAACGCTTGCAAGAGCTTGCGGTTAAAACCAGTACTATCCCTGCTGAAGTTGTCACTCAGTCTCGTGTTGAGAAAATTTACTCTGACCGTGCTGAAATGGCAAAAGGCGAAAAACCTCTTGATTGGGGTGCAGCAGAAACATTGGCATATGCAACCTTGGTTGATGAAGGTATTCCTGTTCGTCTATCTGGTGAAGATGCTGGCCGTGGTACGTTCTTCCACCGTCATGCTGTTGTTCATAATCAAACGAACGGTTCAGTATATGTACCGCTGCAAAATATCCATAACGGGCAAGGCGTGTTTAATGTTTGGGACTCAGTTCTGACAGAAAACGCGGTGTTGGCATTCGAATATGGCTACGCGACGACAGAACCACGCGCTCTGACGATTTGGGAAGCTCAATTTGGTGACTTCGCAAACTGTGCGCAAGTGGTTATCGACCAATTTATTAGCTCAGGTGAGCAAAAATGGGGTCGTATGTGTGGCTTGGTAATGCTTTTACCACACGGTTATGAAGGCCAAGGCCCAGAGCACTCCTCTGCACGTTTAGAGCGTTATCTGCAACTGTGCGCAGACCAAAACATGCAAGTGTGTGTGCCGTCAACGCCTGCTCAGGTTTATCACATGTTACGCCGTCAGGCACTACGCGATATGCGTCGTCCTCTGATTGTGATGTCACCTAAATCACTGCTGCGTCATCCATTAGCGGTATCAAGCATGGAAGAGCTGGCGAATGGTAAATTCCTGCCAGTAATCGGTGAAATAGATGAAATCAATCCGAAAAACGTGAAACGCGTCATTCTGTGTTCAGGTAAAGTTTATTACGATCTGTTAGAACAGCGTCGTAAGAATGAACAAACAGATGTTGCTATCGTGCGTATTGAGCAGCTATATCCGTTCCCACACGAAGATATTCAGCAAGCGCTGGCGCAATATGCGCATGTTAAGGATTTCGTATGGTGTCAAGAAGAGCCATTGAACCAAGGCGCTTGGTATTGCAGCCAACACAACTTCCGTGAAGCTATCCCAGCAGGGGCGACTTTACGTTATGCAGGTCGTGCTGCTTCTTCATCTCCAGCAGTTGGTTATACGTCCGTTCACCAAGAGCAGCAACAAGCTCTGGTTAATGACGCGTTGAACATTGAATAATTAAAGGATAGAAAATGAGTAGTGTAGAAATTCTTGTTCCAGATCTTCCTGAATCCGTTGCTGATGCTACGGTTGCCACATGGCATAAAAAACCAGGTGATAGCGTTGAACGTGACGAAGTGCTGGTTGAAATCGAAACGGATAAAGTTGTACTAGAAGTTCCTGCAAGTGAAGCGGGTGTACTAGAAGCTATCGTTGAAGACGAAGGTGCAACAGTGTTATCTAAACAACTGTTAGGCCGTATTCGTTTGGGTGATAGCACTGGCATGCCAGCGGATGTGAAACCTGCTCAAGAAGCTGCACCTGCACAACGTCAAACGGCGAGCTTGGAAGAAGAGAGCAATGATGCACTGTCTCCAGCGATCCGTCGCTTAGTTGCAGAGCATGATCTTAACCCAGCAGATATTAAAGGCACGGGTGTTGGTGGTCGTCTGACTCGCGAAGATGTTGAAAAACATTTAGCAGCGAACAAATCAGCGCCTGCTGCTAAAGCACAAGCACCTGCTGCTCCACAAGCGCCACTGGCACATCGTAGCGAAAAACGTGTACCAATGACACGTCTGCGTAAACGTATTGCTGAGCGTCTGTTGGAAGCGAAAAACAGCACTGCGATGTTAACAACCTTTAACGAAGTTAACATGCAGCCAATCAAAGATCTGCGTAAGCAATATGGTGAAGCGTTCGAAAAACGTCACGGTGTGCGTTTAGGCTTTATGTCTTTCTACATTAAAGCAGCGGTCGAAGCACTGAAACGTTATCCAGAAGTGAATGCTTCTATTGACGGTACAGATGTGGTTTACCACAACTATTTCGACATCAGTATTGCGGTATCGACACCTCGTGGTCTGGTAACACCAGTATTGCGTGACGTTGATGCGATGAGCATGGCTGATATCGAGAAGACAATTAAAGAACTGGCTGTTAAAGGTCGCGACGGTAAATTAACGGTTGAAGACTTAACTGGTGGTAACTTCACTATCACTAATGGCGGCGTATTTGGTTCTCTCATGTCCACACCTATCATTAACCCACCACAAAGTGCAATCTTAGGCATGCATGCTATTAAAGATCGCCCTATGGCGGTTAATGGTAAGGTCGAAATTCTTCCAATGATGTACCTTGCATTATCTTATGACCACCGCCTAATTGATGGTAAAGAGTCAGTTGGCTTCTTAGTGGCTATCAAAGATATGCTGGAAGATCCAACTCGTTTACTGCTGGACGTATAGCAACATAACAGGGCAGGGGCATACCTGTCCGGTCTGAAGTAACCGATGCAACCGGCTCCCGCCGGTTGCTAAATCAGTAACAATTGCAGGAGGCGAATAAACGCCTCTTCAGACTCAATTATGGATAGAACATCATGAATTTACACGAGTATCAGGCAAAACAGCTTTTTACACGCTACGGTTTGCCAGCACCAACGGGTTATGCCTGCTCATCAGCAGATGAAGCTGTAGAAGCGGCTAAAAAAATCGGAAACGGCCCATGGGTTGTTAAATGCCAAGTTCACGCAGGTGGACGTGGTAAAGCTGGCGGCGTTAAAGTCACAAGCAATATCAACGATATCAAAGAATTTGCTGAAAAATGGTTAGGTAAAAACCTTGTTACTTACCAAACAGATGCAAATGGTCAGCCTGTTAACCAAATCCTTGTTGAACATGCGACAGATATTGCTAAAGAGCTGTATTTGGGTGCAGTAGTTGACCGTGGCACACGTCGTGTTGTGTTTATGGCTTCTACCGAAGGTGGTGTTGAGATTGAGAAAGTTGCTGAAGAAACGCCAGAACTGATCCACAAAGCAGTTATCGACCCATTAACAGGTCCTATGCCTTTCCAAGGCCGTGAATTAGCATTTAAATTAGGCTTAACGGGTAAACAAGTTAGCCAATTCGCTAAGATCTTCATGGGCCTAGCGACTATGTTCTTAGAGCGTGACCTTGCTCTAATCGAAGTCAACCCATTAGTTATCAATACTGAAGGCGACCTAGTTTGTTTGGATGGTAAATTAGGTGTTGATAGCAACGCACTATATCGCCAAGCAGAAATGCGTGAAATGCATGACCCATCTCAAGAAGATGCGCGCGAAGCACAAGCTGCACAGTGGGAACTGAACTATGTTGCACTTGATGGCAACATCGGTTGTATGGTTAACGGTGCAGGTCTTGCAATGGGAACCATGGATATCGTTAAACTGCACGGCGGTGCACCAGCTAACTTCTTAGACGTTGGTGGTGGCGCAACTAAAGAACGCGTAACTGAAGCATTTAAAATTATCCTTTCAGATAAGAGCGTTAAAGCTGTTTTCGTTAACATTTTTGGTGGTATCGTTCGCTGTGACCTGATTGCAGACGGCATCATTGGTGCAGTAGAAGAAGTTGGCGTGAATGTACCAGTAGTGGTTCGTTTAGAAGGTAACAATGCAGAGTTAGGTGCGAAGAAACTGGCTGATAGCGGTCTGAATATTATCGCAGCAAACAGCCTGACGGATGCAGCTAAGAAAGCAGTAGCAGCGGCGGAGGCCAAATAATGTCTATTTTAATCGATAAAAACACCAAAGTAATTTGCCAAGGTTTCACTGGCGGTCAAGGTACTTTCCACTCCGAACAAGCGATTGCTTACGGTACTAAAATGGTTGGTGGTGTGACTCCGGGTAAAGGTGGCACAACTCACTTAGGCCTACCTGTATTTAATACTGTTCGTGAAGCTGTAGAAGCGACAGGCGCAACCGCTTCTGTTATCTATGTTCCAGCACCATTTTGTAAAGATTCTATCTTAGAAGCAATTGATGCAGGCATTAAACTGATTATCACTATTACTGAAGGTATCCCAACGCTGGATATGCTGACTGTGAAAGTGAAATTAGATGAAGCTGGCGTACGCATGATCGGTCCAAACTGCCCAGGTGTTATCACGCCGGGTGAATGTAAAATTGGTATCCAACCAGGCCATATCCATATGCCAGGTAAAGTCGGTATCGTTTCACGTTCAGGTACGCTGACTTATGAAGCGGTAAAACAAACGACAGATGCAGGTCTTGGCCAATCAACTTGTGTTGGTATCGGTGGTGACCCAATCCCAGGTTCAAACTTCATTGACATCCTGAAGATGTTCCAAGAAGACCCACAAACCGAAGCAATCGTCATGATCGGTGAAATCGGTGGTAACGCAGAAGAAGAAGCGGCTGCTTACATCAAAGAGCACGTAACTAAGCCAGTTGTTGGTTACATTGCAGGTGTAACAGCGCCTAAAGGTAAGCGTATGGGCCACGCTGGTGCGATTATCGCTGGCGGTAAAGGTACAGCTGACGAGAAATTTGCTGCATTAGAAGCTGCGGGCGTGAAAACAGTACGTAGCTTGGCAGACATTGGCGATGCTGTGAAATCAATGTTGGCAAAATAAGCTCTCGCTTAGCATAAACATTTAAAACAGTGAGGCTCGTATTCCAAAAGAATACGGGCCTTTTTTGTTGTGCGTGGCGCGCTAGACACAGAGGGATAACACAGGTGCTGTTATCGATAAATTAGCGGATTATCGCAGTGTGGATACGTGAGATGGAGTGTCGTACTCTTTTTAGCGGCCTAGTTTTTTTAGATTTAATTGTACTATGCAACTACCCTTTAACGGGTTCCAATTATCGCCGTTTGACGGTTATTTATACTGCTTAAGTGTTGTACTCTAGTCTTAAATTGGGTGTTTTTCACTCAACGTGATTAAATATACTACTAAAGTGCCATTTTTAATAACGGATGCTTAGTCTTAATTAATAAATCTAAAATAGTCAAATAAGCAGAGATTATTTAGTAATTAATAAAATTCATAATAAAAACCAAATAGGCTAATATTATAAATTAAATTATCTTTTTATGAAGTTTTAAATAAAAAGTTAATTTTTTAGGCTCTCTTTTAGAAAATTAAGAATATTTGTACTATTATCAATAACAGACAATTAACATTTAAATAACCATTAATTGATGATAAGGATAATCGCTTAACAACAATCAAAAAAGTTGACGCAAATCAATTCATTAGTACTAGCATTATTTTTATAATTTGCTTAAATTGGTGTGCGATCAAATACTCATTTTTCTATTATAGGGTATAATTATTGATATATATTCAGAATTCAAATCTGAATCACGCAAAAGAAGTTTATTGTATGTGAAGATAAGCGTACTATTATTATAGTGTCGTTAGAGTTTTTGATTTTGTTAATTATTTGTTGTTTTGAGGCATTTTTTGCTGGTAGTTAAGAGGCTTTCTTTAATTGTATTGGAAGCTGGGTTGCCGCAAGTCGGTGTCTTCCTGCTAGGAGCAAGGAGTCAAGATGTTTGATATTGTCGAACTGTCAAGATTACAGTTTGCCTTAACTGCGATGTATCACTTCCTGTTCGTACCACTAACGCTTGGTATGGCGTTTTTGCTTGCGATCATGGAAACGGTATATGTGCTGTCTGGTAAGCAAATTTATAAAGATATGACTAAATTCTGGGGCAAGTTATTTGGTATTAACTTTGCTCTAGGTGTTGCCACTGGTTTGACTATGGAGTTCCAATTCGGGACTAACTGGTCTTACTATGCCCACTATGTTGGAGATATCTTCGGTGCACCACTGGCAATCGAAGGTTTGATGGCATTCTTCCTTGAATCAACGTTTGTTGGTTTGTTCTTCTTTGGTTGGGATCGCTTAAGCAAAACTCAACACCTTGCGGTGACTTGGTTAGTTGCTTTAGGTTCTAACTTCTCTGCGCTGTGGATCCTCGTTGCGAACGGTTGGATGCAAAACCCTATCGCTGCAGACTTTAACTTCGAAACAATGCGTATGGAAATGGTCAGCTTCTCTGAGCTGGTCCTGAACCCTGTTGCACAAGTTAAATTCGTTCACACAGTTGCTGCTGGTTATTGTACTGGTGCGATGTTTGTTCTGGGTATCAGCTCTTACTATATGCTTAAGGGCCGTGACCTTGCGTTTGCTAAACGTTCATTTGCAATCGCTGCAAGCTTCGGTATTGCCGCTGTACTATCTGTTATCGTTCTTGGTGATGAATCAGGCTACGAAATGGGTGACGTGCAGAAGACCAAGTTAGCCGCGGTAGAAGCTGAGTGGGAAACGCATGCTCCACCTGCAGCGTTTAACCTGATCGCTTGGCCTGACACCGAAAAAATGGAAAACAAATTTGCAATTGAAATTCCATGGGTGATGGGTCTTATCACAACGCGTTCACTGGATACACCAGTTCTAGGTCTGAAAGATCTGATGAAGCAACACGAAGTTCGTATTCGTAACGGTATGATTGCATACGGTGAGTTACAACAACTTCTTGCGGGTAATAAAGACCCTGAGTTGCGTAAATCTTTCGAAGCGAACAAGAAAGATTTAGGTTATGGTCTTCTGCTGAAACAATACGCACCAAATATTGTTGATGCAACAGAAGCACAGATCCAAAAAGCGGTTAAAGATAGTATCCCGAATGTAGGTCCATTGTTCTGGGCATTCCGTATCATGGTTGGCGTAGGCTTCCTGCTGCTGATTATCATCGGTCTATCCTTCCTGTCAGTGGTACGCAACCGTATTGGTCAAAACAAATGGTTACTACGTACCGCATTGTTCGGTATTCCATTACCGTGGATTGCGATTGAATCAGGCTGGTTCGTTGCAGAATATGGTCGTCAGCCGTGGGCTATCGGTGAGGTTCTCCCTGTTTCCGTTGCACACTCAAACTTGACAACCCATGATCTGATTTTCTCTCTAGCTCTGATCTGTGGTCTGTATACACTGTTCTTAATTGCTGAATTGTTCCTGATGTTCAAATTCGCTCGTAAAGGGCCAAGCAGCCTGAAAACTGGCCGCTACCACTTTGAACAGAAAAACAACTCTGCACAAGACGTTCAGTAAACAGGAGTCCACTTATGTTTGATTATGAAGTTCTTCGATTTGTGTGGTGGATTCTAATCGGCGTTCTGCTGATTGGCTTCGCTGTCACGGATGGCTTTGACATGGGCGTCGGCTTCTTATTACCAATTCTAGGTAAAACAGATACTGATCGCCGTATCATGATTAACTCAGTTGCGCCGCACTGGGATGGTAACCAAGTTTGGTTGATCACCGCAGGTGGTGCGATGTTTGCAGCATGGCCACAAGTGTATGCTGCGGCATTCTCAGGTTTCTATGTCGCGATGATTTTAGTGCTTGCAGCACTGTTCTTCCGCCCAGTCGGTTTTGACTACCGTTCTAAGTTGGAGAATCCAAAATGGCGCAACATGTGGGACTGGGGTCTATTTATCGGTGGTTTCGTTCCACCATTAGTTATCGGTGTTGCGTTTGGTAACCTGCTTTTAGGTGTTCCATTCCAAATCGATAGCCAACAATATCTGACTTATACAGGTAACTTGTTCGGCCTACTGAACCCATATGGTCTGTTAGCTGGTGTTGTTAGCTTAATGATGATTGTGACTCAAGGTGCAACATACTTACAAATGCGTACGACCGGTGAACTACACCTACGTGTTCGTAAAGCAACTTATGTAACAGCATTATTAACTCTGCTGGCTTTCGCAGGTGCAGGTGCTTGGTTGGTTATGGGTATCGATGGCTACGTTGTGACTTCAACTATCGATACATTAAGCGTATCTAACCCACTGAACAAAACTGTCGAAGTTGCTTCAGGTGCGTGGTTGACTAATTTCAACAACTATCCTGTGCTGTGGGCATTACCTGCTCTAGGTGTGGTATTGCCACTGTTGACTATGCTGTTTAGTAAAGCAGACAAAAATGCGTTAGCGTTTGTGAGTTCATCTCTCACTATCGCTTGTATCATTTTAACTTGTGGTGTTGCAATGTTCCCATTCATCATGCCATCAAACATCATGCCAAATGCAAGTTTGACCATGTGGGATGCAACATCTAGCCTGTTTACTCTGCAAGTTATGACGGTTGTTGCGATTATTTTTGTTCCAATTGTATTGGCTTACACTGCGTGGTGTTACTACAAAATGTTTGGCCGTTTGGACAAAAACTTCATCGAAGGCAACAAGCATTCACTGTATTAAGGAGCATAACATATGTGGTATTTTGCCTGGATTCTTGGCACGCTGTTAGCTTGTAGTTTTGCAGTGATTGCAGCTCTAGCTTTAGAGCATGCGGAAGATAAAGCTGCTGCTAAAGATGGCGAGTAATAAATAATGCTGGTGGATAAAAGCTATCAGCTATTGGATAAGGGTCCGGTACGGATCCTTATCCTTATATTAGCGTTAGGGATTGCTGGGAGTGTCATGTGGGATCCAACCCAATTTGCGGCTAAAACCAGCTCATTTCTTATCTGGCAAGGGTTATTACTTATTTGGGCAACCTGTAGTGGCATGATTTTTGGTGTCGGATTTCGACCTAATAAATTGATTTGGCGACTACTTTTCCATCCTTTACCTGCCATCATTATCCTTATCTGGGGCTTGGTTAAAGTCTTCAGCTAATCTAATTGTCAATTATGGGTCTGCGGATCCATAATTTTTTTTTGATAACTTTACCCCTAGGTCATTCCAAAGCGCCACCGTCTTGAGTATAGTGGCACCGTTAATTAATTTAACCTAGGATGGAGTGATTGTTATGTTATTTCGTTGGCCTGTTCGCGTCTATTATGAAGATACGGATGCGGGCGGTGTGGTTTATCATGCACGTTATCTCGCTTTTTTTGAACGGGCTAGGACCGAGATGCTACGGGATAAAGGTATCAATCAACAAAGTTTACTGGCTGAGAATATCGGGTTTGTTGTCAGGAGTATGACAACGGACTTTGTCAGAGCGGCTCGGCTGGACGATTTATTGGAAATTGAGACACAAATCATTGAGATGAAGCGTGCCTCTTTAACCTTTCAACAAAGGTTAATTGATTCACAAGGTAACCTGCTTTGCGGGGCTACGGCCCTGATTGCTTGTGTGGACACATCAAAAATGAAGCCGACAGCGCTTCCTAAGTCTATTGTCGCGGAGTTTAAACAGTGACTGACATGAATATCGTGGATTTATTCCTAAAAGCGAGCCTATTGGTTCAGATCATTATGTTCGTTTTGATTGGTTTCTCTATTGCTTCTTGGGCCATCATTATTCAGAGAACAAAAATTTTAAATGCGGCAGCTCGAGAAGCGGAAGCGTTTGAAGATAAGTTTTGGTCTGGTATTGAGTTATCTCGCTTATACAAAGAAAGTCAGGCTCGCCGTGACTCGCTAAGTGGAGCAGAACAAATTTTCCATGCAGGTTTCAAAGAGTTTGTTCGTTTACACCAAGCGAATATTCATGCACCGGATGCTGTTGTCACCGGGGCATCTCGTGCTATGCGCATTTCGATGAACCGTGAGCTTGAATCCGTAGAAGCGCACATCCCATTTTTAGGGACGGTTGGTTCTATTAGCCCTTATATTGGTCTTTTTGGTACGGTATGGGGAATTATGCATGCCTTTATTGCATTAGGTGCGGTTAAACAAGCAACACTACAAATGGTAGCGCCGGGTATCGCTGAAGCGTTGATTGCAACAGCAATTGGTTTATTTGCAGCAATCCCAGCGGTAATGGCATATAACCGATTAAATCAGCGAGTCAATAAGCTAGAACAGAGCTACGATAACTTTATGGAAGAGTTTCTGGCTATCTTACATCGCCAAGCATTCTCTGCTGATAAGAAATAATACGGGGAGATAAGCGAATGGCGCGCAATAGTCGCAGACGTGAGCTAAAATCCGAAATCAACATTGTTCCATTGCTGGATGTTTTGTTGGTACTGTTGCTAATTTTTATGGCGACAGCACCGATTATTTCACAAAGCGTGGAGGTTGATCTGCCGGATGCCGCTGAAAGCCAGACCGTATCATCAAGCGATAATCCACCGATTATTTTAGAGGTTGCGGGAGTTGGTCAATACAATATGTTAATTGATGGTGAGCGCTTAGAGCTACTACCACCAGAACAGATTGCGGCTGAAGCGAAAGCTCAGCTAGATAAAAATCCAAAGGCGATTTTCCTTATCGGTGGTGCAAAAGAAGTGCCCTATGATGAAGTGATTAAGGCATTGAATATTTTGCATCAAGCTGGGATCAAATCGGTCGGTTTAATGACTCAACCCATGTAATTGAGTGAGTAATGATTCTTTTTTTGGAAACCAATTGTGGGAAAGACAAAAGAGAAAAAAGATAATTTAAGGCTTTCTCTTCTAACGTCGCTTGCGTTGCACGTTTTATTGATAGGCCTAATTATAATTGGTTCCTTAGTTTCCGTTGTCAAACTTGGCGGCGGAGGGGAGGAGGGGACTGTCATCGATGCGGTGATGGTCGATCCCGGCGCGGTTGTTCAGCAATATAACCAAATGCAACAACAAGAAAATAGCGCTAAACAAGCAGCTAAAGAGCGTAAAGAGAAAGAGCGTAAACAAGAAGCTGAGCTAAGGGAAAAGCAAGAGCAGGAACAAAAACGTCTGCAACAGCTTGAGCAAGAGCGTATTCAAAGTGAACGAGAAGCGCAGGAGCGGCAAAAACAAGTTGAGCAGCAACAAAAACAAGCAGCTGAAGCGGCAAGAAAAGCGAAGGAAGAGCAAAAAATAGCGGAAGAAGCGGCGGCAAAAGCCAAAGCAGAAAAAGAACGCTTGATTAAAGAACAAGCTGCCGCGAAGGAAAAAGCAGAGGCTGAAGCGAAAAAAGAAGCTGAAGCGATAAAAGCGAAAGCAGCGGCTGATGCTAAGGCGAAAGCGGAGAAAGAAGCGAAAGCTAAAGCGGAAAAAGAGGCGAAAGAGAAAGCGGAGAAAGAAGCGAAAGCTAAAGCAGCTAAAGAAGCTAAGGCCAAAGCCGATAAGGAAGCAAAAGCCAAAGCAGCTAAAGAGAAAGCAGAGGCTGCAAAAAATTCCGCTGAGATTGATAATCTACTCGGTGATTTGACCTCTACAGGGCCAAGTCGTGAAGGTGGAGCGGCTTCCGCAGGCCAAGGTGGCGGTAAACGTTCTGGGGCATCCAATGCAGACGTTGAAAATTATGCAAGTAAAATAAAAGCCGCGATTCAGAGTAAGTTTTATGATTCAGATACTTACCGTGGACGTACGTGTGAACTTAAGTTACAAATTGCACCTGATGGCTTATTAGTAAGTATTACCCCTAAAAATAATGCTTCTAATGACCCAGCATTGTGTAGTGCAGCAATCAGAGCTGCAAACCTTGCAACGTTACCACGCCCACCGGCGGATGTGTATGAAGCATTTAAAAAACAAGGAAGTACAGTTGTATTTAGCCCAAAATAAGATAAGTCGGAGCTGTCTGTATTGAATTTATGTCTGCTATAGCATAAATAGTTCTTACAATATCTAGTTTTGTTAGTATACCTTTGTTAAAATTCAGCGAATTATTGTGGCAGTGAATACCACAGTAAGGGAGATAAGGATGAAGCAGGCTTTTAAAGTAGTTCTCGGGTTCCTCATGTTATGGGCAACAGTTGCTCAGGCTGAAATCCGTATTGAGATCACGGAAGGTGTTAATAGTGCTCAGCCAATAGGGGTTGTTCCTTTTAAATGGTCTGGCTCAGGTACACCTCCACAAGAAATCGGGCAAATTGTTGGTGCTGATTTACGCAATAGTGGCAAATTTAACCCTATTGAGCCTAGTCGTATGCCTCAACAACCTGCGACCGCTTCTGAAGTAGTTCCTGAGGCTTGGACAGCATTGGGGATTAATGCCGTTGTTGTCGGTCAAATCCAACCCGCGGCTGATGGCAGCTATGTGGTTAGCTACCAATTAGTTGATGTTGCTGGTAGCCCAGGCACGGTCTTATCTCAAAACCAGTATAAGGTCACTAAAGAGTGGTTACGTTATGCCGCCCATACCGCAAGCGATGAAGTTTTTGAAAAGCTGACTGGTATTCGTGGTGCATTCCGTACACGTATCGCCTATGTTGTGACTAATAAAGGGGGTCAATACCCTTATGAATTACGTGTTTCTGATTACGATGGCTATAACCAATTTACGGTTCATCGTTCTCCGGAACCTTTGATGTCGCCAACTTGGTCACCTGATGGTGAGCGTTTGGCGTATGTGACGTTTGAAAGTGGCAGTTCAGCACTGGTGATTCAGACGCTATCGACTGGCGCCGTTCGTCAGGTTGCATCATTCCCTCGTCATAATGGTGCTCCAGCGTTTTCTCCAGATGGGACTAAACTGGCTTTTGCTTTGTCAAAAACAGGTAGCTTAAATCTTTATATTATGGATTTAGCGAGCGGCCAAATTCGTCAAGTGACTGATGGTCGTAGTAATAATACAGAGCCAAGCTGGATGCCAGATAGTCAAACATTGGTCTATACATCTGACCAAGCGGGTCGTCCGCAAATTTACAAGATTAATATTAATGGCGGTAGCCCTGAACGTGTGACCTGGGAAGGTACACAAAATCAGGACGCTGATGTTAGCCCGGATGGATCTTTCATTGTAATGGTCAGCTCCGGCGGTGGTCAGCAGCATATCGCCAAACAGGATCTGGCGACGGGTAACGTTGAATATTTAACGAAAACGTTTCTAGATGAAACGCCGAGTATCGCACCTAACGGCACTATGGTTATTTATAGCTCCTCTCAAGGCTTGGGGACTATATTGCAGCTAGTTTCGACCGACGGGCGTTTCAAAGCGCGTCTTCCGGCAACCGATGGACAGGTTAAATTTCCTGCTTGGTCGCCGTATCTGTGATGCATAATAATAATGTGTGGCAAACTATTAAGGATCAAAACGATGCAACTGAATAAAGTGCTTAAAGGGCTGATGATCGCATTACCAATCATGGCTGTCGCAGCTTGTAGCTCTAACAAAAACAATGACCAAAATGGCGCGGATTCTTCAATGAACCAAACTAACAGCGGTCTGTCTGCGGAAGAGCTGGCACGTCAGCAAATGCAAGAACTGCAAAATAACAATATCGTTTACTTCGGTTTCGATAAATACAACGTATCTCCAGAATACGCTGATATGTTAGATGCTCATGCAGCTTTCCTACGTAACAACCCATCTGTTAAAGTTGTTGTTGAAGGTCATGCGGATGAGCGTGGTACTCCTGAGTACAACATCGCACTGGGTGAACGTCGTGCTAATGCAGTTAAAATGTACCTGCAAAGCAAAGGTGTAGCGGGTGATCAAGTTTCTCTGGTTTCTTACGGTAAAGAAAAACCAGCTGTGTTAGGTCACACAGAAGCTGATTACGCTAAAAACCGTCGTGCAGTTATTGCATACTAATCGATAAGCGAAATTATCTCTTATGAACAGTAACTTCAGACATTTATTTGTAGGTCTGTCGTTATTGGTTGGCGTAGCGGCCCCTTGGGCCGCTATTGCCCAAGCGCCAATCATTAATGTCGGATCCGGTTCATCCGGTGATCGTCTTACTCAGCTTGAGACGGCAGTTAACTCTCAAGGCCAGATCTTATATCAAATCCAGCAACAGATTGCTGACAACCAACGCGATATCGATACATTGCGTGGTCAGATTCAGGAAAATCAATATAAACTGAATCAAATTGTTGAGCGCCAAAAAGATTTGTATATGCAATTAGGTCAGGTGAGTGGCGGTACTACAGAATCATCAAATTCATCGGCAGCAGCGGACTCCTCCACTTCAGCACCTGCACCAGAAGCTTCTGGTGGTGGCGAAAAGGAAGATTATAATGCTGCAGTTGCGCTTGCGATGAAAAGCAAATCTAAAGCGCAAATCGATGAGGCCATCGGTGCATTACAAAGCTTTATTAAAAGCTATCCCAAATCCAGCTATCAATCTAATGCTAACTATTGGTTAGGGCAACTTAACTATAATAAAGGTAGCAAAGATGATGCGGCATTCTACTTTGCAACTGTTGTGAAAGAATATCCTAAATCCCAAAAAAGCAGTGAGGCCCTGTATAAAGTCGGCCTGATCATGCAAGACAAAGGGCAGAAGGATAAAGCAAAAGCGGTTTATCAACAGGTGCTGAAACAGTATCCGAATAGCGCTGGTGCTAAACTTGCAGAGAAAAAGCTTAGCTCACTTTAATGATTAACCCCGAAGAAGTAATTACCGAATATTTCGGGGTTAACCGTATGATAAGTGTGCATTCAATCGTTTTTTTCAAAAAAATCATTGCACCATCGTCAGAAATGAGTAATATAAGCCGCCGTTGACGCAAGAATAAGTTGTTAAGTTTAATGGGTCGTTAGCTCAGTCGGTAGAGCAGTTGACTTTTAATCAATTGGTCGCAGGTTCGAATCCTGCACGACCCACCATTAACAGCCTCTATTTCGTTAATG
The DNA here is from genome assembly GCF_028477825.1 of Providencia sp. PROV267. Lineage (NCBI taxonomy): Bacteria > Pseudomonadati > Pseudomonadota > Gammaproteobacteria > Enterobacterales > Morganellaceae > Providencia > Providencia sp. PROV267. The sequence goes on along the minus strand of NZ_JAMPLX010000007.1, from coordinate 349,399 downwards.
TGCTTTAAGATGTGTGAGTTAATTTAGTCGGTAGAACAAGAGCTCATTGAACGCTTGTTCGTATTAGGCCTCAAACACAATGAGTCACCCTGCACGACCGCCATCTTAAAATAAAAAAATCAGTTATATCAGATGGGTCGTTAGCTCAGTCGGTAGAGCAGTTGACTTTTAATCAATTGGTCGCAGGTTCGAATCCTGCACGACCCACCATCTTAAGATAACAAAATCCAGTCATATTAGATGGGTCGTTAGCTCAGTCGGTAGAGCAGTTGACTTTTAATCAATTGGTCGCAGGTTCGAATCCTGCACGACCCACCATCTATAGAAATACCATTATCTTCAAATCCTTCCATTTTCTAGCGTAGTTAAATTGTGTTATTCAATCTAAAAGCCCATCAAGCAAAATAGCGCTATATTGGCCACAATGGCTCGTATGTGTCGATGATTTCCAGAAATGCGCCTGTATCCTCTCCTAATCGATTAATTATACCGGTATTAGGGTAAGGGGCGGCATTGGGAATGGACCCGTGTAGATGCCGATTTTCAAACCTCTTCGTATGAGTAAGTCGATATTTAGTCGCGATCTTGTGGCTATCATCACCTAACTCTTGAGCAAAAACCATTCAGCCTGAGTTATTGTGTGGGTATTGACTTCTTTTTTTGAGAACTTACGCAAGGTATTACTGACCTACTTGGACTAGTCTAAATAAAACATCAATAACTGATCACCTTGTAAAATATAAATTATTTTATCTATGGCAAAGACTAGGAAAGGACTAGCGGATGAAAAAACTATTAGCAGTATTCTGCGCAGGGGCTTTTGTTTCAACCAGTGTATTTGCGGCGATCCCTCCCGGCAATGATGTGACAACTAAACCCGATCTTTATTATTTAAAAAACTCACAGGCTATTGATAGTTTAGCGTTATTGCCGCCACCACCTGAAGTGGGCAGCATCTTATTTTTAAACGACCAAGCAATGTATGAAAAAGGCCGTTTATTGCGAAATACTGAGCGTGGAGAACAAGCCGCTAAGGATGCTGATCTGGCTGCGGGCGGTGTTGCGAACGCATTTTCTGAAGCTTTTGGTTATCCCATTACCGAAAAGGATGCGCCTGAAATTCATAAATTGCTGACGAATATGATTGAAGATGCGGGGGATTTAGCAACTCGCTCAGCCAAAGAGAAATACATGCGCATTCGTCCATTTGCGTTCTACGGTGTTGCTACCTGTAACACGAAAGATCAGGACAAATTATCTAAGAATGGCTCTTATCCTTCTGGACACACCGCAATTGGCTGGGCATCTGCACTCGTATTGTCAGAAATTAACCCAGAAAACCAAGATAAAATTTTAAAACGTGGTTATGAACTTGGTCAAAGCCGAGTCATCTGTGGTTACCATTGGCAAAGTGATGTTGATGCAGCTCGTATCGTTGCATCGGGTGCGGTAGCAACTTTACACTCCAACCCTGAATTCCAAAAACAGTTACAAAAAGCCAAAGACGAATTTGCTAAACTGAAAAAATAGCTTTACTTAAAACGATACCGCCCCATCAGCGACAACGAGAGGGGCGGTTTTTTATTGTGCTTTATATGGTAAAATCGCGTCAGATCCCTTCAGGCAATAGACTGTTATCTTGCAACATGCCAACTACCAGTGTTTGCATGCGCTGGCCAAGAGTGTGGTCGATGGTATAATTGAGCTGCTGGGCGACTTCCACCGTGATTTCATCAAAGCATTTCATCAACAGATGTAAGCTGTATGCAGCTTGTTGCGCATTACGGTAATCAAACAAGGTTTCCATTGCTTGGATAATGTGCTCTGGCATCCATTGTTGATATGCTCTGCCGTGATACCAAACATCTTGCTGCCCTTTACTTTTGTTTGAGACATAGCACTCTAACATCGTCAGTAGGGCATTTTTCATATCAACGTCTCTTGACCAAGCGCTCCAGAGTTCATTACGCGAAAGGGCAATCGCAACTTGATGTGATTCATACCAAAATTCGTTCACAATAAACGTGAATTTGTTTTGACTGAGTTGCTTAGGAGGAAGTTGTACCTGATCACTGTCGGGAAGGTTATCCGTGATACCGCTTTTATCGAGTAAAATGGTGTAGCCACGGGCATAAGTATTATCAAGCCCATACTGTTTCATCTTTTGCAATCGACTTGGTTCAGCAAAGGTAAAATCAACTTTTCTTCCTTGCTCGTAAATCGCTAAACAAGTCGGGCATTCAGGCTCATTTTCACCACCATTTGTAAGATGTAGAGCCACTAGAGGCTGACCAAATTGGTGTATCCATTGTTGGTCATGAAAAAGTGCTGTTACACCTGAACCGACTAATTCAATATCAATGTCTGAATAATGATCAATTTGTTGTTCTCTACCTCTTGAGCCAGTCAAAATGACGGCATCAATTCTAGGATCGAGCAAAGAAACGGAAATAATTTTATTGATTAAAGATGCAGGTGATTCCATAGCTAACCCATCGAATTTATTGATGTGGCTAAGATACCTGTAAAATGACTAAAATGCTAAAAAACTCGATAATTATCATGATTATTTAGTGAAATAGTGAGAAATCACGCCATCATCACCAAAAATCGAGAAGACTTCCTCAATGAATTGGGGTATCTTGTTTAGTATATAAAACAAAAATGTGGTTTTCGACCCATTTTATAGGCGATTTTAGATGTAAAATTGCATTATGCTAAACAGAGGCACAAGATGAGCGAGTTTATTGATTTTAACCAGTCGGTTTATCCGTTCCCTGCTAGACCTGCATTGCTAAGCTCAGAAGAGAAAGCATTTTATCGTGAGCGCATCAAAGCGTTATTGCTGGAAAAAAATGCGGTGATAGTTGCACATTATTATACCGATCCTGAAATCCAAGCATTGGCTGAGGAAACAGGTGGATGTGTTGCTGACTCTCTGGAAATGGCTCGTTTTGGCGCCCGTCATAGTGCATCAACCCTGCTAGTCGCGGGGGTACGTTTTATGGGGGAAACCGCAAAAATCTTAAGCCCTGAAAAAACCGTTTTAATGCCAACATTAGATGCCGAATGTTCACTTGATTTAGGCTGCCCAGAGGCGGATTTTGCGCGTTTTTGCGATCAGCACCCTGATCGTACAGTGGTGGTTTATGCGAATACCTCTGCGGCGGTGAAAGCACGAGCAGATTGGGTGGTGACATCCAGTATTGCGGTAGAATTAATCGAGCATCTTGATAGCCTAGGCGAGAAAATTATTTGGGCGCCTGACCGCCATCTTGGCCGTTATGTTCAACAACAAACAGGGGCTGATATTTTGTGTTGGCAGGGCGCTTGTATTGTTCATGATGAATTTAAAACCCAGTCTCTGAGCAAAATGAAAGCGCTGTATCCAGAAGCGGCGGTGCTGGTTCACCCTGAGTCTCCTCAAGCTGTTGTCGAGCTTGCTGATGCTGTCGGCTCGACAAGCCAATTAATCAAAGCGGCGCAAACGTTGCCTCATCCATCAATGATAGTCGCGACCGATAAAGGCATTTTTTATAAAATGCAGCAAGCGTGCCCTGATAAGTCTTTGTATATCGCGCCGACCGCGGGGGAAGGTGCGACATGCCGTACTTGTGCCCATTGCCCTTGGATGGCGATGAATGGTTTAAAAGCAATAGCACAAGCCTTAGAGAGTCACGGGGAGCAACATCAAATTTATGTGAGCGAAGCGCTACGTCAAAAAGCGATGTTACCTTTAAATAGAATGCTAGATTTTGCAGAGAGTCTAAAATAAAAGAGCACTATTGTTTATATCGAGGCCACGCGGAATCATAATGTGGCATGACATAGGGTTGAGAGAAGGATTTTGGGATGGATTTCTTTAGCACAAGTAATGTATTAGTGAATATTCCTCTATGGGATAGTGTGTATGAATTGTCATACATCGAAGCAGTAGGAACAGTGGCTGGTTTGTTATGTATTTTGCTAGCTAGTCTTGAAAAAACCATTAATTACTTGTTTGGTTTAATCAATGTGACGCTGTTTGGGGTGATTTTTTTTCAAATCCAACTGTATGCTAATTTGCTTTTACAGGTATTTTTCTTTATCGCCAATATTTATGGTTGGTATGCGTGGAGCCGAGTGGATAACCAGCAACAAACGGAACTGAAAATTCGTTGGTTAAGCCTGCCTAAGGCGACGATAACAGTGATCATCTCTTTATTTGTGATCATTTACCTAACATACAATATTGATTGGGTCTTTGGGGTATTGGCGGAATGGGCAATTAACATTTTGAATCTGTTTGGCGCTAACCTAACAATGCCTGTGTTAGAACCCGATGCATTTCCATTCTGGGATTCGACCATGACAGTATTATCTGTGGTTGCAATGATCCTGATGACGCGTAAGTACGTTGAAAATTGGCTTTTATGGGTGATCATCAACGTAATTAGTATTATCGTATTCTATAAGCAAGGGGTATATGCGATGTCATTAGAGTACCTCATTTTGCTAGGTATCGCGCTGAATGGTTCAAGGCTTTGGGTGAAATCGGCAAAACAAAACGGCTCTGTGCCCCTCTCATAAACCACGGTGACGAAAATTAACAATAAAACGGCTAAAGTAACATTATCGATGTTTTGCCGTTTTTATTGTTTTTTACTCTAAAATTCCCCCTAAATATGGGGCTATTGTGCTGTTTAATCGCCTTTAGCCTCATTTTATAATCTGAAAGCTTAAAACTAACTATTTCATACTAAGCTTGCCTGTTTACAGAAGGCGGCTGAACGGTTAGATTAAAATTTCGATACCTGTCGTCTTTCAAGTTGCAGCATTGTGAGTGGTAAGAGAATCTCTCTTCGCTTAAAAGTAAGTGTTTACCATCGGCCTGCTATTGGAATCCATAGGGTATGTAAATCATCTATATAAAAAAATAAACATTGGATTAACGGGTATGAATTATCAGAACGATGACGTCAGAATTAAACAAATAAAAGAATTATTGCCACCAATTGCGTTGTTGGAGAAGTTTCCAGCGACGGACAAAGCGGCGTTTACCGTTCATGAAGCACGTCTCGCCATCCATAATATACTGTCAGGCGAAGATGATCGCCTTGTGGTTGTGATTGGTCCTTGCTCTATTCATGATACTAAAGCTGCTCTGGAATATGCCGAGCGCCTTAATAAGTTACGAGAAGAACTCAAAGATTCGCTAGAAATTGTGATGCGTGTGTATTTTGAAAAACCGCGTACCACAGTAGGTTGGAAAGGGCTAATTAATGACCCTAATATGGACAATAGCTTTAATATCAATGAAGGGCTACGTATTGCCCGTGAACTATTGGTGAAAATTAATGACCAAGGCCTGCCGACCGCGGGTGAATTTCTCGATATGATCAGCCCTCAATATGTCGCTGACCTAATGAGCTGGGGGGCGATTGGTGCACGCACAACAGAATCGCAAGTACATCGTGAATTGGCTTCTGGTCTCTCTTGCCCAGTTGGCTTTAAAAATGGAACAGATGGCACGATTAAGATCGCTATTGATGCGATTAATTCAGCACGTTCACCGCATTGTTTCTTATCGGTCACCAAATGGGGGCATTCTGCAATCGTCAATACTAGCGGGAACCCAGATTGCCACATTATTTTACGTGGTGGTAAAGAGCCAAACTATAGTGCGGAACACGTTAAGGCGGTGCGCGAAGGGCTAGTGAATGCAGGTCTAACCCCCAGCATTATGATTGACTTTAGCCACGCAAACAGTAACAAGAAATTTGAAAGACAAATGATAGTTGCTGATGACGTCAGTGAGCAATTACGCCAAGGTGATCGCTCTATTACAGGTGTCATGATCGAAAGCCACCTTGTTGAAGGCAATCAAAGCCTAGAGTCAGGTGAGCCTCTGGTTTATGGGAAAAGTGTCACTGACGCATGTATCGGATGGGATGATACAGAAAAAGTATTGCGCCAATTGTCTGATGCGGTGATTGCTCGTCGCCAGAAGTAATCGATAGTATTTCATATAGGAAGCCAGAGTCTTGTTGCTCTGGCTTTTTTACGTTATTAGATAGGAGAGTCGTACTCTTTAGATTGGTAAACCGACAGGCAGCATACCACTCTCCTATTACTTATTATGAGATTAGAATCTCTAAAGCTATTGACCGATATGGTGTGGATAGCGATAGAGCAATCTAAACTTACTTTTTGGTTGTGTTGAGCTATTTTCGGATGAGTTCATGATGAACATAATCGCACTACCAAAAATAAAACGCCAAAATACCTTAAATCACGATCCGCTAAAAATACCTGTAAAAGGGGTTTTTGTGGCCTTTCTGCTCATGAATAAATAATGCAAGGAAAAATCAATATTTAAGATTTTTCTTGTCGAGCTATTCACTGTATTTACTCGTTATTATAGTTTGTTTATTTTTATTATCTTAGTTTTATATTTTTTGTTTTCAGTAAAAATGAACAAATCATTCAAAAAACTTCTCTTTCTTTAATAGTCGCTAAAGTAAATAATCCCTTTTCGATATTATAACTAAAGGGAAATATTAATGAGGAAGTTACAACTTGCATCGTTAACATTTGCATTAATCAGCACGATGGGAAGTGCTTTTGCGTCAACTAACCAAGAGGGATATTACGGTTCCGCACGACTTTCTAAAGTGTGGCAAAAAGCGGATAGTATGGATACGAGTCTCCGCCCAGGGATTGGCCAGTTTGTTTCTGGTGATGATAAAGATGATTTCTACAATGCTTCTCTTGCAGCGGGTTATCAGTATGGTAATGGCTGGCGTACCGAAGGGGAGTATAGTTTTAATAAAAAAGCGGAGTACACCAGTGGCTCAACCGCTTTTTCAACCAGCTTTAATCATCACAAAACGGAATCGCAGCGTTTAATGCTGAATGTTTATCGTGATTATGATATCTACCAAGGGATTTCAGTGTATGGCACCGTGGGATTGGGTGTTGCAAAAGTGAAATCATCGGGATGGCAAGGTAATGCCGCACGTCAATATGGTAGCAATACTGACACTAACTTAGCGTACTCGATTGGCGCTGGTGTAAGTTACGAGCCTATTGATAAATTAAATTTTGACTTGGGATATCGTTATATTGATTTAGGGAAAATCGAAAGCGGTATGAATCGTTTTGCCAATGCGCGTGGCATACAGGATGAGCAGATGAAAGCGCACCTTAAGTCACAAGAGCTTGTGTTAGGCGTTAGATATCTATTTTAATTTTTAACGTATTATTATTCATTGGAATATGTCATACAAAAAGGGTTGGCGATTAGCCAACCCTTTACTTTATTTAACTTTAATTATTTTGCTTTGCCTTGGTTGGCAACCGCTGCTTGTTTTGCAGCGATTTCATCTTGGTTGCCAAGATAGTAATGTTTGATTGGTTTCATGTTTTCATCAAACTCATAAACCAGTGGCACTGCTGTTGGGATATTGAGGTTAAGAATTTCTTCTTCGCCCATGTTATCCAAGTATTTTACCAGCGCACGCAGTGAGTTACCGTGAGCTGCAATAATCACTTTTTCACCCGCCGCAACACGTGGTTTGATCTCTTGTTCCCAGTAAGGCACAACACGCTCAATGGTTGTTGCTAAGCTTTCTGTTACTGGCAGTTCCTCGCTAGACAGTTTTGCATAGCGTGGATCGTGGCCTGGGAAACGTTCGTCATCTTTTGTTAGCTCAGGTGGCGTGATGGCAAAACCACGGCGCCAGAGTTTAACTTGCTCATCACCATATTTAGCCGCAGTTTCTGATTTATCTAGACCTTGCAGTGCACCATAGTGACGCTCATTTAGTTTCCAGCTCTTTTCAACAGGCAGCCATTGCTGATCAACCTGATCAAGGATGTTCCATAAGGTATGGATAGCACGTTTCAGAACTGAGGTATAGGCGAAATCAAAGACAAAGCCTTCATCTTTCAGCAGTTGGCCTGCATTTTTTGCTTCTTCACGGCCTTTGTCTGACAGCTCAACATCAGTCCAGCCAGTGAAACGGTTCTCTTTGTTCCACTCGCTCTCACCGTGTCTTACCAAAACCAGTTTAGTTACAGCCATAGCTTAAACTCCTATCAGTACATTCAAATTAAAATGAATCATTGCTGACTTACATTATAGGGATAGTCAATCCGAACGCTAGTCACAACTGATGTTTTACCCAAACCAAATCAAAAAAGTGATAGTCAGTCGGTTATTTGGATAAAAATCGTACCTTAATCAGCTTGTTTTTTATCCAGCAACCATTTTGACTGGGTAAGTAAAAAATAACAGATGCAATAGATTTAACCCGAAGTGAAACGATACAGCAAGCCATAATTTGCCACTCCACATCCATGCTAGTCCATAAATAATCCCTGCAAGGGTCGCAAAAAGGATCAGCAACGGGCCTCCCGCGAAATGCACAGCCCCAAACACTAAGGCACACACGATTAATGCAAGATAAGGGGAGCCAAACCATTGAGTGAGGCGCTGCTGGAGATAGCCACGAAATAATGCTTCTTCGGCTAATGAGACAAATAATAAATTGCAAATAATGAATGCAGGTAACCAAGTCGGCAAATGCCACTCAAAACCTAGTCCTCCCGCAATGGCAGCAACAACCAATAACATAGGAACGGCAATGATCAGTAACCACCATTGCCAAGGTTTTGCTGTTTTGGGGGCTTGAGCTGAAAATAGGCTGGGGAGACAAAATAACAAAACAAAAGGAACCAAGGCCTTATCAAAGTTAAAGTACATGGTAAATGGTCTGCTTTGCTCGCCAACAATCACGCTATCGAGGTATTTGAGGTTATGAAATCCTGGGAAAAAATGAATCAATAGGCCTACAGCGCAGATAACAAGCGTGACCTCGCTAATAACTTTGACCCAGACATGATATTGAAAGCGCCAACCTATCACGCCAATGACAGTAATAGCGACAAATAAGAGAATTGCTTGCCAACTTAGTACACCCGTAAATAGTGCTATTGTTGTCGCAAGTAAGAGTAAAAATGTGGCAATAAATCGATGCGTTGCAAGTGTTGTGAGTGAAGCCGCCAAAATAAACCAACTGGCCATACGTTGTTCCTAAAATCTATTCGAATTATTTAAAGCGGCACAGTGTAATTGTTTTCAGTTATTTTCCGAGGAAAAAGCACAGCTATTGGTCTGGAATGATAAAAAATTAATATAAATAAACAGGTTATATAGCTGAGTATTAAGTGTGCGAACTAATCATTAGATTAATTTAGGTCGATAATCGAACATTATCGACCCCAATGATGGCACGGTTAGACCGTTTGTTGCTCGACAGTTTCTATGTCATAACGATATTTGCCGTTATCAGGAACAAACTTCAATCGATGGGTAATGCAAGTTGGCGCATCTTCTTGATGGTGAGTAACAAAAAGAAGCTGAGTCGTGCCTTGGCTGAGCATTACATCAATAAAACGTAGGACTAATAAACGGTTTAAACCATCTAGCCCTTGAAGTGGCTCATCTAAAATCAAAACAGCCGGATGTTTGACTAAGGCGCGTGCGATAAGCACAAGTCGTTGCTGACCCCATGATAAGCTATGGAAAGGTTGTTGTGCTGTTTGTGAGGGAAAACCGAGTAGGGCTAGCCACTCATAAGCCAGTTGAATTTGGCGATCAGAAGGTGTCTGATATAAACCAATTGAGTCGTGGAACCCAGAGATGATCACATTAATCACGCTAGTCGCGACGCGGTACTCTTGATGAATGCTGTTACTAACATAACCAATATGGCGTTTGATATCCCAAATCGTCTCACCTGTGCCTCTGCGACGACCAAATAGCGTTAAATCATTACTATAGCCTTGAGGATGATCTCCGGTAATTAGGCTTAATAGCGTGGATTTCCCTGCACCGTTTTCGCCGATAATTTGCCAATGCTCATTGGGATTAACCTGCCAGTTCAAACCATGCAAAATCGGTTTGTCGTTATAGCTGACCACGCCGTTTTTCAAAATAACCCGTGGAATATCGCTAGGAAGTGGGGCTTCAGCCGTTGGATCTTCCATTTCAGGGATAGTGAGATGTTTTAAGCTTTCGCTATGTTGAAGCTGGGTGATTAACGTGTTAGCAAGTACTGACTCACGGCTGCCTGATAAAGTCAGTTTGCAGTCGGCTAATACGCCCATATTGTCAATAAAGTCGGGTAACTCATCAAATCGGTTCAGGATCAATACAATTGTTAACCCTTTTTCAGATAAGCTGCTAAGTAACTCGCTCAGATTATTTCGTGAATAGACATCAAGGCCATCAAAAGGCTCATCAAGCACTAATAAATCAGGTTCCCCCATAAGGGTTTGGCAGAGTAAAACTTTGCGTGTTTCCCCTGTTGACAGATATTTAAAGCGTCTAGAAAGCAGATCGTGAATGCCAAATTTTGTGGCCAGTTCAAGACAGTATTCATTGTCTCGGTGGTGGAGTTGGATAATTTCAGCGGCGGTATATCCGGTATCGTCTTCATCTTCACTAAGCAGATCCGTGTTATTACGCTGCCACTCTTCATTAATCATGTTTTGCAGTTGTTCGAAAGAGAGGCGAACGGGAGATACAAAGCTATTTTCCACAATACCTGAGAGTGGTTTTAGTTCCCCTGATAACGCTTTTGCAAGTGATGACTTACCACTACCATTGGCCCCAATAAACGCCCAACTTTCATGCTGATTAATGGCTAATTCAGGAATATCCAGTGTTTGTGTGTCACTGAGCTTAAAGCTGCTGTGACGAAGGGTGATTGCTTTCATGCCACTTCCTTATTTTTGTCATTATTTTTGTCGTTATTTACCTGTCACCTCAACAAATAATCATGATTACAGATAAAGTCAATCATTCACTGGAGAAAGGCGCACAAAAAACAAGCTTGCACTTATCTATTGGTGAGGAAATGGCGTATTTAGATAAGTGCACGTGGTTAGCATAGTGTGGCAATAATCACTTGATCGGCATTAAATAGCGCTGTGACATTATCGTTGAGCTGCAATTGTTGGCTATCGACTTCTTGGTTACTGAGGGTAGAGCATAGGCTCTCACCACCTAATAGGGTCACGATCACTTCACTGTTTTCTTGACCACGTTCAAGTGCGGTTATCTTCCCAGCGAGTTGATTGTCAAATTCACTATTTTTTATTGGTTGCTTCGTCAATTTTATCCAAGGTGCTTTAATCAGAGCGAGTACTTCCTTACCTTCAGTAAGGCGTAGACGGTTGGCACTCTGTTCTGTAAGAGCGGCATTAATGATGGTTTTATTGTCGGCCAATAACACTTGGACATGTTGTTGAACTTGGTTATGGTCACGAGCAATCAGAGTACCAAAAAACTGATTACGCGCGCTGGTTTGCAATGAAAAACGGGAAATCGCGGCTAGAAGACTATCAAGAGGTAATGTGTCTTCTTTGAGAACATCAAATGCTTTTTGCTGAATTTGTGCCAGTAAGTCGTATAGCTGTAGCAGTCTTTCCCCATAGTGGGTCAATGTTGTGCCACCACCACCTTTACCGCCAGTGGCTCTATCCACTAAAATATCGTCAGCAAGCTGGTTCATTTCATTGATAGCATCCCAGGCACTTTTATAGCTGATCCCAGCCAATTTAGCACCTTGGCTAATAGAGCCTGTTGCTTTGATTTGCTTGAGCAATGAAATTCGGCGAGGGTCTGCAAATAAACTCCCTTGTAGCTTTAGTGTCAGTAAGATTTCTGCTTGCATAAATATAACCCTTCCTATCAGATTGAATATACTCAAGTTGTACTTTGTATTAGTGAGAGTATATAAATAAACTGTCATCGCGACGCTTAATAAAAAAGCACGTTTAGTGTGTCGTTAGAAATAGAATTTGTCTACAATAGTGACAGCTATCCCGCTATTATATACGTTATTATTTAAATTCAGCTTTATTTTCCCTCGTCAGCGCATCAGTTGGCTGGTGGGCACAGTATCACTGAAGAGGCTTTAATGTTAGAAATTTTAAAAAGCATGGGCTTTGCCCTGTTGATGGTTCCCGTTGTGATGTTTTTGATTATGGGGCTAATTTACGGCCTCGGGGCTTTCTTTAATCTGCTATCTAAAGCTCACGTTCCGCACCATCATACAGAGAAGGAATAACCCTCCTCCCTATTTAAGTTCGCCTGTTTTTTAGTGGTACACTGAGAAACAGGCAACTCTATCTATTTGTCTTTGGTTGATACGCTTTTAAAGCAAGTCTCCCCTCACTTTTCTGCTTCTGGTATAAGTTTTGATGCAATTCATTGCGCTAGCACACTTTTCTGCACGCGATGACTTTAAGTTATCGTTATATCCTGTTATATATAGCGTGATAACTAATATTAGGGTGGACTGAAATGAAAAAAAATTTGATCACGTTGTTGGCGGGTGTCACGATGACACTCTCTATGGCAAGCCATACGGTTGCAGCAGAGAAAATAACTGTTTTTGCTGCCGCCTCTTTGACAAATGCGATGAATGAAATTTCTGAACAATATCAGAAAGAAAACAAAGTAGAAGTTGTCTCATCATATGCATCATCATCGACACTTGCTCGTCAAATTGAGCAAGGAGCGCCTGCAAATCTATTTATTTCTGCCGATCAGCAATGGATGAATTATGCTATTGATAAGCATTTGATGGTTGAAAACACGCGCTACACTTTATTAGGTAATGAGTTGGTATTGATCGCACCCAAAGATTCCAAAATTGAAAAGGTGGAGATCAATAAACAAACGGATTGGAAAAAGCTGCTTGATGGCGGCCGTCTGGCGGTAGGCGATCCGGAGCATGTTCCTGTTGGGATTTATGCGAAAGAAGCATTGAGCTATTTAGGGGCATGGGATACGGTCAATCCGTTATTAGCACGTACCAATAATGTGCGTAGTGGTATGGCCTTGGTTGAACGCGATGAAGCGCCTTTAGGGATAGTGTATGGCTCCGATGCCGTTGCTAGCCAAAAAGTCAAAGTCGTTGGTATTTTTCCAGCAGACTCGCACAAACCCGTTGAATATCCAATGGCTATTGTGAAAGACCAAGATAATCAAGCAACTCGTGACTTTTATGAATATTTGAAAACGCCAGCCGCTTCAGAAGTATTCAAACGTTACGGTTTCACCCCACGTTAAGGGATTTTAGTATTGCAGATGTTAAGTGCTTATGAATGGGAAGCCATCTACCTGAGCTTAAAAGTTTCAAGTGTGGCAGTCATGTTTAGTTTGCCACTAGGTATTTTGGTTGCATGGGTATTGGTGCGTTGTCATTTCCCCGGCAAAACACTGCTGGATAGTATTATCCATCTACCATTGGTGTTACCGCCAGTGGTAGTGGGGTATTTATTATTGATCAGTATGGGACGCCGCGGTTTTATTGGGGAATGGCTGTATAGCTGGTTTGGGTTTAGCTTTACGTTTAGCTGGCGCGGTGCCGCATTGGCCTCCGCCGTGGTGGCTTTTCCATTGATGGTGCGGGCGATCCGTTTAGCGCTCGAAGCCGTTGATCGTAAACTTGAGCAAGCGGCTCGAACATTAGGCGCGACGCCATTACGTGTCTTTTTTACGATAACTATCCCATTATCACTGCCCGGTATTATTGTGGGAACGGTATTAGCATTTGCACGCTCATTAGGGGAGTTTGGGGCGACTATCACCTTTGTATCGAATATTCCCGGAGAAACACAAACCATCCCACTTGCGATGTATACCTTAATTGAAACACCGGGGGCGGAAGTGGATGCAGCCCGCTTGTGTGTGATTGCTATTATCTTGGCATTAATTTCACTATTAGTTTCAGAATGGCTGACCCGTTGGGGCAAAAAGCGATTGGGGGTAGCCTGATATGTTAGAGCTGGATTTTTCACAGCAGCTTGGTGAGTTAGCGCTTGAAGTGAATACCTCGCTACCGACAGAGAGCATTACTGCCATATTTGGGTTATCTGGAGCAGGGAAGACCTCATTAATTAATGTGATAGGGGGGCTAACCAAGCCTAATCGAGGGCGCATTGTGCTCAATGGACGGACGCTGGTCGATATCGAAAAAGGCATCTGCTTGCCGCCCGAAAAGCGCCATATTGGCTATGTCTTCCAAGATGCACGGCTATTTCCCCATTATCGAGTCAAGAATAATTTACGTTATGGTATGGCTCCCGAAATGAAAGGGCGCTTCGATGAAATTGTGACGTTGTTAGGCATTGAAAAACTTCTAAATCGTTTTCCTATTACATTATCAGGTGGGGAAAAACAGCGTGTCGCTATTGGCCGCGCACTGTTAACCGCACCTGAAATTTTATTGATGGATGAGCCATTAGCTTCTCTTGATTTACCGCGTAAACGTGAGCTACTACCGTATTTAGAAAAACTGTCTCAAGATGTCAAAATCCCTATTTTATATGTCAGCCATAGCTTAGATGAGATTTTACGCCTTGCCGATAAAGTGATTGTGATGGCACAAGGTAAAGTTAAAGCTTTTGGAGCATTAGAGGAGGTGTGGGCAAGCAGTGCATTGCGTCCTTGGCTCCAACAAGAGACATTAAGTAGCGTGTTAAATGTGATATGTCATGGTCACCACCCTGACTATGAGATGACTGCGGTGATTGTGGGCAGTCAAAAATTATGGATCCCGCGTATTGATACAGAAAGAGGCGGGCAGTTGCGTTTACGCATTGATGCCTCTGATGTGTCTTTAGTATTAGAAAAGCCACAGGTCAGCAGTATCCGTAATATTTTATCAGCGGAAGTGGTTGAATGGATTGAAGATGGCGAGCAGGTGGATGTGAAGCTTGATTTAGGCGAACAGCATTATTTATGGGCGCGTATCACACGTTGGGCGCGTGACGAATTGTCTATTCGCAAAGGTCGTCGAGTTTATGCACAGGTTAAAAGTGTTTCATTAAGCCGCCATTACACATCATAACAGTACGTTAGCTGATATCTAAAGTCATGCCGCTTGAGTGAACAGCATAAAGTGGCAAAATGAGTTAATTAGGGGGCTTATTATTGGCCCCCTAATAGATAAAATTACAATACGTATTTATGGATCACTTCAGCGATACCCGGTTGGGTGTTATCACGTGTAACCAGTTTTGCTTGTTGTTTGATTTCATCGACCGCTTGGCCCATAGCAACACCTAGTCCAGCCGTTGTTAACATGCTTAAATCGTTAAAGTTATCACCAAAAGCAACCACATCATTCATGGTCATACCCTGTGATTCAACCCACTGTTTTAGTCGTTGGCCTTTGCTGTTTCCTTTGCGGCCGACGTCGACTTGATCAGCCCATGACCATTCACATTCCAAGCCAAAATCATCTTCAATACCGCGAACAACCTCTTTGAGCTGATCGATATTTTCTGAACTGACGGCAAATTTCCAAATAGATTGATAATCATGTAAGACATCAGCATAGTTTTCGACAAACTGAATATTAGGACGTTGAGCCACTGGCAGGGTTTCTGCCCAACTTAGCGTCCTTTTGATCCCTTCTGTCGGTGCGTTGTATAGCATGGCATCATCAACATACATTAAATGTTGAATATCGGTGCCACGCAGCCTTTCAATCATTTGTGTTGCTGATTCGAGTGTCATAGGGTCTGAAGAAAGAACTTTTTTACCTAAATAATCATAAAGATAAGTACCATTGCAGCAAATTGCAGGGGTATCAAGGTTAAGCTCTTGGTAGAAAGGATGAATGGCAACATGATGGCGCCCTGTCACAATCAACACTTTAACGCCTTGGCGACGTGCTTCATTTAATGCAGCAAGTGATTCGGGCAAAATTTTCTTTTGAGGATCAAGCAGTGTTCCATCAAGATCGAGCGCAATAACGCGGTATGACATAAACGGCTCCACGTGATTTGAGGTTACATATGCCTTAATGAGTGGCCATATGATGGTTTTTGTCGTTGTCAGCTAAACAGAAAGGGATCTGTTAGCCTGATAATAATCCAGTGCTAAAATAATTTTATCATCTTAGCGGATATTGCAGATTAACTAAAGTGGCGCAGAATGAATCGAGTCAGGTTATTGGTAATCTGTTGTTTTAATCATTTTGAGATAATTTAGTGGCGCGATGTATTGAAAAGAGGGGGATTGCTTGTTATTCGCTAGTCTATCCTGAGATTAACCGTCATAATGGAAGAAGATATTTTTATCATGAATCATAAGGAGACAGGATGAATCAGGTTGTCTATATTGCTAGCCCCGAAAGCCATCAGATCCACGTTTGGTCTATGAACGAAGCCGGTGAACTGACGTTATTACAGACGGTGACAACACCAGGCCAAGTACAGCCAATGGTATTAAGCCATGATAAAAAGCACCTTTATATTGGTGTCCGACCCAATTTTCGAGTAATCACTTATCAAATTGAAGATAAGGGCACTCTCAGACTAAAAGCTGAGACGGCAATTCCAAGTACACCGGTACATTTATCATTAGATAACACTGGTAAGTATTTGTTTGTGCCGTCATACCATCAACATAATTTGGCTGTCTTACCTATCAACCAAGAAGGTGTACCACAAACCGCGATCCAAGTGATCGAAGGGCTACGAAACCCACACTCTTCACATGTTGATGCTGACAATCAACAATTATGGGTGCCGTGTTTGGGGGAAGATCATATTCGCTTATTTGATCTGCATGACGATGGTCATTTAACCGAAGCTTCTGCTGATCAAATCAGTTCAGCAAAAGGCGCAGGCCCTCGCCACCTTGCATTCCATCCACAGCACAAAGTTATTTATTGTGTTAATGAGTTGGATTCAACCATTAACGTTTACCATAAATTTACTCGCTATCGCCAAGTTCAGCATATTAACGTATACCCGGAAGGTCGTGAAAGCCAACGTTGGGCGGCAGATATTCATATCACGCCTGATGGACGTCATCTGTATGCGAGTGAGCGTTCAGATAGCTATATTAGCCATTTCCGAGTATCTGATGATGGCCGCGAGTTGACCCTAGAAGGGATTTATCCAACAGAAGCTCAGCCTAGGGGCTTTAACCTTGATGCAACAGGGCGCTTCTTGATTTCTAGCGGGCAAAAATCTGACAGTATTTCTGTTTCAGAAATTGACCCGATTACAGGTAAACTCACCCAGATTGGTCGCTACCCAGTGGGCAAAGGTCCAATGTGGGTGACGGTATTAGCGCGTTAATTGCTAAACTAAGATCTCCTCAAAGCACTGAGGGGATCTTTACCCCTCAATCACGTTTCTCATTGCACTTGTCACTTTACTCAGTTGTTCCGGTGAAATAATGTAAGGTGGCATAACATAAATCAGCCGACCAAATGGCCTTACCCAAACCCCTTGTTCAACAAACTTTTTTTGTAATTCAGCGGTATTGACTGGCTGCTGCATCTCAATCACGCCAATCGCCCCTAAAACGCGCACCTGCTTGACGCTTGTGTGGGAGGACAAAGGTGCTAATTCAGCTAAGAGCTGCTGCTCAATCTTGGCGACAGTATGCTGCCATGGGCTTTCAAGCAATAATTTTAGGCTTGCGTTGGCGACGGCGCACGCTAATGGGTTCCCCATAAAGGTTGGCCCATGCATGAAACAGCCCGCTTCGCCATTACTAATCGTTTCGGCAACATGACGCGTTGTTAAGGTGGCTGATAGTGTCATATATCCCCCCGTGAGGGCTTTGCCTAAGCACATAATATCCGGTGAAATAGCCGCATGGTCACAAGCAAATAATTGGCCTGTGCGCCCAAATCCTGTCGCGATTTCATCGGCTATCAGTAATATGCCATAGTGATCACAAAGCTCACGAACGCCTTTTAGGTACTCGGGGTGATAAATACGCATTCCACCCGCACCTTGTACGATAGGTTCGAGTATAATTGCTGCAATTTCGCGATGTTTTGCTGCAAGTTCCTGCTTAATTGGTAATAAATCATCACTGTTCCATTCATCATGAAAACCACATTGTGGAGCCTCAACAAAAATATGAGGAGGTAGATAACCTTTGTATAGGCCATGCATTGAATTATCAGGATCACATACTGCCATCGCACCAAAAGTATCCCCATGATAACCATGGCGTAAAGTTAAAATACGTTGGCGCTTTTCCCCTCTGGCCTGCCAATACTGGAGTGCCATCTTTAGTGACACTTCCACAGCCACCGACCCTGAATCGGCAAGAAAAATACACTCTAAAGGCGCTGGAGTGATCTCAACGAGTTGACGGCACAAATTCACTGCGGAAGGGTGAGTGATGCCACCAAACATGACATGAGACATTTTTTGTAGCTGCTCAGTAGCAGCTTGATTGAGAACGGGATGATTGTAGCCGTGGATCGCCGCCCACCAAGAAGACATTCCATCAACAAGTGTTTTTCCATCAGCCATAATCAACTCTGCGCCTTTAGCCTCAACGATGGGATAGGCGGGGATCGGGTGGCTCATCGAGGTGTAGGGATGCCAGATATGCTTGGCATCGAATGCAATATCAGAACTGTCCATTTTACTTTGTCGTCAACTTATTTAAATGAATTTGGTTGACATGATAACCACAATATTTAAACTGGCAACGACTTTTTATGATGGAGATCTGCCGTGAGCGAATTAAAAAAGTGGACAACTAAACAGGCTAATGAATTGTTCTCTATGCCTTTCTTTGAGCTTTTGTTCCAAGCTCAGCAAGTTCATCGACAGCATTTTGACCCACAGCAAGTACAGGTCAGCACCTTGCTTTCAATCAAAACAGGGGCATGCCCAGAAGATTGCAAATATTGTGCACAAAGTGCTCGTTATAAAACCGGATTAGAAACTGAACGTTTAATGGAAGTTCAGCAAGTTCTTGAATCTGCAAAAAAAGCGAAGCAAGCAGGTTCAACGCGTTTTTGTATGGGAGCCGCTTGGCGTAATCCTCGTGAGCGCGATATGCCTTATCT
Source organism: Providencia sp. PROV267 (assembly GCF_028477825.1). Taxonomy (NCBI): domain Bacteria; kingdom Pseudomonadati; phylum Pseudomonadota; class Gammaproteobacteria; order Enterobacterales; family Morganellaceae; genus Providencia; species Providencia sp. PROV267. The sequence goes on along the minus strand of NZ_JAMPLX010000007.1, from coordinate 330,503 downwards.
CGAAATGATGGTGCGAGAGGTGAAATCGCTAGGCATGGAAACCTGCATGACACTGGGAATGATTGACGATAGCCAAGCTCAGCGCCTTGCCGAAGCGGGGCTTGATTACTACAACCATAATCTTGATACCTCCCCTGAATACTATGGCAACATCATTACCACCAGAACTTATCAAGACCGCTTAGACACATTGGATAATGTACGTAATGCGGGTATCAAAGTGTGCTCTGGAGGGATTCTTGGTTTAGGGGAAAAAATCAGCGATCGAGCAGCGCTGTTGGTTCAACTTGCGAATTTACCTAAACCGCCAGAAAGTGTACCGATCAATATGCTGATGAAAATGGAAGGCACCCCGATGGCGGATAATGAAGATGTCGATCCTTTTGATTTCATTCGAACTATTGCAGTAGCACGTATTATGATGCCGACCTCTTACGTCCGTTTATCGGCGGGTCGCGAATATATGAACGAACAAACCCAAGCACTCTGTTTTATGGCAGGCGCTAATTCCGTATTTTATGGTTGTAAGCTGTTAACCGCTCCTAATCCGAATGAAAATAAAGATATCTCCTTGTTTAAAAAATTGAATATTAACCCAGAGCGTATTGAAGTGAGCGAAGGGGATAATCAACAAGCGGCACAATTAGCGGAGTCTATTTTGACAGCCGATAATTCACAGTTCTATAACGCGGCTGTCTAATGAGTTGGCAAACATTTATTCAAACGCAACTCGAGCAGCGTAAACAAAATGCGGCTTGGCGTAAAAGAACCTGTATTGATTACAGCACAGGTCGTGAGTTGCGAATTAACGGGGAAAATTACCTGAATTTTTCAGGAAATGATTACTTAGGGTTAAGCCATCACCCCAAGGTCGTCGAGGCTTGGCGGCAAGGCGCTGCATTATATGGCACCGGCAGTGGCGGTTCAGGGCACATTACTGGTTTTACTCGCGCCCATTATGATTTGGAAAACGCGCTATCTGCATGGTTGGGATATCCAAGGGCACTATTATTTATTTCAGGTTTTGCGGCGAATCAAGCGGTGATCACCGCTTTAATGGGGCAAGGGGATCGCATTTTAGCCGATAAACTTAGTCATGCTTCGATTTTAGAGGCATCAATGCTTTCAAAAGCTAATTTACGGCGATTTGCTCACAATAGCCCTGCATCATTACAAAAATTGCTCACCAGCACTTTAGATGCAAAAACACTCGTGATTAGTGAAGGGGTGTTTAGCATGGATGGTGACAGTGCGCCTTTAGCGGAATTAAAACAGCTCGCGGAACAACATCACGCTTGGTTAATGGTCGATGATGCCCATGGTATTGGCGTGAGAGGGCGAGAAGGGCGTGGTAGTTGTGATGTGCATGGTATTAAACCTGAATTACTGATTGTCACCTTCGGTAAAGCATTTGGTTTGAGTGGCGCTGCCGTTCTGTGTGATGAAGCAACCGCAGATTACTTTATTCAAGCGGCTCGCCACCTTATTTATAGTACCTCAATGCCACCAGCTCAGGCAGTTGCGCTATCAGCAGCGTTACAGCAGATCCGTACAGCCGATGATGCAAGGGAACGGCTTAATCAACATATTGAATATTTCAGAAAAAATAGTCAATTTAGTGATCTGCAATTAGCTGATTCACAGATGGCAATTCAACCCGTCATTGTGGGTGATAATGAGGTGAGCTTACAGCTTTCTGATTATTTACGACAAAAAGGGCTATGGGTACAAGCGATACGTCCACCGACTGTCCCACCAGGCAGTGCACGGCTACGCATTACCTTGAGTGCAGCTCATCACCAACAAGATATCGATCAACTGTTGGAGGCGTTAAATGGTTTTACCATTAAGTGATGAAAAACAAAAAATCGCTTCGGCTTTTGGTAAAGCAGCAAAACGCTATGATTCGATAGCTTATTATCAACAAAATAGTGGTCATCAACTGCTGGATTTATTAGCTTCAGCACGGGTCAATTTACCGGCTAAAAAAGTGATTGATGTTGGCTGTGGCACTGGTTTTTTCAGCCAAATAATTAAAGCACAAGGGGCTGAAGTGACCGCATTAGATTTATCGTCCGGCATGTTGGAGGTTGCACGTCAAAAAAATGCGGCTGAACAGTATATCTGTGCGGATATGGAAGCACTGCCTTTTGCCGATCAAACTTTTAATGTGGTTTTTTCTAATTTGGCTATCCAATGGTGCTCTGACTTATCACTGGCCCTGACTGAACTACATCGAGTGACTAAAAATGGTGGGGTGATTGTATTTACCACGCTTGCTAAAGGCTCTCTATCGGAGCTATCGCAAGCTTGGGCTAGGTTAGATGGCTATTCGCATGTGAATGAATTTTTAAGTTTTGAACAGATAAGCGCGAGTTGCCAACCATGGCAGCATCAATTGCTGCTTCAGACCGATACACTACATTTTCCGGATTTAGCTCGATTATTGAATTCATTGAAAGGCATTGGCGCGACCCATCTCACCGCAGGGCGACCTGGTGGATTGATGACAAGGCAGCGATTACATCTACTTGAGAGCGCTTATCCCACGTCAGCAAACGGTCTTGAGCTCACTTATCAAACTGTATTTGGAATAATTTATCGTGACTAAAACTTATTTTGTGACCGGCACTGATACTGAGGTCGGTAAAACAGTAGTCAGTTGCGCATTACTGCAAGCGGCTAAACAATTGGGTTATCAAACCGCGGGGTATAAACCGGTTGCTTCAGGCAGCGAACAAACAGCACAAGGGCTACGTAACAGTGATGCACTTTTTTTACAAACAAACAGCACATTGCCGTTAACTTACCAAGAAGTGAATCCAATTGTATTCGAAGCGCCAACATCTCCACATATTATTAGCGAAAAAGTTGGGCTGCCAATTGATTTTTCAGTGATGACAAACGGATTAAAACATTTGCAGTCAAAAGCGCAGTGGGTGTTGGTTGAAGGTGCTGGCGGCTGGTATACGCCATTATCAGCACAACAAAGTTATGCAGATTGGGTGGTTGAGCAACAATTGCCAGTGATTATGGTGGTTGGCATCAAACTGGGTTGTATTAATCATGCCTTATTAACCGCACAAGCGATTAACCAATCAGGGCTAAAATTGGTGGGGTGGGTGGCGAATGAAGTCGAGCCAGCAGGAACCTATCAGGCCGAATATTTAGAGACATTGCACCGTTCGATCAATGCGCCTTGCCTTGGTATCATTCCTCATCAAGATGCCGAACAATTTGCCGATGTAGGGCAGTATGTTGATGTGACAGCGATTTAATTTTTTAGTGGTTAATTGTCTATTTTATCAGAGAGCTTGTTTTTCAATATAAACACGCTCTCTGGTGTATTGAACGAAAACTCTTTTGTTGTGCAACGGCTCAGTCTAAACGTAACCCTGCGCCTATCTCTTCCGTTGAATTATCAAGCGATAAAATGACATGTCTTGATTCATCAAGTTCACGCCATCCTTCCCATTTTTCAGGGTGACTTGGCTTAATTAGGGGCTTGTGTGTAAAGCCCCTATATTAAATTTTTATATTCTAAATAATTCAATATTCAGATAGGTAATAAACGGAGATAGGTAGGGAGTATCGATAACTATCAGACTCGTCTGGCTGAGCGCATTCAATAATCTTATATCCTGAAGTAGATGCTATAACTTGAGCGTTGTTAAACAGCAAAATTATCCTTTAACACCGAATGATAAGGACGATGGCGTAGTCATGGTACATTGAGTGTAATGTTTGGTTATTTATGATCGGATAAGTGTGCCTATCTAGTGGATCTTACTAGATAATTTTTTATGTTCCTGTTTATTCTGTGTAAAAGGCTATTTTGGATCGTTAATCCGTCATTTTTGTCAACTCGGATCCGTTAAAAAAGAGTAAATACTGTTTTTATGATAAATTCTGAGTAAAAATATTTTCACTGAATTGCCATTTTTTTGTCATGTATATGCGCTATGTGGTTTTTAGAGTGGAACGGAAACGCACTATCTGAAAGGGATTGCAGAGTTATCCACTATTTCTGTGGATAACCTTGTGAATTAGATCTAAAAAAACAACCGAATCCAAGGTGACAAGCGGCTTTGCCTTTATTTGATGTGATTTCAGACTTATAAATAATAATTTTAAAATACAATAAGTTAAATAAAATCAAGACATGGGTTGTTATTTGAGATAAGACTAGAAGTCGCATCAGCATAAAATATATAAATCACTTTAGGTCAAGAAAAATTTTTGGGGATAACCTTGTTTTAACCACAATAAAAAATTGCTGGAGAATTTTTAAACTCAGCACTTGAAGCTGGTTTTTTATCCAGTATCATAGGGGGGAGATCGGTTAAGAGGCGTGGGTAATGAGTAAAGTATTTAAATTGTATTCTGATTTTCAGCCTGGTGGGGATCAACCCGAGGCAATTCGTCAGCTTTCTGAAGGGTTAGAAGATGGACTTGCTCATCAAACCTTACTCGGGGTAACAGGCTCAGGTAAAACCTTTACGATTGCCAATGTCATCGCCAAAGAAAATCGCCCAACCATGTTAATGGCACACAATAAGACGTTGGCAGCACAATTGTACAGTGAGATGAAAGCCTTCTTCCCTGACAATGCCGTTGAATACTTTGTCTCTTATTATGATTATTATCAGCCAGAAGCCTATGTGCCTAGTTCAGATACCTTTATCGAAAAAGATGCGTCTGTTAACGAGCATATTGAGCAAATGCGTCTGTCAGCGACAAAAGCACTACTTGAACGGCGTGATGTGATAGTTGTGGCTTCTGTTTCGGCTATTTATGGTCTTGGTGATCCTGATAGCTATTTAAAAATGATGCTGCATTTGACCGATGGGATGATTATCGATCAGCGGGCTATTTTGCGGCGCTTAGCCGATCTGCAATATACACGTAACGACCAAGCTTTTACCCGAGGTACGTTCCGCGTACGGGGCGAGGTGATTGATATTTTCCCCGCAGAATCAGATGAATATGCGTTACGTGTCGAATTATTTGATGAAGAAGTGGAACGGTTGTCTTTGTTCGACCCATTAACGGGGCAAATTCAGCATCGTGTTCCTCGCTTTACAGTTTATCCGAAAACCCACTATGTGACGCCGAGAGAGCGGATCTTAGAAGCGATGGAACAAATTAAGGTTGAACTGGCGGATAGGCGTAAGGTGCTCCTCGAAAATAATAAATTGCTAGAAGAACAACGTATCACCCAACGTACTCAATTTGATCTCGAAATGATGAATGAGCTGGGTTATTGCTCAGGTATTGAGAACTATTCACGTTATTTGTCTGGTCGCGCGCCAGGAGAGCCGCCACCGACGCTGTTTGATTACCTACCTGCTGATGGTTTATTGGTGGTGGATGAGTCGCACGTTACTATCCCGCAGATCGGAGCGATGTATAAAGGTGACCGCTCTCGTAAAGAAACACTGGTAGAGTATGGATTCCGTTTACCGTCTGCGCTTGATAATCGACCATTACGTTTTGAAGAGTTTGAGGCGCTTGCGCCACAAACTATCTATGTTTCCGCGACGCCGGGTAATTATGAAATAGAAAAATCAGGTTCAGAGGTGATAGAGCAGGTTGTGCGACCAACAGGCTTGCTAGATCCTGTGATTGAAGTGCGGCCTGTTGCCACTCAAGTTGATGATTTGCTTTCTGAAATTCGTATTCGTTCGCAGAAAAACGAGCGTGTGTTGGTGACAACGTTAACAAAACGAATGGCAGAAGATTTAACGGAATACCTTGAAGAGCATGGTGAACGGGTTCGTTATTTACACTCTGATATTGATACGGTAGAACGGGTTGAAATCATTCGTGACCTACGTTTAGGTGAGTTTGATGTGCTGGTGGGGATCAACTTGCTGAGAGAGGGTCTCGATATGCCAGAAGTGTCATTGGTGGCTATTCTCGATGCCGATAAAGAAGGCTTTTTACGCTCTGAACGTTCACTCATTCAGACAATTGGTCGTGCGGCGCGTAACCTTAATGGTAAAGCAATTTTATATGGCGATAGAATCACCAATTCAATGGAAAAGGCCATCAAAGAAACGGAACGCCGCCGTGCTAAGCAGATAGCCTTTAATGAGCAACACGGTATTGTGCCGCAAGGCCTGAACAAAAAAATTGGCGATATCTTGCAAATTGGTCACAAAGTGGGTGGCAAATCGAAAGGTCGCAATAAAGAGAGTGCCAAAATCGATAAACGTGAAGATATCCAATTATTATCAACAAAAGAGTTGGAGCAACGTATTTCGCAACTTGAAGCGCAGATGTATAAACATGCTCAGGATTTAGAGTTTGAAGCGGCGGCAAATGTAAGGGATCAATTGCAAGAGCTAAGGGAGCGTTTTATTGCTAATTCATGATGCTACAAAGGTTAACGGCTCTATGAGTTTTTGCTGTTAACCTTTGGCGTGATTGGTGGTGATATCCCGTGGTGGTTTAAAACAAACGCACGGTTTCTTCGATAGCTTGCAAGAGTAGCTTACGGTCATGACGATAAGGAATATCATCGGCCTCTAACACCCGTTGAGTGACTAACCGCTCATGGCGAATAGGCGCGATATTCGTTCTAGGGCCAACAATCACGGCATCAATTTTTTTGCAGCCGATATGCTGCTCCATCATGGTTAACTTTTCTTGTAACGTGAGGCTAGCTGCGGATGTACTTAGCTCTTTACCTAGGTTACCGATATAGATCATCGGGGCTTTACATTCGCGCAAAGCATCCGTGATATCTTCCAACAGTAGCAGTGGCATCAGGCTGGTGAAGAAACTACCCGGGCCAATTAAAATTAAATCCGCTTGATGAATTGCTTCAATCGCTTCTGCTGTGGCTTTTACGGTTGGGTAGAGTCGTAACTCTTTCGGTAATTCAATCAGAGCATCAACATTGACCTCGCCATACACTTCATTACCCATCTCATCAATCGCCATTAAGTCGACGGGAGATTCTGACATAGGAATGAGTTTGGCATCCACTTTGAGCATATTGCGGATCAAATTAATGGCATCAAGAGGGCGTACACTGAGGTGATCTAATGACTTTAGCATCAGATTACCTAAATTATGGCCTGAAAGTTCGCCGTTGCCACTAAAACGGTATTCAAACATCGCCGATGCGATTGATGGCTCAGTAATTAATTGATTGAGGCAGTTGCGCATATCTCCCCAAGCAATCCCACCTTCCGCTCGACGAATACGACCAGTAGAACCACCATTATCCGTCGTGGTGACAATTCCAGTTAATCGAGAGCCTAAAGAGGAAAGCGAAGACATTACGCGACCAAGCCCATGTCCGCCGCCAAGGGCGACAACATGCCTAAAATCAGTCAAACTACTATTCGGCATAGTGTTCCTATATCAGTTATTTTTTCAGCGCCAAGGCTATTATACAGTGTTATTGCCAGTTAAATGCAATTTAAAACGCGATTATCACGTCTATCACAAAACGGCGCTAATTTATCATAAAACACCGTTTGGGGGTCATTTACCGTCATCATTGACAGATAAAAATTGAAAATGATGGCAGTTTAAACAGCAATTATCTCATAGGGCTGTTTTTTACTATCCAAAAAAGATCAAAATTTGGGGCAAACCTAATCTAAGATTGCTCTTAATTAACGATTAAAAATAGGGGCTGGATGTTTTTTGTACATGCGCTTAATATTGGGTTTAATAGGTGACATAATACAAATTAGAACATTAAATTTATACTGAATTAACAAACGCATAACTAAACCCTAAGTCGTTGTATAATATATTATATATCGAAATTCAAATTCGCTTTTTCCTTTCTTTTACGCTAAAATCCCCACATAAACTAAGTGAACAAAGTGAGCAATTTGATTGTTAACCTATGCTGGCTTTGTGGGCTTGTTGATAAATATCACTCCTAGCCTTTGTGTCTAAGTTCGCGATAACGAATATGATGCTTTGGCCGTGGCCTCTGAGCCACCAGGGTGCAAGATAGAAATGTCTGCATCTCCCGTATTTGGAAAGGTGTCATTATGCAGCAGCTTGTCGATCAATTTGCTCGGAAATTTTATTATCTCCGTTTATCTATTACAGATGTTTGCAACTTTCGTTGCACATACTGCCTTCCCGATGGTTATAAACCAAGTGGTCGTCACGAATTCCTTTCACTGAGTGAAATTCAGCGCATTAGCCGTGCTTTCGCAGAATTGGGCACAGAAAAGGTACGCATCACAGGCGGCGAGCCGACCATGCGTAAAGATTTTACCGATATCATTGCCGCTATCCATGAAAATCAAGCGATCAAAAAAATTGCGGTGACGACAAATGGTTATCGTATGGCTCGTGATGTACAAAAATGGAAAGAGGCGGGACTCGGAGCGATTAATGTCAGTGTTGATAGCCTAGACCCGCGTCAATTTGCGGCAATTACTGGGCAAGACAAGTTTTATCAAGTGATGCAAGGCATTGATGCTGCCTTTGAAGCGGGATTCGACAAGGTCAAAGTCAACGCAGTATTGATGAAAAACGTCAATGATATTGCTTTAAAATCCTTTTTAAATTGGATCAAACATCGTCCAATCCAACTCCGCTTTATCGAATTAATGGAAACGGGGGAAGGGAGTGACCTTTTTAATCGTTTCCATATTTCGGGAGAAACGATCCGCGACCGTCTTATTGAAGAGGGGTGGTACAGTGTGCCACGCTCTCGTAGCGATGGCCCCGCCCAAGTCTTTAGCCACCCTGATTACCAAGGGGAAATTGGTCTTATCATGCCTTATGAAAAAGATTTCTGCCAAAGTTGTAACCGACTACGCGTTTCTTCTTTGGGGAATCTTCATCTGTGCCTATTCGGTGAAAATGGTATCCCACTACGTGACTTGTTAAGTGACGATAATCAAAACGAAGCATTAAAAGCACGTATTCAAAGTGGTCTACAATTTAAGCGAGAGACGCACTTTTTACATATGGGCGACAGTGGCATCACCCCGAATTTATCCGTTATTGGCGGTTAATGAATTTTTGATTTTTCAGGAGAAAATATGTCCCAACTGACTCATATTAATGCGTCGGGTGAAGCGCATATGGTGGATGTTTCTGCAAAAGCTGAAACAGTCCGTGAAGCGAGAGCCGAAGCATTTGTCACGATGAATAAAGAGACCTTAGCGATGATTGTTGAGGGGAGCCATCATAAAGGCGATGTATTTGCGACCGCACGTATTGCTGGTATTCAAGCAGCGAAAAAAACATGGGAGCTGATCCCGTTATGTCATCCGTTGCTGCTAACAAAAGTTGAAGTGACGTTGCAAGCATTGCCGGAGCAAAATCAAGTCCGTATTGAGTCCTGCTGTCGATTGACAGGAAAAACAGGGGTTGAAATGGAAGCATTAACTGCCGCTTCAGTAGCTGCTTTAACCATTTATGATATGTGTAAAGCGGTGCAAAAAGATATGGTAATTGGGCCTGTTCGCTTATTAGAAAAAACAGGTGGCAAATCTGGTCATTTTAAGGTGGACGCATGATTACGGTACTTTTTTTTGCTCAAGTACGTGAATTGGTGGGAACAGCTCGTCTCGAATTATCAGAACATTACTCAAATGTTGAAGCATTGCGTCAAGCATTGGCACAACGTGGTGACCGGTGGGCTTTAGCTTTAGAAGATGGCAAGTTGTTAGCGGCAGTTAACCAATCTTTTGTAGCAACAGATCATCCATTGGAAGATGGCGACGAAGTGGCCTTTTTCCCACCGGTGACCGGGGGCTAAGATGGAAAATACGCATATTGCGGTACAAACAGAAAATTTTAGTGTAGGCGAGCAGTATCAATGGCTTGCTGAATGTGATAGCGATGGCGCGGTCGTAACGTTTACAGGCAAAGTCCGAAATCATAATTTAGGCGATAGCGTTGCAGCATTAACGTTAGAACATTATCCCGGAATGACGGAGAAAGCGCTGGCCGCTATTGTGGTCGAAGCGCGTCAACGCTGGGCACTACAGCGAGTTAGTGTGATCCACCGAGTAGGTACTTTACAGCCGGGCGAAGAGATTGTTTTTGTGGGTGTGACCAGTGCTCATCGTGGCGCTGCTTTTCAAGCGGCTGAATTTATTATGGACTATTTAAAAACCAAAGCACCATTTTGGAAGAAAGAGACATTGCCTGATAATGAACGTTGGGTCGAGGCAAAAGAGAGCGATGAAGCTTCTGCAAACCGTTGGTGATCAGTAAATTTCATTTATATTTAAAATAATTTTTAGCGTATTTAGACGCCCGTCAGCAGCGGCATGGCATAAATTCTAATCAATGGTTTTAAGTTTGTTGAATGGTATTGTCAATAATTTATGATAAACTTTGTAGGAATTTGTCTGGCTACGGCACGTTGCTGTGGTCGTTTCTTACTAATGTATGAAGGGTAACCATCATGGATCGATTCGATCAACGTAATGATTCTCTTGTCCAGCGCAGCAGTGCCGGCATTCAGACATTTATGTCACAGGTTTATGGCTGGATGACTGTTGGTCTGTTACTGACTGCTTTTGTTGCTTGGTCCACACTGAATAGTGGCTTATTTTATACCATAGCGACTAATAATGTTCTGTTTTTTGGTTTAATCATTGTTGAGTTTGGACTTGTACTTGGTTTGTCATTTTTACTGCCAAGAATGAGTGGTATGATGGCAACGGGCATGTTTATGCTCTACTCAGTACTTACTGGGCTAACAATTTCTGTGGTTTTAGCTGCTTATACAATGGAATCGGTAGCAGGAACATTTTTTATCACGGCGGCAATGTTTGGTGCACTAAGTGTTTATGGTTACACCACAAAGCGTAGCCTAAGTGGTATCGGTAACTTCCTGTTTATGGCGCTTATTGGCCTAATTATCGCTTCTATTGTCAATATTTTCATGAAAAGCTCAGCATTATACTGGGTGATTACCTATGCAGGTGTTCTGATTTTTGCAGGCCTGACCGCATATGATACTCAGAAACTGAAAGAGATGGGTGCACAAATTGACGTGGAAGATAAAGAAAGCATGCGTAAACTCGCTATCCTAGGTGCATTAAACCTGTATCTGGACTTTATCAACCTGTTCTTAATGCTGCTACGTATTTTCGGCGACCGCCGTTAATCATGTATAAATTGTGTATTTAAGATACACAATAGATTTTAAAGAATATCAACCCTTGTCATGGTCAAACAGACAAGGGTTTTTTATTGTTTAGTAAAAAATATAGTCGTGACTAATAGGTAATTGCTACGCTGTTTTCTGCCGAAAAAGGTAGTAAGCAAAGGTACTGGTAATGACTGATATTACGAGCAGTGGCCATAGGCTCGGCCAAATAACACTAAAATCAGCATCTTTTAAGTAAATCTGTTTGGTGATTTCAGTGAAATGGCGGATTGGATTGATCAAGGTAATTTCTTGCAACCAAATGGGCATATTCTCAACGGGAGAAATATAGCCTGAGAGCAAAATAGCGGGCATCACAAAAACAAATACACCGATAAATGCTTGTTGTTGGGTTGAACACAAAGCCGATATTAATAATCCAAAACCCACTAGTGAAAGGCCATAAACCACCATAGTTGCATAAAATAGCGTGAGGGAGCCTGCAAAGGGGATTTGGTAACAGAAGATACCAATGACTAAGACTAAAGTCGCTTGCGCGGTGGCAATAATCAATGCGGGTACGGCTTTACCGATAAAAATTTGCCAAGTCGTGAGCGGCGATACAAGTAATTGGTCAAGGGTTCCCTGTTCGGCCTCTCGGGCAATCGACAGGGAAGTGACAATCAGTACGCCAATGGTCGTGATTAATGCCACCAGTGATGGCACGATAAACCATTTATATTCCAGATTAGGGTTATACCAGTTACGAACCACTAACTCGCTATTATTGGCTAAAGGGCGGCCTGCCGTTAGCTCGCTTTGATATTGTAATACGATTTGTTCAATATAGTTAGCGGCAATTTGCGCGCTGTTAGAGTTACGTCCATCAAGTAATAACATCATCTTCGCGGTGTGCTGGCTATCGATGTCAGCGCTAAAATTTTGCCCGAAGCGTACGACTAATAAGCTTTCTCGGTTATCCAGTGTTTCTCGGATCTCGTGCTCATTTTTGAGTAATCGTACTTGAGAAAAGGCTTCTGCTTTTGCTAATCGTTGAGTTAATTCGATAGAGTGCTTCCCGCCATCTTGATCGAAAATGGCGATCGTGGTGTTGGTAACCTCAAGGGTTGCAGCCAAAGGAAACAAGATCATTTGGAAAATAACAGGCATGAGCAAAATGATCCGCGTTTGCTTCTCCTGCAATAACGTCTGTAGTTCTTTCATGATCAAGGTATATAGGCGGTAAAACATATTTCATCCTTATCAATCAAGACGACGGCGTGTTTTCCATGCCGTTAAGCCAATAAATAAAATAGCGGAGGCGATAAGTAACAGCAGATTGGTGAACAAAACAATATAGATATCGCCTGCCAGAAATAGCGTTTGTAAGCTGCTGACAAAATAGCGCGCCGGAATGAAATAAGTCACGATTTGGACAAATATTGGCATGCTTGAGATTTCAAAAATAAAGCCTGATAGCATAATTGCTGGCAAAAATGCCGCATTTAATGCGACCATTGCGGCATTAAATTGATTGCGAGTGATGGTGGAAATCAATAGCCCCATTCCGAGAGCGGTCGCTAAATAGAGGCTAGTGATCAAAAACAGCACTAAGAGTGAGCCTCGATAAGGTATATTTAATAGTGATGTCGTGACAATCATACACAAGATCATCACAAAGGAGCCTAAGACTTGATAGGGTAATAATTTGGATAAAAGCAATTCGGTGCGTGTAATCTGTGTCGAGAGAAGGGCTTCCATTGTGCCGCGCTCCCATTCACGAGCAACAACCAGTGATGTCAAAATAGCTCCAACTACCGTCATTATGATACTAATGGCACCGGGTATAATGAAATGCTGACTAATTGCAGCTTCATTGAACCAATAACGCATATTTAACTCAATGAGGGGATCTGTGGGATAGCCTCGATTTTCACCTTGTTGTATCAACCACGTATACCAGATCCCTTTGGTGTAGGCTTGTACAAAGTTCGCAGTATTAGGCTCACTGCCGTCGGTAATCACTTGTATGGCGGCATGCCCTTCAGGACGTAGCAATTGGGCTGAGAAGTTCACGGGGATAACGATAATGCCGCGAATTTTGCCCGCTTGCATTTTTGCAATTAATTGTTGCCGATTATCGCTAACCGTAGCGTCAATAAAAGGGGAGCCTGTAAATGTATCGACGAGTTGGCGTGCTTCATGGCTTTGTTGATCCATCAAGATGCCAACACGTAATTGACTGGAATCCAAATTGATCCCATAACCAAAAATAAATAACAGCATTAGGGGGATCACAACGGCAATCAATGCACTACTGGGATCGCGTACGATTTGTTTGCTTTCTTTAATGCATAATGCACGGAGTCTACGCCAAGAAAAATGAGACGCGTTGGCGGTCATTGTTCCTCCCGCTGTTTATCATAATCAAGTATCAACCCAATAAAAGCATCTTCCATTGATGGATTTGGATGACTTTCACTAGCGACTTGCTGTTTTAGCTCATCTGGCGTACCTGCGGCAATGATCTTGCCGTGATACACTAATCCTATGCGATCACAATACTCTGCTTCATCCATAAAGTGAGTTGTCACCATGACGGTTACGCCTCTATCGACCATGCCGTTGATATGTAGCCAAAACTCACGTCGAGTGAGAGGGTCGACCCCCGATGTCGGTTCATCAAGAAATAAAATATCTGGCTCATGCATAAGGGAGCAGGCAAGGGCAAGGCGTTGTTTAAAGCCAAGAGGGAGTGAATCAGTTATTTGATTAATAATTGGCTTAAAATTAAAGGCCTCAACCATTTCAGCTATTTTATGTGTTTGATGCTTACCATGCAGACCATAAACACCAGAAAAGAATTTGAGATTTTGCCCAACCTTTAAATTGCTATAGAGCGAGAATTTTTGCGCCATATAGCCGAGGTGTTGCCGTGCTTTATCTGAGCTGGTCTTTAAATCCATTCCTAACACTAAGGCGTGACCTTCGGTTGGTCTCATCAATCCACACATCATTTTAAAGGTGGTTGACTTCCCCGCACCATTGGGGCCGAGTAAGCCAAAAATTTCACCGCGTTTTACTTGAAAATTGACGCTATCCGTCGCGGCAAAATCACCAAATTTTTTCGTTAGATCACGCGCTTCAATAACGGTTTCACTTGGATTAGCAGGGATTTGCGGCATGATAGCCGCCAATTCTGAGCGATGGGAAGGCCCCCCACCTAAGAGATCAATAAAAGCATCTTCAAAACGTGGCTCTGCCTCAATCAGCTTCCCATCAGGCATATGCAAACGGTGAAGTAGCGACGTTTTAGACGCATCAGGCTTTAATATTAAGCGGATGTAACGCCCTTGGATCACGCCATCGCTGGTTTCCGGAAGAACGAGGGCATTTTGCAATATTGTACGTTTATTGGCGGCCGGAACATCTAATAAATAGGAGCGACCAACCATAGTTTGGGTCAGATCTTGAGGTTTCCCTGAAAAAAGCAATTGGCCTTGGTTAAGGAGCAAAACATGTTTGCACTGTTGGGCCTCATCAAGATAGGAGGTACTCCAAAGGATCAGCATCCCCTCATCGGCTAAAGTGTGTACCATTCGCCATAATTCGCGTCGTGCGATGGGATCAACCCCAACCCCAGGCTCGTCTAAAAGTAGCACCTTTGGTCTGCCAATCAGTGTGCAAGCTAACCCTAGCTTTTGTTTCATACCGCCGGATAATTTACCGGCAAGCCGACCTGTAAAATTTGTTAAATCAGTAAAGGTGAGCAACTGACGATAAATTTTCTCTCTCTCTTCACCGAGGACGCCACGTAAATCAGCATATAAATCAAGATTTTCTTGGACGGTCAGATCTTCATATAAGCCAAATTTTTGTGGCATATATCCTAAATTAGCATGCACTTGTACGCTGTCTTTAATCGGATCTAATCCCATTAGACTGATTGTGCCTGAATCAGGTTTTAATAAACCGGCAAGCATTCTCATTAACGTCGTTTTGCCTGCACCGTCTGGGCCGACTAAACCCGTTACCGAGCCACCATAGATCTCGGCCGTTAAGCTCTCTACTGCGGGGGAGTCTAAACCCTGAAATGTTTTTTCAACCCCTTGAAGACGAATGCAGTCATCGTGCTTACTCATCATGCACTCTTATCACTGAATTTCAGCAAAGCGGATGGTAACTGGCATGCCTTGGCGTAGTGCCTCATCAGGATCGCTGACAACGATGCGTAGCCGATATACAAGATCAGTACGTAATTGCGGAGTTTGTACGCTTTTTGGCGTGAATTCAGCGGTTGGTGATACAAAACCAATGGTACCGTGATAAGGGTTATCTGGACGGCTATCGGTGTAGAGCAAAACTTCTCGACCAGGAACGGCCATCCCTAAATTAGGCTCATCGACATAAGCCCTTACCCAAACAGGCGTCGTGAGAGTGACACTAAATACAGTATTACCAGCACCGACAATGCTGCCAGGCTCAATGGCTCGCGTTAGGATGGTTCCATCTGAGGGGGCTGTTAATACGGTATCTTTTAAGTCTAATTCTGCCTGTGCAACAGCCGCTTCAGCTTGTAGCCATTCGCCTCGTGCAGCCGCTATCTCTTCTTGACGGAAACCGCTTTGATACTGGTTTAGTTTATCTTGTGCGGCTTTTAATGCGGCAAGTGCTTGATTTCGATTTGTCTTTGCATTGTCTAGCTCATTGGCAGAAATCACATGGGAGGCTGCGAGTCCTTTTTGGCGCTGGTAAAAACTTTCAGCGTATTTCCATGCCGCTTGTTTTTGGGCAACCTCTGCTTCAACTTGTGCAATTTCTTGAGTGCGATAGCCTTTTTCTTTCATAGCTAGCTGGGCTTTTGCACTGTCTCTAACGCCCTTTGCTTTGTTTAATGCGTTGATATAAGGCGCTTGGTCAAGCTGGCCTAAAGCTTGACCGGGGGTAACGCGCGCGCCTTCATCAACATTCAAAGACGCGAGCTTCCCACCAACACGAAAACCAAGGTTGACGGTTCGTACATCAACATTACCATATAAGGTTAATGTTTTATCTTGCTGTGATTGATACCAATAATAACCACCCGCAGCGAGACCGATTACTATGACAATAAGAATTAAAAAGATTGAACGACGTTTATTGTTCATAATTAACCTTATTCTTCGTGTAGATTACATGTCTAAAAATAGATAGTTCGATAATCTATAACCGTTTTTTATGGATTAATGATATCACTTTTGTGCCTCTTTGCGATGACGCAATCCTTCCAACAAGATATTGGTGTGCTCTATCAGTACTTGGTTAATGATTTTATATTCCTCTTCATTGATATGTTTCCAGCCAGTTTGCCGAAGTAACGTCTCTCTTGCGATACGAAACGAGAGCGTTTCCCCTAAGATGGCATGGGTTTGGATTAAGGTGGTTAGGCTGTTGGGATCGGAGCCTATATAAATGGCAATAAGACGGTTTAATTTGGTGTAAATAGGTCCGAGAGCCTGCTCATGAATAATGGTATAGGCTTCGGTTGGGTTGAGTTGCTCTCTAGCGAGTATTCGAGAAAAACTCAGGTTCTTTTTTTCTAGCTGAAAGTAATTATAACCGACTAATGCTTTTTGCAAGAGTTTGATGGCCTCATCAGGAGGGGGATTGGTTTGACGAAGATATGTATCAATTTCCGCGGTTGTCTCGCTAAAGTTTTCTTTTATTGTGTTCGCAATCAATTGGGCTACAGCGAGATACAGCCCCTCTTTCGAACCAAAATAATAGGAAATGGCGGCAATATTTTGCCCCGAAACTTGAGCAATTTTGCGGGTTGTTGCTCCGTCGAGACCTAATTCACCATAGACATCTGCAGCTGAGCATAGCAACTGCACTCTGGCGTTTTCTCCTCGATGTGTTGACGGTGTGTTTGTAATCATGAAATTTCCTTAAACATTCAAAACTAAATATCAACCTAACAAGCTCTACACGGCTTTTTGCATAATTCAGTGACGGAAAACGACATATTCTAGTTTGTAATAGTTATATATACTATATTTGAGTAATTTTGTATTAATTTATTTTCTAAACTAAATTAATATACTTATTAGAGCCAAATAATGTTAGACTTCCCGCAATTGCACGGCAGTTTGCATCTTTTCTTCATCTACAATCCTTCCCCTCGAACTGCCTCTGATCATTCAGAGTGGTGAAGTCCGGAGTAATTTAATTTGACTAGTTTTTCAGACCTCGCATTAAACGAGGAAATTTTGCTCGCCATTAATGAGTTAGGCTACGAAGCCCCTACGCCTATCCAACAGCAAGCTATCCCAGCAGTCCTTGATGGTCACGACCTCTTAGCGAGTGCTCAAACAGGAACAGGGAAAACGGCGGGTTTTACCTTACCCATTTTACAAAAATTAATTTCGACTCCTAGAATTGGAAAAGATCGCAAACCGATTAGGGCATTGATCTTAACGCCGACACGTGAATTGGCTGCGCAAGTCGCTGAGAATGTTAAGGAATATAGCCGTCATTTAAGGATCCGCTCATTTGTCGTGTTTGGTGGTGTCAGCATCAACCCACAAATGATGAAGTTACGTGGTGGTGTTGATATTTTGATTGCGACGCCGGGGCGATTACTCGACCTAGAGCATCAAAATGCGGTCAATTTATCTCAAGTTGAGATCCTTGTTTTGGACGAAGCCGATCGTATGCTTGATATGGGGTTTATTCATGATATTCGCCGTGTGATCAGTAAGTTACCTAAAAAACGTCAAAACCTGCTGTTTTCAGCTACATTCTCTAATGAAATTAAACAATTAGCGAATAAATTACTGGATAACCCTGTGACGATCGAAGTCGCTCCTCGTAACTCGGCTTCTGAGCAAGTCACCCAGTTTGTCCATCATGTCGATAAGAAACGTAAAGCAGAGCTGTTATCTTACATGATAGGCCGTGAAAACTGGCAGCAAGTTCTTGTTTTTACACGCACAAAACATGGTGCGAACCGCCTTGCTGAACATCTAAATAAAGATGGCGTAAAAGCGGCGGCAATTCATGGTAATAAGAGCCAAGGCGCGCGTACACGTGCATTAGCAGATTTTAAATCAGGTGATGTTCGAGTACTGGTGGCGACAGATATTGCGGCACGTGGTTTAGATATCGAACAATTGCCGTATGTTGTTAACTTTGAACTGCCTAATGTAGCGGAAGATTATGTTCACCGTATTGGTCGTACAGGGCGAGCAGACGCAACAGGAATGGCTGTTTCACTGGTATGTGTTGATGAGTTAAAGCTGCTAAAAGATATTGAAAAGCTACTAAAAAAACCGGTTCCTGTTATGGCGATAGAAGGTTATGAGCCTGATCCTTCCATTAAACCTGAACCTATCCAAAAAGCGCCGCAGCGTAATAATGAAAGGCGTAGTGCAAATAAACGCCATAATACGTCTGTGAAGCCGCGCCGCGAACGTACTGGTGCTGATAGCTCAAAAGATAAATCGGCATCAGCCTCACCATGGAAAAGCGCACAAAAAAAAGTGCGTCAGGGACGCGGTGAAGGCTAATGCGTGTGTTACTTGCCCCGATGGAGGGGGTACTTGACTCGCTTGTGCGCTCCTTACTCAGTGAGGTCAATGATTACGATCTCTGTATTACTGAGTTTGTACGAGTTGTCGATACCCTTTTACCGGCAAAAACGTTTTATCGGTTATGTCCGGAATTGCGTCATGGCAGTCGGACACCATCAGGTACGTTAGTACGCGTTCAGTTATTGGGGCAGCACCCTCAGTGGTTAGCTGAAAACGCCTATAGGGCAGTTTCGCTGGGTTCATGGGGGGTAGATCTGAATTGTGGATGCCCCTCTAAAACCGTGAATGGCCATGGGGGTGGTGCAACTTTACTAAAGCAACCAGAGCTTATTTATCGTGCCGCAAAGGCGATGCGAGAGGCTGTTCCAGAGGAATTACCTGTTTCTGTTAAAGTCAGGTTAGGGTGGGATAATAGCCAATTTTGTCATGAAATCGCAGATGCCGTGGAGCAGGCTGGAGCGACGGAATTGACGGTGCATGGCCGTACCAAAGAAGATGGCTATCGAGCTGAAAAGATTAATTGGCAAGCTATTGGCGATATTCGCCGCCGCTTATCCATCCCTGTAATTGCCAATGGTGAGGTGTGGGATTATGAAAGTGCTCAGCACTGCCTAGCAATAACGGGATGTGATGCGATTATGATTGGGCGGGGCGCTCTGCATACGCCTAATTTAAGTCATGTCATAAAAAGCAATCAGCCCAAAATGGCTTGGGAGCACGTCGGCAGCTTGCTATTAAAATATACAGAGCTTGAAAAACAAGGAGATACGGGGAATTACCATGCCGCACGTATCAAGCAATGGTTAGGTTATTTACGTAAAGAATATCAGCAAGCAGACAGACTATTTTCTCTGATCCGAGCGCTAAAGAGTGCTCGCCAGATCGCCGAAGTGATCGAATCTGAAGTAAAAAAGCCAGCAAAAATGATGGAATTTTAATCATTCGGTTGTTTATGATTTGCTAAAATAGAGTATTAGTTCTTAACTTAAAGGGCTAATGGCTTTTTTAATCATGCTAAATTGACTTAAATCGTATGTCATAAGATGGCAAACTAACATGGTTAAAATCTATTTTTACCGTATTAATTCGTTTGGAGGTCGATGATGGGAGTCATTTCTTGGGTCATTTTTGGTCTGATTGCAGGGGTATTGGCTAAATGGATTATGCCAGGCACTTACCATATTGGTTTTATCATGACTATTGTACTCGGAATTGTTGGGTCTGTTGTGGGTGGCTACATCAGTACCTTCTTCGGTAAAGGTAAAGTAGACGGCTTCAATTTCGGTAGTTTTGTTGTTGCGGTTATCGGTGCGATCGTCGTGCTATTTTTAGCTGGGATATTTGCCAAATAGCGATTGACTAAACTTATCTCGATTTGAAAGAAATAACCCTCTCCGTGAATAGAGGGTTATTTTTTTGAATACTATTTAATGTTGATTAAGTATTAATCCGATTTTTAGTTCAATTAATCTTTTGATTAGATGAATAATTAAGACTCTATAGGTAACCCATTGTCTTGGCCCCATTCTGCCCAAGAGCCATCATATAGCTTAACATTTGTGTTGCCTAATAGAGTCAGAGCCATGAGCACCACAGCCGCCGTCATACCAGAGCCACACGTTGTGACGGAAGGGGCATGAATATCAATACCTTGCTCTGCAAATAGGGCTTTAAGTTGGGCCGGTGATTTAAATTCACCATTTTCAACTAATTGATCCCAAGGCATGTTTTTACTACCGGGGATATGGCCCATACGTAGCCCTGGGCGAGGCTCAGGTGCTTGCGCTAAGAAACGTGCCGCGGCACGAGCATCAATAATTTGTACTTTTCCCTGTTCTACGAGGTTAAGCATTTGTGTTTGATTTAATGCGTTGTCACCGTGGCGCTGAGCGGTATAGTGCTGTGGGGCTGGCGGCGTGACCTCACCGGATTCAGTTTGGAAACCGAGTGCTTTCCATGCTTCAATGCCACCCGCGAGAATTTTGACATTTTTATGGCCCATTGTGGTGAATGTCCACCACGCACGTGGTGCTGAGAATAAATTATTCTGGGCGTAAATAATAACCTGAGTGTTATTGTTAATTCCCATTTCACCGACCGCACGGCTAAAAGTTTCAGCGTCAGGCAGCATATGAGGTAGGGGTGTTCGAGTATCAGCAACCTTATCTTGATCAAAAAACTGTGCGCTTGGAATATGCTCTTCTAACCAACGTTGTCGGCAATCATAGGGTGCTGTTGGGGGCGGAGATGAAGCATCTAGTACGATAAGGTTAGAGTCAGACAAATGGTCATGTAACCATTCGGGTGTTACAAAATAAGCGTCATACATAAATTATCTTCATCCTGAATGTAAATATTATTGAACCTGACCCGCTGAAGGTATAATTGAGGGTTGCTGTGCCTGACTCTGCTCAATAGGTGTCGTTGAGCGTGTATAAATATTCATGCCAGCTAAGACAATTCCACCGATGGAGCCGAATGCGCAGAGTGCGCAAAGCGCGATAACAACCTTTTTCATTTTTATAGCCTGAATTGAAGAAATAAACCCAAAGTATAACCCGATGTTTGTTGCAGACAAGTTAAATACTCTTTTTTGTGCGGATGGATCCGGAATTTGCCAACCTGTTCCCAATTTTATGGCATAATGGTTTTTTAAACAGTAGTTTTTGCGAGCGCCTTCGTAAGCATATATTGTTTAATTCGATGTTATTGACCTACTTGGTTATCCTATATCTTCTAATGTGAACAGCAGTGAGCCTATGTCCCTGTCAAATAAAATGAAAGAACATATAACCCAATGGTACAAAGGGTTATCACAGCACATTGACGGGTTCGTATCCCGCGCGCCTCAGCGCCAAATGATTGCTGAAGTTGCTAAAAATTTGGCGGACGAAGAAGGGCGGCATTTGGTTATTGAGGCTCCTACAGGGGTTGGTAAAACATTATCTTATTTGATACCGGGTATTGCTGTTGGCCGAGAAGAAGGCAAAACATTGGTTGTCAGTACTGCGAATGTTGCATTACAAGATCAAATATTCAGTAAGGATCTGCCCTTACTCAGTAAAATTATTCCTGATCTTAAATATACAGGGGCTTTTGGGCGAGCACGCTATGTGTGTCCACGCAATCTGGAAGCAATCTGTGCCGCAGAAGGCGAACAAATTGACTTAATGTTGCTGGTGGAAGATAAAACCGAAATCGCAAACAGTGAAGAGAGAGCGATTTGCCAGCAGCTACGTAATGATTTTCATAGTTTTGCATGGGATGGCTTACGGGATCACCATAAGCGTGCTTTTAGCGATAGCTTATGGCGTAAGGTCAGCACTGACAAAATGAACTGCTTAGGCCGTAATTGCCAATTTTATCAGCGTTGTCCCTTTTTTATTGCTCGGCGGGAAATTGAAGATGCGGATGTGGTGGTTGCAAACCATGCGCTGGTGATGGCGGCAATGGAAAGCGAATCGGTATTACCAGATCCTAAAAAACTCCTTTTAGTACTGGATGAGGGGCATCATGTGCCTGACGTAGCAAGGGATGCGTTGGAAGTGGAAGGCGAGATCACACTCGTTCAATTAACAGCACAGGTGGATAATTTTCTTCATCATGTGGGGCAATATCTCGCTCAGTTTAGGCCAGCCAAGCCACCAAAATTAGCGAACCCAGAGCGGTTACAGCAGCACGCGGAAAAGTTAAGAGAAGCATTTCGTGATTTTTCGCTACTAACCAACGCATTATTACCAGAAACCTCAAAGGATAATGAGTACTTATTTCCGATGGGGCTGTTGCCTGAGGCAATGCAGCTATGTTGCCAAGAACTTTTCAAACTGACCGACGGGCTAAGAGGGTTAGCGGAATCAATTCTCAATGATTTAACCGAGCAAACGGCTAAACAGGATATTGTTCGCTTACATCGCTCTATTCTATTAACTAGCCGAGCAATGGGCTATTTTGAAAATATGGCGAAATTATGGCGGTTAGCGTCAATTGACCAAACATCAGGAGCGCCAATTTCGAAATGGCTTAGCCGTCGTTATGAGAAAAACCAGTCTCGTTTATTTCTGCACTGTGCTGGGATACGGGTTAGTGAGCAATTACAGCAGCTATTATGGCGCAATGTGCCACACATCGTGATCACATCAGCGACGTTACGCTCACTTAATAGCTACTCTCGTTTTCAAGAATTGAGTGGGTTATCAGAAAAAAGTGATGACCGTTTTGTGACGCTGTCTTCACCCTTTAATCATATTGAACAGGGTAAACTGATTATTCCTCAAATGAAGTACGAACCAACTATCTCGAATGAAGAGCTACATTTAGCGGAGATGGCAACGTATTTCCGGCATCAATTAGAAAAAGGTACTCATCGAGGTATGCTAGTGTTGTTTAGTAGCCAGCGAGCGATGGAAGGGTTTCTGGAACATGTAAAAGATTTACGCCTACAATTGTTAGTGCAAGGGGATCAGCCGCGTTATCGGTTAGTTGAAACCCATTGTGACAGGATCAATAAAGGGTTAACCAGTGTACTGATAGGGTTGCAGTCATTTGCGGAGGGGCTTGATTTAAAAGGTGAGTATTTAACACAGGTACATATCCATAAAATCGCTTTTCCACCGGTGACTAACCCCGTGATTATTACTGAAGGTGAATGGTTAAAATCGCTTAAACGTTATCCGTTTGAAGTACAAAGTTTACCAAGTGCATCATTTAATTTGATTCAACAAGCAGGAAGGTTGATCCGTAGCCATGAATGCTATGGTGAGATTGTTATCTATGATAATCGATTGATCACCAAAAATTATGGTAAGCGGTTGCTGAACGCATTACCCGTGTTCCCGATTGAACGGCCGGCTATGCCAAGCGGTACGTAACGTTAACGTCTTTCTTAATAGTATAATAACAATAAGGCCACACATTAGTGTGGCCAAGGGGTCAATCAACGTTGACTATTTTTATCGACATTACTCAATATTAGCTTCTAAGAACCATAAGAACTTATCGAGGTCGCGTGATGCCGCAGTAAACATATCCGCGGTATCCTCATCTTCGACTTCATCGATAGCTTTACGAATATCGTTAGCCACAACCGCATAACGGTCAGCTAATGCTTTTAGGTGATCTTGAACATCGTGGATATCAATTGGATAAGCTTCTAACGATGTAAATTTATTGACTTGCTGAGTCGTACCAATTGCAACTCCACCAAGTTGTACAGCACGCTCAGCAAATTCATCAAGGTGCTCAACTAAAGTGGTACGGAAGCCATCTAGCATTTCATGTACGGCAATAAAGTTACGACCGCGCATATTCCAATGTGCTTGTTTGGTCATTAAAGAAAGATCAGTAAAATGGATGACCATAACATTCAAAATATTGATAGACTCTAATTTAACGCTATCCTCAACATCATTGCGGGTATATAAAAGATTTGCTTGAGGTGCTTTTACTAATTTAGCTGTACTCATAATCTTCCCCTTATAAGTAATTAATTATTCAATAATCTGTTTCTGTTAATTAATATAAAACAACAGAACCAACTTGTCATAATGCAATATTCTATTACTTTGATAGGTAAAATTGATAACGGCTTATAATTAAATAAACGCTTAATAAATATTACTATAGGATTAATAAGCTAATATTTCAATGATATTAAAGAAAGTTTACAATAAATAAGGTTAATAAAGAAAATGTTGTTAACTTTATTAACCTTTATACAAATTAAATAATAAAGAAATTTCTTCCTCTATTTATTTAAGAAACCTCTTCTATTTTTGTTTTAGGGCGTGCTGTGGATGTTGAGCCTATTGAGGCACAAACAATACATAATAGTGCTAACCATTGAGTAACGGTTAAATGCTCTTGGAGGAAGACAATTCCAAGGAATGCCCCCATACAAGGCTCAAGGCTCATCAAAGTCCCGAAGGTTTTTGCTGGAAGTCGGGTAAGCGCTATCATCTCTAAGGTATAAGGAAAGGCTGTAGAGAGAACAGCAACAGCCAACGCCAACGGCAAAATAGCAGGGTCAAACATAACTTCAGCACCTGTCTGCATTAACCCAATAGGGAAAAAGATCAGGGTTGAAATAAAGGAGCCTATTGCTACGGTTGCGGCACCATAACCTGCGCCAGCCCGTTGGCCAAAAATAATATAGATCCCCCAACAAACGCCCGCACCAAGGGCATATAAGGCACCGACAAGATCTAGGCCATTAATATCATCACCGATAGGCAATAAAAAGAGCAGCCCAACGATGACCAACGCTATCCATAAAAAGTCAATGGGGCGGCGGGATGAAAACATTGCAACAGCCAGTGGCCCTGTAAACTCAAGTGCTACCGCGATCCCAAGTGGAATTCGTTCTAAGGATAAATAAAACAAATAGTTCATGGTCCCCAAAGAAAGACCATAAGTTAACAGGGGAATAAGAGAGTTTCGCCTAAACTTTAATCGCCAAGGTTTAAAAATGACAAATAAAATAATGGTCGCAAGCAATAAGCGTAGCCCAGTCACTCCTGGTGCACCGATAACAGGAAACAGTGTTTTAGCTAGAGATGCTCCGCTCTGAATTGAGGTCATTGCCAGTAATAGCAATCCCACGGGTAATAGAGGAAAGGCACTCTTTTTAGTATCGGCAGACATGGATCGTTGAACCTCAGAAATACGTAATAAAATCAGCAAAAAAATGGCTGATTATTCTTCAATAAAAGAAAATTTTGACAAAGAAAATGTACGTGCTGACTATTAACAACTCAGGTACATAACATAAGCGGTGATTATGACATAAATTTAACATGGATAATATGTATTTATAAAATAGAGAGCACGATAAAACATAGCATTTAATATTTATTTTGTTGACTATATACCCCATGTGTAGGCGCTTTAATTAATTTTAGACAGAGTTTTATATGTCGATGAGGGCGGGATGAGAATGTGTGTTGAGCTTATCCTTATGTAACGTATAATTATTTTCCATAAAAACACGATAAAAACGAGGAAAAAATGAGAAAAATTAACAGTATTGCCGTTTATTGTGGTTCCAGCATGGGAGCTAATGAAGTTTATAAGCAACAGGCGATTAAATTTGCAGAAGAAATGGTCAAGCGCAATATTACTTTAGTTTATGGTGGGGCAAGCGTTGGTATTATGGGCACGGTGGCCGACACTATTTTATCTCAAGGTGGTCAAGCAATTGGAGTTATTCCTTCACTACTTGAAGAGCGTGAAATTTCTCATAAAAATCTGACTAAATTGTATAAAGTTGACACGATGCATCAACGTAAAAGTAAGATGATTGAGCTTGCCGATGGCTTTGTTGCTCTACCTGGAGGTTACGGCACTCTTGAGGAATTTAGTGAGGTGTTCACTTGGAGTCAAATAGGGCTACACACTAAGCCTTGTGGGCTATTTAATATTAATAACTATTGGCAGCCACTAATTGATATGACGAACAAAATGGCTGATGAGGCTTTTTTACAGGAAAAATATCGCCATATGGCGATAGTTGAAAATGATCCAGCAGCACTACTCGATCGTTTTGAAACCTATCTTGCGCCATCGGTTAAAACTTATGATTAAACTTCGGTGAGGTATTTATGATCCGCTGTGCAGTAAAACACGATATTGAAGCTGTGCTGTCTCTCTATGAGCTGTTATTTACTGAAATGGCAGCGCTTGATAGTGAAAGAATGCAGCCTGCTAAACAGATGAGAGATTTTGTTGAAAATACCATCAGTGATGAAAACTTTCATTTGCTCGTGGCGGAATATGATGGGCAAGTTAAAGGCTTTTGCATTGCTCAAAAGCAAACGGCACCGCCTTATAATTGTATGGTTCCTCGGCAATTTGCCTATATTTTTGACCTTGTCGTATCTCCCGAGTTGAGAGGCCAAAAAGTGGGGCATCAATTAATTGAGCAAATGAAAACATGGGCAAAAGACAATCAATTAAGCCATTTAGAGCTTACTGTGTTAGCACAAAACCATAAGGCAATTAAGTTTTATGAGAGAGAGGGGTTAACAGAAATCACGCGTACCATGGGAATTAAGTTATAAAATACCATTGATGGTCTAATAATAAATATTAGGCCATCACGACATTATAAATAAATTCTATCTTTTATTATCGCGATATTAAGTTGCCTTAGCGAACAATATTTTTATTTAGAACTTAAAGTTCATCATACGACTTTTTAATTCCATTTATTATATTGCCATAATAGCAATAATAAGTATTGGTATATTGTGGCATAACCGATAAATGCTTACCTCGTTTGATTATATACAGGGCTGGATGGATTACTATTCATCTAGGGAGATGCAATCAGTACAAGATCTAAGCGAATGATTGTGGCATAATGCGCCGCTATTTGGTTGGGTATCCTCGACATCGTAAATTAAAGGCATAGAAGTGTTACAGACAAGCAATATCACTATGCAGTTTGGCAGTAAGCCGCTGTTTGAAAATATTTCCGTTAAATTCGGAACAGGGAACCGTTATGGTTTAATCGGGGCAAATGGCGCCGGTAAATCGACATTTATGAAGATATTAGGGGGCGATCTTATACCAACTGCGGGGAATGTGAGTACCACTGACCCTAATGAGCGCATTGGTAAACTCCGTCAGGATCAATTTGCCTTCGAAGAATACACAGTGCTCGATACTGTCATTATGGGGCATGTTGAGCTATGGAATGTAAAACAAGAGCGCGACCGTATTTACGCACTTCCTGAAATGAGTGAGGAAGATGGCTACCGCGTTGCTGATCTTGAAGTCGCTTACGGTGAAATGGATGGCTACAGTGCGGAAGCTCGTGCGGGTGAACTGTTACTCGGTGTGGGCATTCCTGTCGAGCAGCATTACGGCCCGATGAGTGAAGTCGCTCCAGGTTGGAAATTACGGGTACTGTTGGCTCAAGCACTGTTCTCAGATCCCGATATTTTGTTACTCGATG
Organism: Providencia sp. PROV267; assembly: GCF_028477825.1. Classification (NCBI taxonomy): domain Bacteria; kingdom Pseudomonadati; phylum Pseudomonadota; class Gammaproteobacteria; order Enterobacterales; family Morganellaceae; genus Providencia; species Providencia sp. PROV267. The sequence continues at coordinate 302,884 of NZ_JAMPLX010000007.1, read as the reverse complement.
AACCAACCAACAACTTGGATATTGATACTATTCGTTGGTTAGAGCAAGTGTTGAACGATCGTAATTGCACTATGGTCATTATTTCCCATGATAGGCACTTCCTGAATACGGTTTGCACGCATATGGCTGACTTAGATTACGGTGAATTGCGTTTGTTCACGGGTAACTATGATGAGTATATGATTGCTGCAACACAAGCCAGAGAGCGCCTACTTGCAGATAATGCGAAGAAAAAAGCGCAAATTGCCGAATTGCAATCCTTTGTGAGTCGCTTTAGTGCGAATGCTTCAAAATCAAAACAGGCCACTTCTCGAGCACGTCAAATTGATAAAATTCAGCTTGAGGAAGTTAAAGCTTCTAGCCGTCAAAACCCATTCATTCGTTTTGAACAAGAGAAAAAATTATTCCGTAATGCCCTTGAGTTGGAAGGGGTGACGAATGGTTATGATCAAGCTCCGCTGTTTAAAAACTTAAATTTATTACTTGAAGTAGGGGAAAAAATGGCGGTTATCGGTGCGAACGGTATCGGTAAAACCACATTTTTGAAAACACTCGTTGGCGAACTTCCTCCTAAGAGTGGTACGGTTAAGTGGTCTGAAAATAGTGCTATTGGTTATTATGCACAAGATCATGCAGAAGACTTCGAAACAGATCTGACCGTTTTTGACTGGATGAGTCAGTGGAAAAGTGAAGGCGATGATGAACAAGCGGTTCGCAGTGTTTTAGGACGCTTACTCTTCACTCAAGATGACATCAAGAAAAAAGTATCAGTACTGTCGGGGGGTGAGCAGGGTCGCATGTTATTTGGTAAGCTAATGATGCAACAACCAAATATCTTAATTATGGATGAACCTACCAACCACTTGGATATGGAATCTATTGAGTCCTTAAACCTAGCCTTAGAGCTTTATAAAGGCACATTGATTTTTGTCTCTCACGACCGTGAATTTGTCAGTTCATTAGCAAGTCGTATCTTAGAAATCAAAGAAGATAAAGTCATTGATTTCAAAGGAACTTATGATGAATATTTGAAGAGCCAAGGTGTGATTGAATAAGTTTACTGGCGTCAGATAGTCAATGGAAGACCTAGCTTTAAGCTAGGTCTGAGATGACTGAACCTGCAATTTAAATGGCATCGTTACCTGTTTTAGATAGGTTAAATTACCCAATAAAGTAGGTAATATTAAAAAATTAGTGAAATTTGCAGCAAGCCCTCGACCCGTTTTGGCGTCTTCATGTGGTTTCGTCAACCGAAAATGACATTCAGTGCCGCTAGGGTTATTTTCGGCTCACCATTACGAAATACTCAAAAACGCATTTCCTCAAGTAATACGCATTCAGCTTAACTCAACTGACAATATCGTTTTCACTAAACATTTCCCGCGAGCAGTTTTAATGGCCTGTGACCACATAATGTAACTTTCTACTTTGGTAGCGAGTGCTAGAGGTAGTGGCTCCTCTGAGAGATATCATTAAGTTTATATAACTCAATATTAAGCGATATATGGTGATCTCAATATAAAACATGTGCTGTATTAGGAAATAGCCTCAGAGCCATTGTCATTAATTTATTAATTTAATTTATTTGTATAAAATATCTTTTCAATGTCTTATATCCCTATAAATTAAGTCGATATTAACATGTTATTGTATTTTAATAAGGAGTAGTTAAAAAATGAGTAAATAGATGTACATGATTTACAATTGACTTTTTACTCATAATTTGATGGTTAATTGTTGAGCAGTCATAACTTAAATGACCAAAAATATGCCTTATTTTTATAATATATATCGTCATAAAATCACCAGAAGTGAGTAATTGTGGTGATTATCATCTTCCAATAAAGATCATCAAAATTAGATCATCATAACTCATTGTAATCAAATGAGATTATTTTTTTGTATTGATGGTTTTTTTTATATTTAGATAAAGTGAGATTTTCACAGGTATTTAAATAATAAATTAAATTCGTATAATTATCGCGACAAAAGGAAGTAGTAAGTATTAGTCTTAAATATCAGGAGTGGAGACGCTATATGCATATAGAAAAATTTAATTATTCTAGCACCAATGATGGTAAGTCTATTACAAAGATAGTTGGTGCCTCCATGAAAAGAGCAAGAAGAGAAAAGGGATTATCTGGATATGAAATTGCAGTTAAATTAAATATCTCTCAACAACAAATCTCGAGATATGAAAGGGGAATTAATCATATTAGTGTCGATACGCTATTTAATTTTATATTAGCGCTAGATATTAGTTATGAAATCTTAATTCAATATATATTAGAAGAAATGAAGTTAAGTGATATTTATATATTAGATATTAACAATGCCAGTAGGAATGACTTTTTAGTTATATAAATTCTTTTTATTTAAAATCATATGTAAGAATAAACATAATATCCATATTGGATATTATGTTTATTTTCTCAATGGGAAATAAAACGAAACAATACCCCTTATTATAATGGGTATCTATTATCTTATTTTATAGAGGCAGTTATGAGTAAAAAAATTATTTTAGCAGCATTAATTTCCGGGGTAATGAGTTCATCCGTTTTTGCCGCAGGAAGTGGCACGGTATCTTTTCAAGGTGAAATCATTGATGCTCCATGCGGTATCAGTGCTGACACTGCTAGCCAAATTGTACCAATGGGTAAAATCTCCAATGCTTCATTAGCGGATGGTGGTAAATCTACTGCACAAAATTTTAATATTCAATTAGTTGATTGTGATGTTAGCACACTGAAAACAGTTGATGTTTCTTTTACTGGCGGTGCAATTGGTACTGATAGCGATATGTTAGCGATACAAGGTTCAGCATCAGGTGCAGGTGTTGTGGTTATAGGCATGAATGGTGAAAAAGTGAAATTCGATGGCTCATCGGTCACTAACCAAAACCTACTAACAGGTCGAAATACACTGAACTTTTCTGCTTATTTACAAGGATTAAGTGGCCAAGCGATTGTTCCTGGTGATTTTACCGCAGTATCTAATTTCTTATTAGAGTACAAATAATACTTGAAAAGTATTGATATTTAATTTTGAACATAGGACTTCAGTATGAAAGAAAATATGTATTATACCACTATGGCCTTCTTGATTTCTGGAGTCCTTTCATTTGCACATGCTGATGAAGAAACAGGGTTGTTAACTATTCAAGGAGAAATTACAGATGCAGCATGTGCAATCGCAACAGGCTCGAAAGAACAATCTATTGATTTAGGAACGATTCCTATAAGTTTAATTAAACAAGATGGAAAAGGTCCGGAAAAAAGTTTTTCAATTCATCTTATTAATTGCAATTTAATAAGACATAACAGCCAGAATCAATTATGGAATGCAGTTGAATTAACTTTTGATGGTCCATCTGAAGATAATATTTTTTCAATTTTTGGCGATGCTCAGGGTGTGGGGTTATCTTTAAGAAATTCGAGCGATATAAATATTATTCCCGGTAGGCCAGTATCAAAAATAGATATTACTCCACCATCAATGAGATTGGATTATCATGTGAGATTAGTCTCCAATACCAAACCATTACAATCAGGGTCTTATTACTCTGCGATTCGATTCAAACTTGAATATTATTAAAAATCATTGATGAAATTATTTAATTAGGGATGCTTATATGTATTCATGTAAATTGGTTTCCTATCGGCCAAATATGGTTTATTTATATATTTCAGTTGCGTTAAATATATACCCAATAAACTCTATTGCTCATAATGATATTGAATTTAACACGGATGTGTTAGATGTCGAAGATAAAAAAAATATTAATTTAAATCATTTTTCCCGCGCCAACTATATTATACCGGGTAGCTATTCTTTGACTCTCAGAGTGAATGGCGATGAATTATCAGAAATACCCGTTAAATTTATTACGCCTAAAAATGATCCAAAAGGAAGTGAACCCTGTCTTTCACCCGTAGAAACACAAAAGTTGGGGCTAACGAAAGACGCTTATAATTCACTGGCATGGTGGAACGATAATCAATGTGTGGATCCTAATAGCTTAGCAGGGATGTCAATTACTGGGGATTTTTCAACATCTTCTTTAAATGTAAGCGTTCCTCAGGCTTATTTAGAATATAGTGCACCTAATTGGGATCCACCTTCTCGTTGGGATGAAGGTATTCCAGCAATAATGTTGGATTACAATTTAAACGCGACAGCCAATCATTCTTACAATGATGGTAACGATATTTATGCACTAAATGGTAACGGGCTTGTCGGCATCAATACAGGTGCTTGGCGCTGGCGTGCAGAGTGGCAAAGCCGTTTAGATTATAATACTCAGTCATACGTAAAAACGAATAACGATTTTCGTTGGAACCGCTTTTATACCTATCGTGCAATTCCATCATTACAGTCAAAACTAACACTGGGTGAGGATTACTTACAGTCAAATATTTTTGATAGTTTCCGCTTTATTGGTGGTAGCTTGCGCTCGGATATCAATATGATGCCACCGATCTTACGTGGTTATGCGCCAGAGGTAACAGGGATCGCACAAACCAACGCGACAGTGATGATTAGCCAACAAGGACGCACTATTTACGAGACACAGGTCGCACCTGGCCCATTTCGTATTCAAGATTTGAGTGATGCGGTTTCCGGCAAGCTTGATGTCACTGTAAAAGAGCAAGATGGTTCGACGCAACAGTTCCAAGTAGATACGGCAAGTCTACCTTTCTTAACGCGTCCGGGACAAGTGCAATATAAGTTAGCTTTAGGGCAGCCAACGGATATCGATCGACATAGCCAAGGTGATAGCTTTGCCACAGGGGAGTTTTCATGGGGGGTGACTAATGGCTGGTCTTTGTTCAGTGGAACGCTAAATAGCCAAAATTATAATGCACTCTCATTAGGCCTAGGACGTGATTTGCTCAGTTGGGGGGCTATTTCAGGAGATATTACGCACTCGATTTCTAAATTACCGAGTGAAGAGCGCATACATGGTGGCTCATATCGTGTGAATTACTCAAAACGTTTCGAAGCGATCGACAGTCAAATTCAATTTGCGGGCTACCGTTTTTCTGATCGCAACTATATGACTATGTCTGACTATCTAAGTGCTAGGCAATATGGTGAACGTTACGGCAGTAGTAAGGAGCAATACACCGTATCGATGAGCAAGAATTTTAGTGACGCAGGCGCATCTGTTTACCTCAATTATAATCATCAAACCTTCTGGGATCGTCCTGATAATGATTATTACAGCGTTATGTTTTCCAAATATTTTGATATTGGAACGATTAAAAACGTCAGTCTAACGGTTTCGGCAAATCGTAGTATTTACCAAGAGAGCCATGACGATAGCGGTTATTTATCGGTGAATATTCCATGGGGCAGTGGGGTACAAATCGGCTACTCGCTCGATACTAACCGTCACGATACAACCAATCGTATGACGTATTACAACAGCACTGATGAACGTAATAGCTATCAATTGAGTGTAGGGAATACGCGTAAGGGGCTATCAAGTAGTGCGTTCGTGACTCATCAAGGCGATCTTTCGCGCATTACAGCTAATGCTAGCTATATGCGTGGGCAATATAGCGCAGTGGGAGCTTCTTTTAATGGTGGTTTAACACTAACACCAAATGGCGGTGCTTTCCATCGTATGAGTTCGATGGGAGGAACGCGTCTATTAGTTGATACTGATGGTATTTCTGATGTTCCTATCAAAGGTTATGGCAGCCCGATAACGTCAAACCGATTTGGTAAAGCGGTAGTGACTGAGCTCAGTAGCTATTATCGCAATAAAGCCAGTATCGATCTCAATGCGTTGCCTAATGATGTTGACGCTCAACAATCTGTTGTTCAAGCCACTTTGACAGAAGGTGCTGTTGGTTACCGCAAATTCTCTGTCATATCAGGGCAAAAGAGAATGGTGGAGATCCGTTTGGCAGATCATTCTTTCCCACCATTTGGGGCTCAAATCTTTAATCAAAAAGGGCAAGAAGTCGGCATCGTCGGTGATTCAGGAAGCGCTTATGTTAGTGGGATCAACGCAAATGAAGTGATGAGTGTGCAGTGGGGGGGTGATGCTCAATGTCAAATCACCTTCCCTGAGCCACTTCAAAATAGTGAACACGCATTGTTATTGCCGTGCCGTGTATAGCTGTCATGCATATAGCTTAAATGCCCAGAACAATCATTGATAAACCACATTAGGTACTACATAGGAAGGTAACGATTAAATGAAACTAAACACCAAATTTATTGCAGGGGTTGGGTTAGCCAGTTGCGTGTTATCCAGCACCAATGTATTAGCGGCTATTTCAATGGACCGAACGCGTATCATTTTTGAGGGAATGCAGAAATCGGTATCGTTAAATGTCGCTAATAATAACAAACAACTTCCGTATTTAGCTCAAGGTTGGATAGAAAATGAAAAAGGAGAAAAAATCACCTCTCCATTAATTGTGTTACCGCCTATTCAACGTATTGAGCCTGCGAAATCAAGCCAAGTAAAAATTGAAGCATTACCCGCTATCAATTCATTACCACAAGATAGAGAGTCGTTGTTTTATTTCAATTTACGGGAAATTCCGCCTAAAAGTGATAAACCCAATACATTACAAATTGCACTACAAACACGGGTCAAACTTTTTTATAGGCCAAAAGCCATTATTAGCGGACTAAATACCGTTCCTTGGCAACAAAAATTAACCTTATTAAAAGAGGGGAATAGCGTAACGATAAATAATCCAACGCCTTATTATGTCACCGTTATTGAAGCTGGTGAAAGTAATCAGTCTGCACCAATTAAAGATTTTAAGCCGATTATGCTAGCCCCTTTTAGTGAGCAAAATCTTGGCGTGAATAGTCATCAACTCGGTAATACGCCAGTGCTGACTTATGTTAATGACTATGGTGGTCGCCCTAATCTCACTTTCAGTTGTCAAGGAAGTACGTGCCATGTTGATCCAGATGCAGCAGAGAAATAAGGCTAATGGTGCCTATGAAAGAGGGTAGATAAATGACTTTACATAAGCGATTGGCTATCTTTTGGACGCTGCTAATAGGGGCGCCATTGGGATGGGCAATGAATGAAAATACTCAGCTATATAATTCAGCGAATAATTGGGATGTCGATGGTCAACAAGGCGTGTTGTATGTTCGTGGTTCTTTATCGGAAAGTCCGTGCCGCTTAGCGATGACATCTGAATACCAATCTATTGATATGGGTAATTTTGAAACTGCGCAACTTAATCGTATTGGGGCAAAAGGGCGGGCGGTTCCTTTTCAAATAGAGCTATTAGATTGTATTTCTCATCCAACATCATTACTTGATGAAAAAACAGGACAAACAGCGTGGAGTCACTCTCAGCCAGCGGTAAAAATACGCTTTGTAGCACCATCAACAAATGAAATGCCTAACTTGGCTTTAGTCGAGGGGGCAAAAGGGTTTGGGTTACAGCTAAGTAACGCGTCAGGTACGGTTCTGTCTTTAGGGGAAGAGAGTCACCCTGTGTTATTACCCTCTGGCCAACGTCAACTGACCTACACGATTACACCGGTTAGGACGGGATCACTCTTAATCGCTGGAGCATACCATGCGGTGATCTCATTCCAGATGCTCTATGAATAGGAGCAGTGATAATGAAAAAATCGTTTATTCATCGGGTGAGGTGTTTGCGTAGCCTAGTGCTCAGTAGCATTTTATTAGTGAGTACCAATACTAGTGCGGATATTTATACTTTAAGGATTAAAGTCAAAGTATTACAGCAAACCTGTACCGTTAATCAAAACCAAATTATCACTGTTGATTTCCCTGACATGGTTATTAAGGATATTGATGGACAGCGTTATGAAACGTCGATCCCTTACACATTAGCTTGTGATGGCTCTGCGAATAATCCAGCATTGAAACTCAAATTTAGTGGAACGCCAGCCAGTTTTAACACCCAGTATCTTGAAACATCAGAGAGTGATTTGGGGTTAGAAATTCGCGTTGATGGCACGGCAACTGAGCCAGGACGTTGGGTTGATTTCTACTTTAACACATTACCTAAATTAACCGCAGTCCCTGTATTAAAAAATGGGGGTTCGGTGAATGCTGGGGTATTCAATGCATCAGGCACATTAAGTGTGGAGTACCTATGATGAGCAAACAAAACAGGCGACTAGGTCTAATAAAGCCCATGTTTGCCTTTATGATAGGCGCTTATATGTCGCCTGCATTAGCCAATACCGTGGATGTGAAATTTAAAGGAACATTACTTGAAAATCCCCCTTGTGATGTTTATAGCGATAAAGGAATTAATCAATCAATACAGATTGATTTCCAAGACATAGGTATCAATAAAATTAACGGTATCGACCATCAACGGCCTTTTACCGTAAATATAGATTGTCGAAGTTATACGTCACGACCTTCATCTTTAGCACTGTCTTATAGCGGTGATGCTGCGAATGGTTTTGATGCCAATGCGTTACAAGCCGATGTAACAGGTCTCGGTGTACGTTTATATCGAAATGAAAATGGAAGTGTTGTGGCACCAAATAGCCACTTCACCTTTAATTTGCCTAGTAATGGCTTTACGGCGCTGAATTTCTATGCCGTACCTGTAAAGGATCCACAAGTGAACTTACAGGAAGGCCCTTTTGAAGCGATTGCAACCATTGCATTGCAGTACCCCTAAGGAGGAAAAATGAAGCATATGGGTATTTTTTTAGGGGTAAGTTCGTTGGTGGGGGCGCTTTCTGCAAATTTATATGCTGCCACAAATAGTAGCCAAGTGACATATGGCGGCACATTGGTAGCAGAACCCTGCGAAATTGTGCCTGAATTTGAGAACTTTTCTGTTGAGTTCAATAGTATCTCAACGAAAGAGTTGTACTCAAACAGCAGGATCTTAAGTAAGGAATTTGAGCTTCAATTGAAAGATTGTGACGCTTCAATTGCAAATTCAGTAACGACTATTTTTAATGGCAACGCCACGCCGGATGGGCTTTTAGAGTTTGATGCCAATAGTGAGGCATCGGGAGCCGCAATCGGTATTGAAACGTTAAGTGGTGTGAAACTCCCATTGAATCCGACGAGTGGAGTATCTTATCCATCACAGCCGATAAAAAATGGTGCCATGACGATCCGATTACGTGCTTATCTTCAAGGAAAAGCGGGAGCGATTGCCAATAACAGCATCAAACCCGGTAATTTTTCTGCCACCATGACATACACCCTAAGCTACCAATAAGTGGCTGAAATATGTCTTCAACGGGCCAATAATTCAGTTTAAATCGAGGATCATATGAAAAACATATGGGGTCAACGTTTATTTAAAAATTATCTGTTATTTAGTGTATTGTTATTGTTAGGCACTAAAAGTTTTGCATCAACACCTTGGATAAATTCGCAGTGGATCGGTGTTAACAGTTATGAAGTGAGGATCCCTTCGAGTTCAGGGCGCTGTTATAACCCCCAAAATTTAACGAATGGGAGTTGTTCTAATGTCAATATTTCTTCATACCGTCTTTTCCACTATGCGCCAGTGAATCAGTTTCCATGGATGAGAACAGTCAACCAGTGTACTGTGGAAATTGAAATAATTTTGTTACTAAGAAGCGTTGTTTATGATAGGTATGGCGCTTTTCTCTTAACTCCACCACCGACAGGAACACGCTACATCAATTCATCTGGACGATTAAACCATTCATATTATAGGTATACCGCAAATCGGAGTTGTGAAAGTGTCTTAAATGATCTATCGCTGTTTCAAATGTCAGGTACTAGAGGGGTAGGCCAAGCGGCTCCAATAATTATATCTAGTGTGGCGAATCCGAACGATTTTAGACAAATATGTTGGCGGGTGAATGTATATGGTGCGAATAACACATCATCTTCTTTAGTTGCAGGTAGTGGCATCGATGAAGCGGACTGTACACGTTCTACACCCCAAGTACCGATTGCTTGTACATTTGAGATGTCGACATTACTGGATCATGGAACGGTAGATTCTAATCAGCTCAATGGACATAAGGCAACGGCCACAGGGTATGTAACCTGTACAGGGAATACCAAAGTGACCACACAGTTACTCGGTAACGGCACTACCAGCAATACCATTCTTGCACCAGGCTTATATTCAGAAGCAAAGGTCTGTGCACGCAACACTTGCTCTTCAGGTAATGAACAATACACGATTGATACGGCTATGAATGTAAAAACGCCTTTTAATGTGGAATCGACATTACATAGTTCAGGAAGTATTGCTGCTGGGGAATATCAGGGAACTGTGGTATTAGTAACGAGTATGTTTTAAAGAGTATTATATAGACTTTAAACGGCTCGCTTTCGTTATTGTGAGCCGTTTGCTTTATTGACTGACCAATCCTTTTAAGCACGTTTCTAAAAATTATTTAGCAGATTATGTATTGATAACATCGGGAACAGTGTGGTTTCCCAATGTGTATTGTCGGTCAAAAAATGATTTTTCTAATCATCATTTATTATGTTTCGAGACCGAATCTAAGCCTCATTAAGTTTGTGAACGCTCTGAAACCTAGCTGAGCTAGGCCAACAGACTGTTATCGTTAAATGAGTTCTCAAAGGTGATGACTAATCTAGACATCATTCTTTCTAAGAAATTAATTCGACAACAAGCATATAGAGATGAACGTAGCGCCCTGATCATACAGAGAGGCTACGCTACTCCCAACCGTTCGAATGCTCTTTTGATAAATGCGGTAAAAGTGATAAAAAGACCTCGATTTTTCGCTCGACAGTCATATTCACAAAATCATCCATCGCAATCTCTACGCGTTGTATCTTTCCATCACGGATCGTGAATTTATACATCAAATGCCCAGTCCAGCTTCTGTGAACGAAAACACAGCCATCCTCACTGTATGATAGCCATTTATCTTCCATGCATGAAGGAAGCCAGCCATTCAGTATGTTTCTTTCGGCTGTTTCCGACAGAGGGTAATTCAAATGGTGAACCAATGGTTCATTTTCAAAAAACTTCAGATTTTTAAATTGGCTCTTATCGATCACTTAATTTACCAGACTAATAATATCTTACGGTACAGCCTATACAAACATCCGATTGAGATCAAAGTTAATCATAGTTTCATGGGGGGAATTTTGTCAGCTGACGAGGTGGGGATACTGGAACCTTTTTAGATCAAACGCCTCAATAAAAAATGAGGACTTTATTCGCACTTTGAGACCTAGCTGAGCTAGGTCTTAGTATTTAACTGAACAAGTTAATTAATTCTTTTTCACAAACTCAGATTTCAGCTTCATTTGGCCGAAACCATCAATTTTACAATCAATATTGTGGTCGCCTTCGACTAAGCGAATGCCTTTTACTCGAGTACCAATTTTCAACATTGATGAGCTACCTTTCACTTTTAAATCTTTAATGACAGTGACGGTATCGCCATCCGCTAATAGGTTCCCGTTAGCATCTTTAACGATCAACTCATCGCTTTCTTCTACAGGCTCGGCATCATTCCATTCATGCGCACACTCAGGGCAGATATACATATCGTTATCAGTATAGGTGTATTCAGACTGACATTTCGGGCAAGGAGGGAATTGCATATTAAATACTCTCAGTAACTTATTTAAAAATGTAAAGTGATGACTGCTTATTGATGTCAGCCAACACGAAAGGGGATAGTATAAGGTTAAAGCAAAAATAATTTATTTTTTAGGAATATTCTTAATGGAGCGGTGCATTTGTCACCGCCCTAATGGAAGAAATTATTGGTGTGCGCACACTTCACAATGGGGGTCTTTGGTCAGTTTGAATTGGCGGAATTCCATCGTCATCGCATCAAAAAACAACACGTTACCAGTATTGACCTTGCCATATTGGGTGAGCAATTTGAGGGTTTCCATTGCTTCGAGTGTACCTATCGTACCAACCAAAGGCGCCATTACGCCGGCTTCTACACAGGTTAGACTATTTTCACCAAACAAGCGGCTCAAGCAGTGGTAACAAGGCTCTCCTTCTTGATAGGTGAAAACAGATAGCTGCCCTTCCATACGGATAGCGGCACCGGAAACAAGTGGTTTCTTATGCTGGAAACATAAGCGATTTAACTGCTCTCTAATAGCCACATTATCAGTGCAATCAAGGATAACATCATGGGCCATTATCCGTTCATTCAGTTGCGCATCGTCCAACTGTGCATTGACCGTTTCAATACAAATATGTGGATTGATTGCGGCTAACTGTGCTTTAGCTGAATCAACTTTAGGTTGACCAATCGTCGCATCACGGTGCAAGGTTTGTCGCTGTAGATTAGACAGTGAAACAGTATCGAAATCGACTAAAGTGAGTTGACCTACACCAGCGGCAGCTAAGTATTGTGTGGCTGCGCAACCTAAACCACCAAGGCCAATGACCAGCACTTTGCTGGCCTTGAGTTTCTCTTGCCCGTCAAAATCAAATCCACGTAAAATGATTTGGCGGTTATAACGCAACATCTCTTGATCGGTAAGCTCTTGCACGGTCATTATTCGCTTTTGAGTAAGTCATTAAACATTTCGACATCAACGGTTTCGCCTACCGCGACATGCCCACGCTCCCTTTCTAAGACGATAAAGCAGTTGGCTAAGCTAAAGGAGCTAAATACATGTGAGCCTTGGTGGCCAGTTGTTGCAACTTGCAGTTGCCCATCTTCATTGACGCTTAGGATCCCGCGTTGAAAATCCAGACGACCGGGGCTTTTTTTCAACGGTGTGGTAACAGGAACTTTAAATTTCATTGGCGCTTTCCATTGGCTATTCCCAGAAAGGCGAGCAATCAACGGCTGCACGAGTTGATAAAAGGTGAGTGCCGCGGAAACTGGGTTACCCGGTAATCCACAAAACCACGCTGAATGGAGTTTACCAAAAGCAAATGGTTTACCGGGTTTGATTGCTAGCTTCCAGAAGCCGATTTCTCCTAGCTCCTCTAAAATTTGTTTGGTGTAATCCGCTTCACCCACGGAGACGCCACCACTACTAATCACTAAATCAGCTTGGTTATCTGCATCAATAAAGGTCTGCTTGAGCTTTTCAGGGGAATCAGGAATAACACCAAGGTCGATAACCTCACAGTTAAGTTTTTCGAGCATTAGGCGAACAGTAAAACGGTTAGTGTCGTAGATCTGCCCCTCTTTGAGTGGTTGACCCACCGCTTGCAACTCATCTCCCGTAGAAAATACCACAACTTTTAGACGGCGGTGTACATCAACCGTTGAAATACCCAAAGAAGCAATAAGAGGCAATTGAGCCGTGGATAGCAGAGTACCCGCGGGGATCACACTACTACCTTTTGCGATATCTTCCCCAGCACGGCGGATATTGCTGCCTTTTTTAACTGTACCTGTAAACACGACCCCTTGAGCTGTCTCTTCCGTTTCCTCTTGCATGACGACAGTATCGACACCTTGTGGAATAGGGGCGCCAGTCATAATGCGCACACAGCTACCGTGCGGAAGCTCCCCTTGCATTGGTTGACCTGCGAATGATTTTCCTGCTACAGGCATAGGGGTTTTCCCATCCCACTCAGCGAAACGAAAACCATATCCATCCATTGCAGAGTTATCAAATGGGGGAACATTCATTGGCGAGATGATGTCGGCTGCGGTGATGCGTTGGGCTGATTCTGTGAGCGGAATGCGCTCTGAGTGAGTCACTGTTTGTGTTTGAGTGAGTATTTTATCGAGTGCTTGCTCAAGTGAGATCAACCCAGCGGTATGACACATGTCCATTAGTACCCCTATTATTCTGCTTTGCCATTGAGGCTTAAGATTTTGTCGTGCTGCTTATTATGGCAGAGATATCGCGAGGGGTGAATGAATAGAAATTGATTAAGAATAGCTTTTCGTTGGATTTTACGAGAAGTCTCGCGCGAATAAATGCCTTAGATAGCCTTACGGACATAAATTGTATTTTTGTTAATGTTATGTTAAACAGTAATCTGATTAATTATTGCATTCTAAATGAAACTAAGGAATTTATGGTTTCCGCCAATGAACAGGCGCACCCTAGCCGTAGTGCAGCCGCCTTCCATATTGCTTTTAGTGGATTTCTTTCGCTCGTTGTTGTTATGGGGATAGGGCGCTTTACGCTAACTCCCCAAGTCCCTTTAATGATTGAAGAGCATCAACTTACACTCTCTACAGCCAGTGTGGTCGCTGCTTTTAATTATTTAGGGTATTTGTTGGGCTCCTTTGATGCAATGCGTGCGCGTCAACACGTTGAAAGACGCATGTGGTTGGGAATATGGGGAGCCGTTGCGATAACCTTGATTTCCGCACTTCTTGATGGCCCTCTTTTACATAGTATTGCCCGTTTTTTTATTGGCTGGGCGAGTGGCATGGCACTGGTACTCGTGGTTGCTTGGGCTAATGAGAATTTAGCAAAATTAAATCGACCTGCATTAAGTGTGGCGGTATTTGCTGGAACCGGAGCTGGAATATTTCTTAGCGGTCTGTTTGCGGTAGCCATCCAAGATTGGCAATTATCTGCCAGCCAAGGTTGGTTAATCTACGGTGGGTTAGCACTAATTTTTAGTCTATACATTAGCTGCCATATTCCACGTACGGGGCAGTGGCATCGGCCTGTCGGGGAAATAAAAAAACTTCAGCTTACGCCAGAAATCAAGCGACTGGTATGGAGCTATGGATTGGCTGGCTTTGGTTATATTTTGCCAGCGACATTTTTATCACAAATGGCCGCGCAGCGTTTCCCTGATAGTTTATTTGCCCAATTTGTTTGGCCGGTCTTTGGTATATCCGCGGTGGTGGGCATTCTAATCGCCATGCTACTACGTAATTTCTCGACAACCCAAAACCGATTAGCGATCACTTTATGGTTACAAGGGATCGGAATATTAATCTCAGAAGTTATTTCGGGTATTTCAGGGTTGGTGATTGCCGCAATCCTAATTGGTGGGGGGCTTATGTGTGCGGTACAGTTGTCAATGCAACTAGGACGTGAATTGGCCCCGGAACATAACCGTTTTATGGCGGGTTTACTCACGACATGTTATGCAATCGGGCAGCTTATTGGCCCTATGTTGTCTTTTATTTCCACGACATTCACCGGAAAACTAGAGCCTGCCTTATACAGTGCGTTTATCGCATTGTGTGTCGCGGGTGGGTTAGTTTATCGGCGTTCTCGATAAAGAATAGCTCTGAAAATATGTTATTAATTATAGTTAAATGATGATATATCCGAGGGGAGCATCAAAGGCTATCCTGATAAAATGAATATTTGTTGATGCAAATATTTCATCTGATCTATGGATGTAATGCTGGATTATCTAAACTTGCTGTTTTAGAGTACAGCGCACACCTGCATTTTCATAAAAAATCGTTATATCGTTTGTGGAGAATCTAATGTCATCTCTGAGTAAAGAAGCCGAATTGGTGCATGCTGCTTTGGAAGCAAGAGGGCTTGAAACCCCGTTGCGTATCCAACCAAAATCAGGCGAAGAGCGTAAGCAACTGATTGAAGGGCATATGACAGAGATCATGAAGTTACTGAATTTGGACTTAACTGACGATAGCTTGGCGGATACACCAAAGCGCATCGCTAAAATGTATGTCGATGAAATTTTTTCAGGTCTAGATTACGCGAACTTCCCAAAAATCACCGTCATTGAAAATAAAATGAAAGTTGATGAGATGGTCACTGTGCGTGATATTACCTTAACAAGTACATGTGAACACCATTTTGTCACTATTGATGGTAAGGCTACAGTTGCTTATATTCCGAAAGATAAAGTGATTGGCCTGTCAAAAATCAATCGTATTGTTCAATTTTTCTCACAACGTCCTCAAGTACAAGAACGCTTAACTCAGCAGATTTTGGTGGCCTTGCAGACATTGCTAGATACTAATAATGTTGCGGTATCAATTGATGCTGTGCATTACTGTGTTAAAGCTCGAGGTATCCGTGATGCGACCAGTGCCACCACCACCACCTCGTTGGGAGGACTGTTTAAATCTAGTCAAAACACACGTCAAGAGTTTTTGCGCGCAGTGCGTCACCTGTAATCTATTATGACTGCCATATTATCGCATCGCTCCCAAGAAGGGCGAATTGATAGGCTTGATGCAACACGTGGCATCGCAATCTTAGGTATTCTATTAATGAATATTTTTGGGTTTGCTTTGCCGCAAATGGCTTATATTAATCCTGTTTATTCTCAATCTATTAGCCAAACTGATATGGCTATTTGGGTGGTTTTTAACCTATTTATTCAGGGTAAGTTTTTAACGATTTTTTCGATTTTATTTGGTGCGACGTTAGCGTTATTACGTCGCAAAGGCGACCGATGGAATATGAGTCGTTTAGTCATTTTGGCGGTACTAGGGCTGATTCATGGTATCGGTTTTTGGTCAGGAGATATTTTATTTGCTTACGCAGTAACGGGATGTATTGCGTTACTGATATTTAAACAATATGACTCTGGCAATCTATTAAAAATAGCAGGCTTTGTCTATGTTATTGGATTAGTGAGTTTATTGTTGTTAGGTAGCACGGTGGGGTCGAGTGATTTTTGGGTCGTTTCTGAAGAGCAAGCGTTGTACGAATCACTGGGAAACACTACGGGGGGAAGTGTTAGCTTAATCTATCGCACTCAATCGATGTTAACCATGGTGGAAATGCTGTTTATTCAGTATGGGTGGCAGCTGCTGGGGCTAATGATCGCGGGGTATGTCGCGATGCGCAGTGGATGGTTAAGCGGGCAATTCAGTTCCCAGCATTATCGACGTATGGCAATGCTATTAATTATTCCCGCTTTGCTTGTTCAAGCCGTATCTCTTTATATGCAAAGCCTATCAGGATGGAGTTATTTTGCGACAGCCATTGTGGGCTATGTTATCAACGAATTGATGTCCCCATTACAATCTTTTGGTTATATCGCCCTTATTTACGGTTTTTGGGGAACGCTACAGCATAGTGTGTTGGCCAAAATGCTACAGTGCACGGGGCGAATGGCATTAAGTAATTACTTATTGCAAACCTTAATTTGTGTGACGATTTTTTATTATTTAGGCTATTTCAACCATTTTTCACGGTCTGAGTTGTTGCTCTTTATTGTGCCAATTTGGGCGGTAAACCTATTATTTTCTTATTTCTGGCTCTCCTTTTTTCATCAAGGCCCGATGGAGTGGGGGTGGCGAAGGTTAACCGAAAAGTTAGATAGAATATAGAAAAGGCGAGATAAAACAATTCAGGCAGTTACCCTGCCTGATTGCTAGAAATTTTTAAATTTTGTTGATTTCATCGGGAGAAACAGCCGGATAGCCCTTGATCCCTTCTGGCATTTTAATGGGCGCAGGGATAGACTCTTGCTCCCCTAAAAACTTAGGTTCGCGGTTTAAAACATAGAGATCCGCTAAAGCCCCCAACCGAGCAAACACTTCACGTATTCTTACTTTAAACATCGCTTTTGGTGTTGGCACCGCTAAACATTGCGCATCTATCCCTTTGTGCTTAGCGATAAACAACGCGCGTTCGCAATGGAAGCGCTGGGTAATAATCGTAAAATTGTCGGTATCAAATACTTTCCGTGTGCGCACGACAGAATCCAATGTTCTAAACCCTGCGAAGTCGAGAACAATTTTTGAAGCGGGCACGCCTGCTTTGATTAAATCCTTACGCATGGCGATGGGTTCATTATAACTGTGTGCACCATTATCACCGCTAAGCAGTAGATACTTCACCTTTCCACTGTGATAAGCATCTGCTGCCCCCTGAATTCGGTAGCTATAGTATAAATTTTGGACGCCACTTGAATAATATTTAGATGTACCCAATACCATACCAACATCACGTATTGGCAGATCAGCGACATCTTCATAAATATCAGGAGCCGTATCCCACGCTATCCAACGGTCAAGTAAAATAATAGTGACTAACGCTATCCCTAAAATCGCTATCAGACCATAAAGCAGACGTTTCCTCATTGTCCTTGCCTTTAATATTAATAGTCATGGTGATAAGGCTACTTGAGTTAAATAGGGGAAGCAAGTCGGGCAACGTAAAGTCCTGTCAATCGATTTAAGGGAGGGTTCTGTCGATAGTGCAAAAATGCGAATTGGCGGCTAATAAGAAAAATCTAACCTAGTTGATGTAGATCAATTTTCTATCTATCACTTGCGGCAGTAGGTACATGATTGTCGATTTTATTGTCAGTATGATAATAGCTCCCAACTACCCTACAAAGAATAAGAAGGAATGGGTATGTCAACATTGACATCAAAATTGGAAAGCTTATTGAATAGAGGTAAAGGAACTGAACAGCGTCTTGCCCGTTTTTTGCTAGATAGTCGTGATAATTTTGTTGCAATGAATGTGGCGGAGTTGGCTCAAGCTGCGGGAGTGAGCAGCGCATCTGTCATTCGTTTTACTCGCCAAATGGGGTATCGCGGATATTCTGATTTTAAAGTGGACTACTTATCGGATGAAAAACAATATAAAGCTGAAAGCCTCAGCGGTAGCTTGAACCCTTATGATGATACAGAGCAAATTATCGCTAAATCGGGGCAAATGTTTATTACAGCCATTGAAAAATCGCTGGAATTACTTGATCCCAACACCATGGATGAGATTGCGCAAAAAATAGTTGAAGCGAAACGTATTGTTTTATTTGGGGTTGGTACTTCTGCGATTGTGGCTTATGACATCTTCTATAAATTAATCCGTGTAAACAAGTATGCACTATTTAGCCCTGACTTACATGTACAGCTAAGTTATTCGTCTAATGTAGATGCCGATGATCTGGTTATCGCGATCACGGCAAAAGGGAATACGCCAGACATTAACCATATGTTAAAGTTAGCAAATAAAAAAGGGTGTAGCACCATCGTATTAACCCGCTTTGGGCAAGATGAAGCCGTGCGTTTGGCGGATTTAGTCCTTCCCTATTTCTATGATGAACAGCTCTTTCAGACTGGCGTGATCACACCACAAGTTTTGCAAATGGTCGTTTTTGATACGCTGTTTTTTAAATATTTAACACTCACCAATGAAGATGTCGTGCTTGCATTACAGAAGGAACGAGAAGCCATAATACAATTAGGATGAGGCAGAATGATTTTTACTGAGTTAGTTATCGGTGCATTGATTGGTTTGGTTATTAGTACAACGGGGGTCGGGGGCGGAGTTATTGTTTTGCCAATATTGACCTATTTTTTTGGTCTTAATGCGCTGGCTGCTGTGGCGACGGCTAATTTTCTTTCGATGTTGATGAAAGTGTCATCGTCATATATGCATTTTCGTTTAGGGAATATTCCCCTTAAAGGGGCATTAATTGTGCTTGCTATCATGCTACCTAGCACATTTCTATCAAGCCTCCTTGTTACTTGGTTGGGGAGTCTGCCTGAATATACCCAACAAGTTGAGCGGGGGATCAATCTACTTGTTGCTGCCGCTATTATTTTTTCGCTGTACTTATTTATTCACCGTATGTTTTTTGCCACACCGATACAAAAAACGACCCTGAAACAACATCAAATTGGGGGAATGTTTTTTCCTGCTGTGATAGCTGGGGTCGTGCTTGGTGCGACGGGGGTTGGAGGTGGGGTGGTGGTTTTACCCATGCTATTACGTTATATGCAATTAAACATTAAGCAAGCGATTGGAACTTCTATTGTGGTGACTACTGTCTTATCCGGCTCTTCTGCATGCGCTTATGCGCAAGATGGACACACCGATTTAACATTGGCGTTAACCTTATGTGTTGGTGCATTACTGATTATGCCACTCGCAAAATATTTGCTGCTCAAACTATCAGAGCGTACCTTTCAATATCTGACATTGCTGCTGATCTTATGTAGTGCCATTATGATGACACTTAAGGTGGTGATAAACTGACCCTTCTCAAAATTATTGGTTGGCATCAGCAAGCTCTGTATAGACTTCCTGATAAATAAACTCACGCTCCTCTAGTAAGTGCTTATTTGTAGAAAATGAATAGAGGTAGATCATCATCGTAAGCAAACTTGCTGCAATGACCGTAATACAGAGATTAGCAACACGTAACTTATGGGGAACAAGTATATAAGCGATGCTGATTAAGGCGCCGATGATAGCACCACCAATATGTGCTGCATTATCAACGCCGGACTGCAATCCATTAATTAACGTTAATGCAATCATGGCAATCAGATTATAGAGTTGGTATTTTTGTCTACGCTGTATTACGGGATGAGGATTGGGTTTATTGATAACCACTTTGATTAAATATATCACTGAGGCTGCTGCAATTCCCATAATCGCGCCAGAAGCCCCAACACCGATAGTAATGTATACAGTACTATCAGTCCAAAGGTCGCTATTTGATATTTCGTAGTATTGCCAATATGCACTAAATAAGGCCGCGCCGATGCCTGAGATAATATAAATAGCTAATAATTTGAATTTGCCGTAGGCACGTTCACAGCCGATACCTATCACAAACAATGCTAAGCAATTGAAGGCAAGGTGCGTGCCATTAGAATGTAGCATCATACTGATTGGATAGCGCCACCAATCACCCGTTAATGAAAGCTGATAAATATTCGCTCCAAACAAAATAAGATTACTTTCACGAGAATCAAGGGGGGATGCAAAGACGATTTGATAGAAATAGACAGCAATATTCAGTAAGACTAAAGTCAGAGTCAGCGCTATCGCGCCCAAAGAGAAGCGAGCTTTTGATTTTATTGAGAAAGGATTTTGCTGCTCTGCCATATTATTACTCTACAAGACGACCACTATAGTTGAAATATTATAATATAGTAATATATTTTCGTTAATTTTAATATAATTGAATGAGGATTGACGTTATCCAAAGCATAATGTGCTGTTCTCAGTGCTTTTAGTTATGACCAGTGTTAGGAAATAAAATTATTCCATATTAAGAGTATTACCTTTTAAGTATATTCCTAATGTTGAAATAAAAGTGATCATTTCGGCAATTTCAACATAATAGTATTTCACTTAATCCAAATTTTTTATTACCATGCGTGGTTGCTTTTTAATGTTTATCAAAAAATAAATAATTATCTTTTTAAGATAGGGAGATATCGATGTCTTACGAAAACAAAAGTGTTCCAAATGAAATCAAACGCTGGAATTGGGGGGCATTTATTTTTAATATCTATTGGGGTATTGGTAATAAATCTTATTTGCCATTACTCACATTAATTCCTTTATTGAATATAGTCTGGATATTTGTTTGTGGTATTAAAGGCAATGAATGGGCTTGGAAAAATGGCGATTATGACTCTGTTGAAACCTTTATGAAGGTACAAGAGACATGGAACAGAGCTGGGTTATTTTGTTTCATTATAAGCATTGTTGTCACATTTATTATGTTCTTCTTCTTGTCTTCAATAATCGCAATATTTGGAGCAGCATCAATGCAAGGGCACTATTAATAGCGAATATGTCAGCAAACGCTGATAATACATCAAGATTATATAATATGTTCGCTTATTTTCAGTTTAATCATGATTGAAAAAGAGAAAGCTGAAAAAGGCCGTTAAGGTGCTATCAGATTAAAACCCCATGTTATTATCCTCATGGGGTTTTGTTTTTGAATAAATCAGTTTAAGTGACCACAATTAGGCAGTTTTCATTAGCTATTGGCATAAAAGATATGCAGTGGCAGTTGAGTAAGTTCAAAATCGATAGCAGTCTTCATTTTCGGTATGAAATGGCCTTGATAAGAGGATTCATTGAGAGGCTGGTTTTCAATTGATATAGATGAAAAAAGTTTTTTAGACTCTAATTGATTAAAGCCCTAACCAAAAGGTTAGGGCTTTGCCTGTAATATAAGGGTAACGTCCTTAATTACAACTAAAAAGAAGTACGTTTATAAGTACGATACTCTGGTTTCCAGAAGTTACGTTCAATGGCTTCATCCAATGCATTATCAGACGTTACGGTTGCAACACCTTGCACCTGTGCCTCTTTGGCGACTTGTTTTGCAATAATACGTGAAACTTGTTGGATATCAGATAGAAGTGGTAATAGTGGGCCTTCCCCTTCTTTAGCAAGTGGTGAACATTCGGCTAATGCACGACTTGCTGCCATTAACATTGTTTCAGTGACACGTTTTGCACCTGAAGCAATTACACCTAAACCAATACCAGGGAAGATATAGGAGTTATTGCATTGAGCGATAGGATAGACTTTATCCTTGTAATTTACAGGTGAGAACGGGCTACCAGTTGCCACTAGTGCTTTACCATCGGTCCAGTTAATAATATCTTCTGGGCGAGCCTCAACCCGTGATGTTGGGTTAGATAATGGCATGACAATTGGGCGTTCACAGTGTTTATGCATCTCTTTGATGATCTCTTCTGTGAATAGGCCTGCTTGACCTGAAACCCCAATTAGAATAGTAGGTTTTGCATTACGTACAACATCCAGTAAAGAGATTGAATCACTGTTTACATCCCAATCACTTAGGTTGTTGCTGCTTTGCGTTAGCTTACTTTGGAAATCGAGGAGGTTAGGCAGTTTATCGGTTAATAAACCAAAACGGTCGACCATGTAAATGCGTGAACGCGCTTGTTCATCGCTTAACCCTTCTGATTTCATTTGTGCGATGATTTGCTCTGCAATTCCGCAACCAGCAGAGCCAGCGCCTAAGAAGGCGACACGTTGATCACTGAGTTTACTCCCCGCAGCATGGCTAGCGGCAATCAAACTACCTAAAGTGACAGCAGCAGTGCCTTGAATATCATCGTTAAAGCAGCACAACTCATCACGGTAACGGTTGAGTAATGGCATCGCATTTTTTTGCGCAAAATCTTCAAATTGCAGCAGTACATTAGGCCAACGACGTTTTACCGCTTGAATAAACTCATCGATAAATTGGTCATATTCTTCGCCTGTAATACGTGGATGACGCCATCCCATATACAATGGGTCATTTAAACGTTGTGGGTTATTAGTGCCGACATCAATAACAATCGGCAGGGTATAGGCTGGGCTTATACCACCACAAGCGGTGTACAGTGAAAGCTTACCGATTGGGATCCCCATACCGCCGATACCTTGGTCACCCAAACCTAAAATACGTTCGCCATCAGTGACAACGATCACTTTAACATTTTGTTTGGTCGCATTTTGTAGCATATCATCAATATATTCACGGTTTGGATAAGAGATGAATAAGCCACGAGCACGGCGGTAAATATCAGAGAAATGCTCACATGCTTCACCGACTGTTGGCGTATAAATGATGGGCATCACTTCAGTCAAATGAGCATCAATCAGGCGGTAAAACAGGGTTTCGTTGGTATCTTGGATATTTCTTAGGTAGATATGTTTGTCGATATCGGTTTTGAAATCGATTAACTGGCGATAAGCACGCTCAACTTGTTCTTCAATAGTTTCTACCTGTTCAGGTAGGAGACCATATAGGTTAAAGCTAGCACGTTCTTCTTCGCTAAAAGCACTACCTTTATTTAGCAAAGGAAATTCAAGCAGGATAGGGCCTGCATAGGGAATGTACAGAGGGCGTTTTGTTTCGTATTCATGTTCCATGAAAAATCACTCTTTGGACGATTAAAAAACAACAGTCGATGTAGATCCTAAGGTAAACAGAAAATATGTACAGTGATTATTGATACAAAGAGTTAAAATATTTGTTAAATAGCATTATCTATATGATAAATAATATAATCGATTTTTTCACCATGGAAAGAAATTGCACTGGAATGGTCTTTTTAGCCCTTACTTTTTGTCAAATGGAAGGGATGGCCTATCTAGCTCAATTGTAGGGAAGCAAAGTGTAGGTTAAGTAAGATGTTTTCAATTAGAGCAATGTGTTAAATATACATAAGAAAAATTATAGAGTTAACCTTTTCTAAGCGATAAATATTATTCTTTATCTTACGAATTTTTTATTTTAATCGCAGCGAGCTTTGTGAGTATTAATATTTTTGATAAGAATGGTTTTATAGAAATATTAAAAGATCGTATAAATCAATTGATAATCTTTAAGTCGAATTGGGCAGTACACTAAAAAGTAGAGAAGGGCTATATAACAAATTGCCGCCATACTCTCTGGCGGCAATCAGCGATAAAAGGATTAATTAAGATAAATTAACTCTTTTTGTTGGCAGCCTAGTGCCTGCAATGTATTTTCAGTGATACACCACTGTTTAACGATAGCATCTTGTTTTTCAACAAGTACCGCTTGCTCAATAGCGTGTAGGTCTTTACCTGCCATGTTTACCATAATCAACGCGGCTTGTAGAGGAGGTAAGCTTGGGTTAAATGCTGCGTTTTCAGCATAGCGACCCGTGAATAATGAGCCATCTTTTAGCTGTAGCGCAATGCCTGAGTGAGATTGGCTATAAGGGGCATGAGACTGGTTTGCCGCTTCGATAGCAGCACATAACAAGCGATTACGGCTTGGTGTGCTATAGCCGTGATCAACACTATCCATTAACAGCGTTGTGATTGCTAAATCAGCCGGTCCAAACGAATCGGGTAAATAGTCATGTAATGTTGCAGGCTGGCGCTCAGGTAAACGGATTGCGATTTTACCGCCACCGCGTAATTCATTCATAAACTGGCGGCAATGGCCACAAGGTGTGTGGTTTACGGTGATGGAAGTGAGCTGTTTTTCACCTTTCATCCATGCATGGGTGACGGCACACTGTTCCGCATGGATGGTTTGTGCGATAGCGACATGGCTAAATTCCATGTTAGCACCGAAATAGAGGTTGCCACTGATGCCTTGAGCAATCGCACCGACATTAAAGTGGGAAATTGGTGTGACGGCGTAAGCGGCTGCGAAGGGCAATAATAAAAATGCCAATTCACTATCACTATAACCACAATCAGCTTTAAGCTGATTAACTTGTTCAGCACTCAGCATCCCTTGAAAGTCTGGCGTATCAATAATGGGTTTGAGTGCGGTTTGCAACTTTTCTGGAAGTTGAGACCAAGCGGACTTAAATCTTGAATGCATGAGATACCTCCCTAATCACTTATTTACATTCTATGTAATAAATCATTAAACCATATGTGATCAATATCACTTTTCAAATGAAATAAATGAAACTCATCTTATAATTGAGAGATGTATCTCAAATTTTTGACGCGGTAAAAACCAAAAGAGGCAAATAAGCCTCTATTGGTTTTGAGTCTAGCCGAAAAGATGAAGAATAACAGGGAAGACAAAGGGAGCGAGCAGTGAGGTAATCACCCCACAGGTCATTAAGGCTAAAGAGCTATATGCGCCTTCAATATAGTTGATTTCAGCACATCGAGCTGTACCGAGCGCATGAGAAGCGGTTCCCATTGCTAGCCCTCGTGAGGCGTGAGTGCGAATGCGTAATGCATCAAATAAGGCGTGACCAAACATGGCTCCTAGTATCCCGACAAAAATGACACAGGCAGCGCTAATAGCAGGGATCCCACCAATGGAGTCAGCAACCGCCATAGCAATCGGCGTTGTGACGGATTTCGGTAAGACAGAGGCGGCGATATCCGGTGTTGCGCCGAGCCATAAAGCAATTGCAGTACCTGTAAACATAGCAACTAGGCTACCTGCTAAACAGATACTCAATAATGACTTCCATTGCGCTCGAATTTGGTGCATCTGCTCGTATAGAGGGAAAGCTAATGCAACAACAGCAGGTTGCAATAAGTCATTTAAGATCTTACTTCCCGCAAAATAGTGCTCATAAGGCGTATTGGTAAAAATCAGTAATGGAACAATGATGGCGATTGCGACTAACAGTGGATTCAATAAAGGCAGTTTTAATTTTACTGACAATTTTCTCGCAATATAAAACACAATAATTGTTAGTGGTAACGACCACCAGATATGTTCTAGCATTTGCCATTCCCCTTATTTTGTTCAGTATCGCTAGTCACGCTGATAGTGTCTTCAGGCGGGAGGGGAACTTCATCAGGTTTAACCCCAACAATTTGGCGCTCTTTATGGATATAGTGGGAGCTAAAAGCCACCACGACCATGACGATTAGCGTGCTAATAAAACAAGAAACGAGAATAGGAACCAGTTGCTGACTTAATTGACCATAATAATTCATGATGCCGATACCTATTGGTACAAACAGCAAGGTCATATTTTTGAGAAGAATGGAACAACCAGGTTGCGCCCAGTGGGCAGGGATAATTTGCAGAGCTAGCAACATAAACAGTATTAGCATACCGATGATGCTACCGGGAACAGTAAATGGAAGCAGTGTTGATAACAGGTTCCCAACGATCAGACAGAGATAAAGCAGCGCAAAAGCGCGCAAATACTGCCATCCGGTTATCAGCACATATTTTAATGACATGAGACTCGTCCTATTATGCTAAGTGTATTCATCATACAATTAACTTTATAATTGTGCTATAGATCACAGTTAAAACTGCATAAAAAAAGCGGAGAATTCATCATTCCCCGCTTTTCGCTTAATAATTAACTCTTTCCTGTTTGGGAACCGTTATTTTATTTTACTTGCATACCCGGTTGAGCACCGCTGTCTGGGCTTAGCAGGTAAATATCTTTACCACCAGGGCCTGCGGCCATCACCATACCTTCAGACAGACCAAAACGCATTTTACGTGGTGCCAAGTTTGCCACCATCACGGTCAGTCGACCTTCTAATACTTTTGGATCAGGGTACGCACTGCGAATACCAGAGAACACTTGGCGAGTTTCACCGCCAATATCCAATTGCAGTTTTAATAGCTTGTCAGAGCCTTCAACAAAGTCGGCTTGTTTGATAAGCGCGATGCGTAGATCGATCTTGGCAAAGTCATCAAAGGTAATCGTCTCTTGGATTGGATCATCGGCCAGTGGACCTGTTAACACCTTAGCTGGCTTAATGCTCTCTTTAGAGGCTTCCACCATAGCTTCGACTTTCGCCATTTCAATACGCGTAAATAGTGCCTTAAATGGCGCAACATCGTGGTGAGTTAACGGCGTGGTGATAGAATCCCATGTAAGCTCGATATTGAGGAAAGCCTCTGCACGTTTTGCCAGCCCTGGTAAAATAGGTTTCAAGTAAGTCATCAAGACACGGAATAAATTGATGCCCATTGAACAGATATCTTGAAGCTCTTGATCTTTACCTTCTTGTTTAGCGACAACCCAAGGGGCTTTTTCGTCGACATAACGGTTAGCTAGATCGGCGAGAGCCATTATTTCGCGCACCGCTTTACCATATTCACGACTTGTATAGGCGTCACCAATAATTTGTGCCGCGTCAATAAATTGTTGATAGAGCGCTGGGTCTGCGATGTTATCGGACAATTTCCCGCCAAAGCGTTTTGCAATAAAGCCCGCATTACGTGATGCTAGGTTAACCACTTTATTGACGATATCGCTGTTAACGCGTTGAACAAAGTCTTCTAAGTTCAAGTCGATATCATCAATACGCGATGAAAGTTTCGCGGCATAGTAGTAGCGTAGGCAGTCGGCATCTAGGTGATCCAGATAAGAACGCGCTGTGATAAAGGTACCACGAGACTTAGACATTTTGGCGCCGTTAACGGTCACATAGCCATGAACAAATAGGTTAGTTGGCTTACGATAACCACTGCCTTCAAGCATTGCAGGCCAGAATAAGCTGTGGAAATACACAATATCTTTACCGATAAAATGGTAGAGGTCGGTCTTTGAATCTTTATTCCAAAATTCGTCAAAATTGATATTGCCACGTTTGTCACACAGGTTTTTAAATGACCCCATATAACCAATTGGCGCGTCTAGCCACACATAGAAGTATTTACCCGGTGCATCTGGAATTTCAAAACCAAAATAAGGCGCATCACGGGTAATATCCCACTGCTGTAAGCCTGATTCGAACCACTCTTGCATTTTGTTGGCGACTTGCTCTTGCAGGGCACCTGAACGAGTCCACGCTTGTAGCATGTCACTAAATGCAGGCAGGTCGAAGAAGAAGTGCTCAGTATCACGCATCTCTGGTGTCGCACCAGAAACTACGGAACGTGGGTTAATCAGCTCTGTTGGGCTATAGGTCGCACCACAAACCTCACAGTTATCGCCATATTGATCTTCTGCTTTACAGGTTGGGCAAGTACCTTTTACAAAGCGATCGGGTAAGAACATGCCTTTTTCAGGATCGTAAAGCTGTGAAATAGTGCGATTTTTGATAAAACCGTTGTTTTTAAGCTTGTTATAAATGAGCTCGGATAACTGTTTGTTTTCTTCACTGTGTGTTGAGTGATAGTTATCGTAGCTAATCGCAAAACCAGCAAAATCGTCCTGATGCTCTTTGTTCACTGCTGCAATCATATCTTCAGGAGAAACACCTAATTGCTGAGCCTTCAGCATGATTGGTGTGCCGTGCGCATCGTCCGCACAGATAAAGTGAACTTCTTTGCCGCGCATTCGCTGATAACGGACCCAAATATCAGCCTGAATATGTTCCAGAATATGACCGAGATGGATTGAACCGTTAGCATAGGGTAACGCACAGGTTACCAGTAGTTTATTCGCGACTTGAGACATAGTAACTTTCTTACTTCCATTATTGAAAAGGGACTTTGATGTTAACCGATCAATTGTTTCGCGGCTAGGGTAATAAAATATTAATCCGTAATTTATGTGAAAAAGGAATTTTTTACTCTTAGTGGCTTTTCGTTAGTAAGGCGGTCACTATTTTGATGGTTCTCTGTTATGATAAATAGCAGTGAAAGAACGATAGTGTTAAAAATATAAAATAAAGGAGCCGGGATGAACGATAAATCCCCCGAGCAGAACAATCCAGAACTGCTGACTGAAAAAGTCTCCACCGTTTTGGCTTCATTTACACACCCAACACTGAAGCGTAATCTGATTTCTATCAAAGCATTACATCACTGTGCAATGTTGGATAATGTGTTGCATGTTGAACTAGTTATGCCATTCGTATGGAAGGGGCCTTTTCAGACTCTGATCAGCGAAAAAACGGCGGAACTGAAACAAGCGACTGGCGCTCATGCGGTTGAGTGGAAATTGCGTCACGATATTACCACGTTAAAACGGGCAAATGATTTGCCGGGTATTAACGGTGTTCGTAACATTTTGGCCGTCAGTTCCGGTAAAGGTGGGGTCGGTAAATCCAGTACCTCTGTCAACTTAGCGTTGGCACTTGCCCAAGAAGGGGCGAAAGTCGGTATTCTTGATGCGGATATCTATGGCCCATCGATCCCAAATATGTTGGGAACCACCATGGAGCGACCAACTTCACCAGATGGTCAGCACATGGCTCCGATTATGGCCTACGGTCTTGCGACAAACTCTATTGGATACTTAGTCACCGATGATAATGCAATGGTGTGGCGCGGGCCAATGGCAAGTAAGGCGCTAATGCAGATGCTACAAGATACCTTATGGCCTGATTTAGATTATTTGGTTATCGATATGCCACCGGGAACGGGGGATATCCAATTGACACTGTCACAAAACATTCCTGTTACAGGTGCTGTTGTTGTCACTACGCCGCAAGATATTGCGCTGGTGGACGCAATGAAAGGGATTGTGATGTTCAAAAAAGTCAATGTACCCGTTCTTGGTATCGTCGAAAATATGAGTGCACATATCTGTAGCAATTGTGGTCATGTGGAACCTATTTTTGGCACAGGCGGCGCAGAGAGACTCGCTGAGAAATATAACACGCAATTGTTAGGGCAAATTCCTTTACATATTTCTCTACGTGAAGATTTGGATCGTGGTCAACCTACTGTGATGCGTGATCCTGAAGGGGAATTTGCGGATATCTACCGTGAAATTGCCTCAAATATCTCTTCATTGATGTATTGGGAAGGGGAAAAAATCCCGACCGAGATCTCATTCCGAGCAGTTTAATATCGGTCTCTATTTGAAGGGGTTATTTCAGTTTTCTGGGATAGCCCCTTATATTTCAATCTACTAACCATACGCCTTATCGACCAATCCCTTTCCAACTTTTCTTATTTGTTATTTGCGTATTTCTCTATTTCATTATGATAGCGTAGAATGTTTACTATCTGTTTTTTATTAATGCTTACTCGTTAGGGCTTTGATATTGCATTTTTTTCCTATGGCGGATGCCTAAAAGGTGATTATGAAATTTTTAATTTTGATTGTCGTATTAGTATTGATTGTTATCTACTTTTATAACCGAATTGTGGCAATGCGTGAGGCTGTTATATCGAGTGAAACTGAGATTTCGGTACAATTAGACCGCCGTGGAAAAGTATTTGATAGTTTACTAGCAACGGTCAAAAAATATTTAAGCCATGAGTCAGAAGTTTTCAGTAAAATTACTGAATTAAGAACTCAGGCGAAAACAGCAACAGGGGCTCAGGCGAAAGAAGCGGAAGATGCCTTGTCTAAAATGGTCTCTAGTGGTGCGATTAATGTTGCAGTAGAAGCGTATCCTGAGCTGAAATCTGATGCCATCATGGCTAATTTGCAAGAGGAGATCGTCTCCTCTGAAAATAAACTGTCATTTGCCAAACGCGGTTATAACCGAGCATTGGAAGCGTATAAAGCCTATATTGCCTCAATGCCAGCCGTTTTTATCGTTAACCTCATTCCGAGTTTAAAAATTGATAAAGATTATTGGCGTCTTGATGAAGAAGCCATAAAAAGTGAAGAGTCCCGCCGTATTAACTTTGATTAACGATAACAAATCCATTGTATTTATCAGGGAGCCTTATGCTCCCTGAAAAGTTAGGCAGGGTATAATGTTATGGATTTTAGAAACGTCATACGCAAAAACAATATCCGTACACGATTAGTCGTGGTGAGTTATATCTTCATTATGCTGATTGTTGGATTATTAGTGGATACAGCGACACATCCTGACGAGTGGGGTGGTTTTTTTGAAAATATGCTGGCATTTGCGACCTTTAAACGCTTTCCCGTT
This sequence comes from Providencia sp. PROV267, assembly GCF_028477825.1. Taxonomy (NCBI): domain Bacteria; kingdom Pseudomonadati; phylum Pseudomonadota; class Gammaproteobacteria; order Enterobacterales; family Morganellaceae; genus Providencia; species Providencia sp. PROV267. The sequence goes on along the minus strand of NZ_JAMPLX010000007.1, from coordinate 272,028 downwards.
GCTACATTAATTATTTTAGGACTTACTTTTTTAGGATTAATTTATATTCATTTTCGCGGACACAAAATGATGTTAGCGGGTATGAATGCTAAAGAGATTACTGCGGAAAATGCCAGTACCGCGGAAGAAAAGCAGCTTTATAATATATTAGAAGAGCTAAGTTTAAGTGCGACTTTACGTTATGTGCCGCGTTTGTATATTTTAGATAGTGACGAGCCAAATGCTTTTGCTGCGGGTTGGAGTGCTAAAAATGCGTTAGTAGGTGTTACGCGTGGTTTATTACAAACGCTCAATCGCCATGAAATTCAGGCGGTGATGGCACATGAAGTTGGCCATATTATTCACGGCGATTCTAAATTGACACTGTATGTTGGTATCTTGGCGAATGTGATTTTGACCATCACAAACATAGTTAGCCAAATTTTTATTCGTACGGCAGGACGTAGCCGAAATAGTGCATCCAATAAAGCACAGGTGGTTTTATTAGCGCTTAATTTTATTCTGCCGTGGATAACGCAAATTCTCTATTTTTATCTTTCACGAACGCGCGAATATATGGCAGATGCGGCAGCCGTTGATTTAACAACCGATAACCAAGCAATGATCAGCGCCTTACGAAAAATTTCCGGTCAGCATGAGAAAACAGACTATGATCATTCGAGTATTGGAGATGCTTATCGTAGTGCGGCCTATATTTTTAATAAGGGGGATTCCGTGTTTTCGACCCATCCTTCAATTGAAAATCGTATTGCTGCCTTAGAGGGGCGTAAAACGTTTTAATTGTGCCTGCTGTAGGTTGATAAATAACGGCATGCCTACAGCAGGGATCTAACCGCAATCGAATTCCCCTTTCAGGCTATTTCTTCTTAATATTTAGTGTTTTTTTAGTTATCGGGGTTATACCAGCAGAGTGTTCTGCACAAGTTTCCCTGATAACACGGACATATCGCTAACATCCACCGCGCCCAATGGCACAAACCTTAAATAACCATCTGAGGCTAAAATTGAGCGCATCCTCATTATTATTTAGTTGTAAAAAATCGTGGGGAAAATATCGGCAAAGGTTGAATTTGTATTTGTCAAAAAACAAGTTAAAAATGGTGGATATCCGAATCGTCATTTTTAAAATGAGAAGGGGATTGCCCCATCTGTTTTTTAAACATAATTGAGAATGCCCCTGCACTGTTGTAACCCAACTCATAAGCCACTTCGGTAATCGATTTCCCGGACAAAATATGGGAAAGCGAGTTCAGTAGGCATGCCTGCTGACGCCATTCTGAAAACGACATGCCAGTCTGGGTACGAAAGAAACGGCTGAAGGAGCGCTCGCTTTTGTGCAGCTGTTCTGCCCACTCCCCCGGTTGCGAAGTAATAACCGGTTTGCGCATAAACTCACGGCATAGGCGGCCGAGCTTTTCATCTCGCGGGATCGGGGCGAAAAACGGCAGTGGGGGCATACGTGCCAGTTCGCAAAGAATCAGCTGCATCAGCACCCCGTCACGCCCCTGAATATCATATTCCGCAGGGATGTCCACTGCTTCCAGCAGTAACTGACGCAGCAGCGGAGAGACACTCACCACCTCACAACTGACGGCGTGGCGCGGCTTTGCTGCTGGTTCGATATACAAACTGCGTGTGCTGACATTCAGCATCCGAGTTTCATGGGCGACCTGTTCTGGGATCCACACTCCGCAGGAAGGTGGGATCACCCATTCACCGTCTGCGGTGCTGATTTCAATCAGTCCGGTGGCCGGATATAAAAATTGTGCCCGACGGTGCGCGTGGTATTCCAGTAGGGTATCGGGCAAATAATCTGTACCGAGAGCAATGACATCCCGCGCGATATTATCCACGCTTTTTAACGGAATATTTCTCATGAAGGCCGCGCTCCCTATCTAACGGAAAGAAAAATTAGAGGGTGTTATATCAGATCCTGTTACCGTAAAACAGGTCTTTTATGGCAATAACATAACTGAGTGCCATATCTGTATTTTTACGGCAACAAATATAAAACGTTCAGTTAACAGGAGCAGGGATCAGGCCGGAATTCAAATGCCGTTGTCTGATTTTCGCATGGCGGCAATATATTAATCCATTACTATTTTGCTGCCGCCATTCTGTTTATACAGACTTTAATTATTACCGGCTATTAAGCGATTGCCGGTGGCGTAATGTTATTTCCGGTCATTTGAAATTAAATAATATTTATTATTTCCTGATTTTTAAATGCCGCACTGTATTTCTCACTCAGGGTAAATCCATTATGAGTCATCAATCCGGTCACGATAATGAAAAATCCGGCACTCTCGGCGAAATAAGCCGACGCCGTTTCATACAGGCCAGTTCTGTATTATCTGCGGTGCCGTTTCTGGCATCCGAAAGTATTGCATCCGTTCCGTCCGATCCTACACAGATTCCTGTTCATCAAACGGATGACGGGGTTCGCATTGTACCGACATGCAGCAGTTTTGACTGCGGTGGGAAATGTGATATCCGGGCACATATCAAAGACGGAAAAGCCATCCGCATCAGTACCCGACCGGATGCGGAACTGAATGAAGATATGCCGATCATGCGGGCTTGTGTGCGCGGACGTGGTTACCGGAAATTTATTTATCACCCAGACCGCCTGAAATACCCGATGAAGCGGGTCGGTAAGCGCGGTGAAGGGCGTTTTGAGCGCATCAGCTGGCAAGAAGCAACCAGCCTGATCGCCGCAGAGTGGCAACGTATCAGTGACAAATACGGCCCAGCGTCACGGTTTGTCAGCCTGAGTACAGGCGTGACCGGCGGGATTTTTTCCGGTGCGAATATGCTGCGCCGTCTGTTTAATCTGACGGGCGGGTTTCTGGAAAACTACCATTCCGTCAGTAACGGTAACACCATGGCAGCCACGCCGTATACCTACGGCACCGCCGCCAGCGGCAGCACACTCGATACCCTAGAAAATACCCCGCTGGTGATCCTGTGGGGGCATAACCCGAACGAAACTATTTTCGGGCACAGTAACCACTATTTCCAGAAGATGAAAAAGAACGGCACTCGGTTTATTGTGGTCGATCCGCGCTATTCCGATACCGCCTCCTCATTAGCCGATCAGTGGATCCCGATCCTACCGACGACAGATAACGCCATGATGGATGCGATGATGTATGTCATCGTCACAGAAAATCTACATGATCAGGCGTTTATTGATAAATACACGCTGGGTTTTAGCGAAGAGCAGATGCCGGAAGGTGTAGCGGATAATGAATCACTGGTGGCCTATCTAACGGGTAAAAAAGACGGCATAGCCAAAACCCCAGAATGGGCAGAGAGAATCACTAAAGTTCCAGCGGAAACTATCCGTCAGCTGGCGCGTGAATATGCCACAACCAAACCGGCGGTGCTGATGCAGGGCTGGGGACCACAGCGTCATATCTGCGGTGAACGCAGTGCGCGCGGTGCAACGCTGCTGGCAACCATCACTGGTAATGTCGGCGTGCGCGGCGGCTGGGCGGCAGGTTACGGCATGGCACTGAATCCGGAACTGCGCAAAACCATCGCCGGACCAAAGCTGTTTGATAACCCAGTAAAAGCCAAAATCAACATCACCAACTGGGTGCAGGCGTGTGAGGACAAAAATCTGGTCACGCCGGATAACGGACTGAAAAATGCAGACAAACTCGACACCGAAATCAAAATGATTTTCTCAATGGCGGGTAACTATTTGACCAACCAAAATACCGATATTCTCCATGCCGCAAAAGTGCTGGAGGATGAATCGAAAGTCGAATTTATTGTCTGTAGCGATCTCTATCTTACCCCGAGTGCGAAATATGCGGATTTGCTACTGCCGGAAACCAGTTTTTTGGAACGCTGGAATATCGGCGGCACTTGGAGTTACGGCGATTACCTGATCCTATCTGAAAAAGCAATTGAACCGGAATTTGAACGCCGTACCGATTACGACTGGCTGTGCGACGTGGCGGAAAAACTGGGGGTTCGTGATGCATTCACCGAAGGGCATGAGACAGATCGTGACTGGATAGAATTCCTCGTCAATGATGCAGCACAAAAGCGCCCAGAAGATAATATTCCGACGTTTGATGAGCTGCTGATAAAACGCCGTCATTTATTAACTCATCGTCCGCATACCCAAAATGTGGCTTTTGAAAAAAATATTCAGGATTTTGAGAACAACCCGTTCCCGACTCCGTCCGGCAAAATCGAGATTTTCTCCAAACGCCTGTATGACATGCACAATCCGGACATTCCCGCACTATCTCATTATGTTCCAGCCATCGAAGGACCGGAAGATAGCCTTACCGCGAAATACCCGTTACAGCTGATCACTTGGAAAGGCCGCAACCGCGCGAACTCCACGCAGTTCGCTAACCCGTGGTTGCAAGAAGTGCAGCGGCAGGAGCTGTGGATCAATCCATTCGATGCGGCGGATCGCGGTATCAGTGACGGTGAAAAAGTGAAAGTACATAACGATCGCGGTATCACCATGATCCCTGTAAAAATCACACAGCGCATTATGCCCGGTGTGGTTGCATTACAAGCCGGAGCTTGGTGGCTGCCGGACAACAATGGCATTGATCAGGGCGGATGTGCCAACGTGCTCACCTCGTCACGCCGTACCGCGCTCGCCCACGGCAATGCGCACCAAACATTATTGGTTGAGGTGGAAAAAGCATGAGCAAATTCATCGTTTATCCGGCAGTCAGCAGCAAACAGTTAGGTTTTTATATTGACTCCGCCCGCTGCTCCGGTTGTAAAGCGTGTCAGGTAGCGTGCAAGGACAAAAATAATCTTGATGTCGGCCGCCGCTTCCGTCGGGTGTATGAAATGACCGGCGGCGGGTATAGCCGCAATCAAAACGGCGCACTGATTAATAACGTGTTCGCCTATACGCTTTCTATTTCCTGTAATCACTGTAAAGACCCGATCTGTGTGCGCAACTGTCCGACAACTGCAATGCATAAACGCGAAGGGGATGGCATTGTGATGGTCAATACTGATAAATGTGTTGGCTGTGGTGCCTGTGCGTGGTCGTGTCCGTACGGCGCGCCGCAGATGAATCCGGAAACAAAGCAGATGTCGAAATGCGATTTTTGTATCGATCTTCAACAAAAAGGTGAACAGCCGGTATGCGTTAGCACCTGTCCACTCGGGGCGATTCAGTTCGGCCCAATAGACGAACTGAGGGCGAAATACGGCGACCTTGATTACGTGACTGGGCTACCAGATCCGTCAATAACTCATCCGAATCTGGTGATTAACCCGCACTGGGGCGCGAACTTTGATGATATGAACAGTGAGAGAAAAGAAAAATGAATGAGTGGTCACTTTTAATTTTCACTTACATGATGAATGCGGCGGTGGGGCTGTGTGTTGTGAGTGGGGTATTTGCCATGCATTTCAGCCATCGCCTCCCGACAGACAGCTTTAAGCGTTTTATGATGCTGACGATTTTTATTATCTGCGGTATTGCGGGTGTGGGATCTGTTGCATCAATTACTCACCTCGGCGTGCCACTCAATGCGCCGAATGCCATTAATAACGTATTCAGTGCTTGGCTTAGCCGTGAAGTAGTGGTTACCGCATCATTTGTTGGCGTATTGGGTATCAGTTTTCTCTGGTTGTGGAAGACGGGCAAATTTTCTTTTCTGTTATATGGTGGAGCGATGGCGATCGGGCTGTTCGATATCTTCTGTATGGCATCGATTTACCGTTATACCTCGATTCTGACTTGGAATGATATCAATACCTATCTGATGTTTTACGGTACGACGCTGACACTTGGTGCAGTGCTGTTTATTCTGCTGGTGGTGATAGTTGAGAAAACCGGACACAGAGTTGGGATTGCGCTGCCCGCTGATACATTGTCATTATCACAGCTGTGGCTGTTGTGGGGGATGATGGCGGTAAGCCTAGCTGGTCGTCTGCTGTATCAGCCATTTTATGAGCATTACCTGACCCTCACACAGTTGACTCATAAATCCATTACATTTCCGCTGTCACCGATTGATGCGTATGACAGTATCGCCGAGCTGCGGATTGGTGTCCTAGCGGCAGCCGCAATTGGTGTGGCACTCTGCTGTATATCTCTTGTTCGAGCGCAGAAAAAAGCACATAACGGCGTACCGGTCTGCGGTGGGTTTATCACCGGCGGTTTACTGACTATTGCGGCAGAATTTATGTTGCGTTATGTGTTCTATTATATTCATATCTGAAGGGAGATGTAATGAATAAGACAGCTCACTATGCGGCCGCGTTTAATGTACTGGGGATCTGCTATCTGTTCCCGCCGGATGATGACAGCAACCGGATGGCGATGCGTCTGTTTACCCTGCCGGGATTTGCCCAGCAGTGGCCGTGTGAGGTGGATAGTACACTCTGCATGCAACTGAGCCGCACGGCCGCTGAGGGGGCGGAGGTACTGAAATCGGCATGGCAATCTCTGTTCGTCGGGCCAGGGTCGTTACCGGCGCCACCTTGGGGCTCGGTGTATCTCGATGCGGAAGGATTGTTGCAGGGGGATTCGACTCTTGCGCTGAGCGCTTTTCTAAAACAGGAACGGCTAAAACTAAATACCCCGTATCCGGAACCCGCTGATCACATCGGGCTGATTTTGTTTCAGGCGGCGGTACTGGCATCTGAAATGCGAGAAGTGGCGGTTAATACACTGCTCAGTCAGCACCTGATGAGTTGGTTGCCGCGTTATTCGCAGCGTCTGGACACGCACGGAAACAGCCCGTTTTACTCCGCACTGACCCGACTGACAGTGACCACCGTGCAATCATTTATAAAAGCATAATCTTCACAGTGATTGATTACATCCCCATAATCTGATGCGCCTCTTTCTCTGGGGCGTTTTTTTGTGGCAGCACCAAGTGCCTTTCCTTAAGGCAAATTACCCGCCACGGCATCACTGTGTTTGCGTTTGGTAGCCATTTTATAAACGATACGTTGAGTAACGATGAGACCCAATTGAGCTATTAGCCTTCGAACATAAAGATTAACGAGATAGACCAATTGGAAGAGCGGTTAAAAGTCAATTATAACCACGCAAATTTCATGGATCACAGCTTGCGGCATCAATACCTCAAAGCACCCAAAAGCGGTAAATCAGTAGAAATTCTTCAATACGACTATGTCGCTTATACATACAAAGAAACCAGCATTTACTTCAAACCTAACAAAGTTGGTATCGAAGGGGTCTTGCTACTGACAGATAAACGTTTATATGAAGAGAGAGATTTTTCGATCTTGTCGGTACTTGTTTGATAAAAGGGATAAAACGGATAAACGTACTATAATAAAAAGGAATGTATTTTTGTTGTGCGATTGAATGATGCAATAGAGCCGTTTCACCTGATGTTTTTGCAGTTTATTGAACCGCCAAAACAGTATGCCGATATTACCGTGCTTCGTGATGGTAAAAACCGCGTTAAAAGCGAAAATCGGTAAATTTTGCAAGAATAAACAGCGTTAGACTGTTTTGGCATGGAAAATAATGAAAGGGGGATACAATTATGCGTCTTTGTGACCGCGATATTATTCAATTGATGGATGAAGGAAAATTAGTGATTAACCCACGTCCATCTATTGAACAGATCAATGGAGCAACTGTGGATGTGCACCTATCAAGTATATATCGCATTTTCCATGGATATACTTTAACTGCTATTAACCTGAGCGAGTCGGATGATGCAATTAATAGCGAAATTAGCGGAGTCATGAGTGATATAATACATCTCAAAGCCTATGAGCTTTTTTACCTTTATCCAGGGCAATTAGCACAGGTACTCCTTAATGAGATTATTACCATGCCTAATAATCTGGTGGGGTGGATAGAAGCGCGTTCATCATTATCACGATTGGGGTTAATGGTGCATATTAATCCTCAACGACTTGACCCTGGTTGGAGTGGGCCCGTTGAGCTAGAGTTTTATAATGCAGGTAGGCTTCCATTGATCCTAGGCTCTAATAAGATGTTTGGCACTTTAAGTTTTGAGCCATTATCTGGTTGCGCAGACCGCCCTTATAATAGCCGACAAGATGCGTAATATTAAAATCATCAAGGAGTGGTAGGTCGTCGTAGCAGTGAAGATTGATAAGAAAAGTATTGCGGAATTATCTTTATGTTAATTTGAGGTAATTCCGCCTATTGTGCAGAAATTAGTATTGTGTGAGTTTTTGTGGTGCGTAGCAGATAAAAAATGAAATGATTTCTGACGGCACTGGTCATCTTGCTAGTCGTGATTATAGTTAGGCCAACAGCGTTGGCATGTCTGGTCGACCCCTAGTATGATGACAGGACTTGCTTCGAACACCGCTCTTAATGCAAGCCAACCTGTCTTGAACGCTGAAATATGCGTCTTGACGTAGAATTATGGCCTTTGCTTTCTTATCGTTTATTTCTATCGTTTATCCATTGAACAAATTGTTTTTAAACGATGCCGTCGTTCATCATACGCCAGAAAGTGAAACTCAAATGGATGTTAACCCACTGATTGCGCCAATGGGTAACAAACACCAAACTCTATAGAGAAGAGTCAATGGTATTGAAAAAGTTGAAGTATCAAATAGTTTAGCGCTCAGGAAAACTCAGAATGATGAGTATAATATTACGTAACATCAACCTTCCCTTAAAAACGATGAGCGAAAAATAACGGATAATAACTATCTTAGAGGGAGAAGGGCGTAAAACGTTTTAATTGTGCCTGCTGTAGGTTGATAAATAACGGCATGCCGATAACAGGGATCTAACCGCAATTGAATTCCCCTTTTATGGATATTTCTTCTTATTATTTAGTGTTTTTTTAGCGAGTTTGCTTTGTGAAGCTGGAACCTCACGCCATTAACTCCTATAATTCCGGCAACCATAACTTCATCAATATGAAGTTATGCATTTCATTTCAGATTTATTTAACCAGGTTATCATTTTATGACTGACATAGCGCATCACTGTACCATTGTTGGTATATCAGGAGCTTCTGCATCCGGAAAAAGCCTTATCGCGAGTACGTTATATCGAGAGTTACGGGAAAAGGTTGGTGATCATAATATCGGTGTTATACCAGAAGACTGCTACTATAAAGATCAAAGAGATATACCAATGGAAGAGCGGTTAAAAGTCAATTATGACCACCCAAATTCCATGGATCACAGCTTGCTGTATCAACACCTCAAAGCGCTCAAAAGCGGTAAATCAGTAGAAATTCCTCAATACGACTATGTCGCTCACACACGCAAAGAAACCAGCATTCACTTCAAACCTAAAAAAGTTATTATTATCGAAGGGATCTTGCTACTAACAGATAAACGTTTACGTGAAGAGATGGATTTTTCGATCTTTGTCGATACTCCGCTTGATATTTGCTTGATGCGACGGATAAAACGTGATGTAAATGAGAGAGGCAGAACGCTGGATTCTGTGATTGAACAATATAATAGAACCGTTCGTCCGATGTTTTTACAGTTTATTGAACCGTCAAAACAGTATGCCGATATTATTGTGCCTCGTGGCGGTAAAAACCGCGTTGCCATTGATATTTTAAAAGCGAAAATCGGCGAATTTTGCCAAGACTAAACAGCATTAGACAGTCTGGCGATGGAAAATAATGAAAGGGGGATACCATCATGCGTCTTTGTGACCGCGATATTATTCAATGGATGGATGAGGGAAAATTAATCATTAGCCCACGTCCACCTATTGAACGGATCAATGGAGCAACGGCGGATGTGCGCCTAGGAAACCAATTCCGCGTTTTCCGTGGGCATACCGCAGCCTTTATTGACCTAAGTGGCCCGAAAGATGAAGTTAATGCGGCGCTTGACCGTGTCATGAGTGATGAAATAATTCTCAAAGACAATGAGCCTTTTTTCCTCCATCCAGGGGAATTAGCACTTGCAGTCACTCTCGAGTCTGTTACCCTGCCTGATAACCTAGTGGGGTGGTTAGATGGGCGTTCATCGTTAGCACGATTGGGGTTAATGGTGCATGTTACTGCTCATCGAATCGACCCCGGTTGGTGTGGGCAAATTGTGTTAGAGTTTTATAATTCAGGTAAACTCCCATTGGCCCTGCGCCCTGGAATGGTGATTGGCGCTTTAAGTTTTGAGCCATTATCTGGCAGCGCAGATCGTCCTTATAATAGCCGACAAGATGCAAAATATAAAAATCAGCAAGGGGCGGTCGGTAGTCGTATCAGTGAAGATTGATAACGAGAAGTATTGCGGAATTATCTTTATGTTTAATTTGAGGTAATTCCGCATATTGTGCAGGGATAGGTGTAGTGTGAGCCTTTTGTGTGGCGTAGCAGACATAACTTGAGTGAGGGAAGAATGAAACGATTTCTGACGACACTGGTCATCTTGCTAGTCGTGATTGTAGTTGGGCTAACAGCGTTGGTCATGTTAGTGAATCCAAACGACTTTAGACAGTATCTTGTGGAGCAAGTCGAGAAAAAGAGCGGCTATCAGCTCGATTTTAAAGGCGATATGCGTTGGCATGTTTGGCCGACCCTTAGCATTATTACAGGACCTGTTTCGGTCACCGCACCTAATGCAAGCCAACCTGTCTTGAGCGCTGAAAATATGCGCCTTGACGTAGAATTGTGGCCTTTGCTTTCTCATCGTTTATCTGTTGAACAAATTGTTTTAGACGGTGCAGTCATTCGTCATACACCAGAAAGCGAAGCTCAAACTGATGCTAACTCACCGATTGCGCCAGCAGGTAACAAGCAAACACCAAGCTCTACGGAGAAGAGCCAATGGCTATTGGATATTGAAAAAGTTGAAGTATCAAATAGTTTAGTGATCTGGAAAACTCAGAATGATGAGTACAACTTACGCAATATCAACCTTTCCTTAAAGAAAAATGATGAGCGAAAAATTACGGCTAAATTCAGCGGTAATTTAAATAAAAACCAGCAGGAGCTGCGCTTTGATGCGCGAGCAGAGCTTGATCTCTCCCAGCTTTCACATCAAATTAGTGGGCAATTAACTCAATTTGATTACACCTTTACAGGTGTTGATTTGCCTGAAGGTGGCATAACGGGTCAATTCACCAGTGATTTTGCCTACATTAAAGAGAATGTTGCGACAGCCAGTTTAAATAACATTGTCATTAAGGCGAATGAAAGTGAATTAACCGGTAAAATCGCAGCACAATTAGGCAATATCCCTGATGTTCGTGTTCAGTTATCTTCTCATCGCTTAAATTTAGATAAATTACTGGGTACACCGCATACAAATGCAGGCTCCCATAATGCGAATGAATCCGATAATCCTGCTCGAGTGGGGGTTAAACCTGTTATTTCTGGGAAAGAAACCCAAAAATATGATTTATCGAATTTAAAATCCTTTACTGCCAATATTGATCTCAATATCGATAATTTGATTTATCGTGGAATGGAGGTAAGCGCAGTAAAACTTGCAGCACAAAATCAAGCGCCTCAATTAGTCATTTCTCAGTTAGAAGGGAAGGCGTTTGGGGGACTATTCTCACTGCCTGTGACCATTAATTATGCTGCGATCCCCGCGCAAGTCATGGCGAAGCCTAATATCCAAAATATTAATTTAACGCCGTTATTAAAGGCATTTAATATGCCCGAAAAATTGAGCGGTATTGTGACTATCAATGCGGATTTATCGGGGCCTGGTTATGATGATTATGCCGTGAAACATTTATGGCAAGGTCCTGTGAGTTTCAGTTTACAAAATGCACGCTTAGCGGGCTTAAATATTCCGTTATTGATCCAACAATCTATTTCACGGGTGACCAATAAAATTAATGCGCCGGTCAATACGGGAAATTATACGGAAGTTGAATTGTTCACCGTTAATGGTCGTTTAAATAAAGGAACCGTCAATATTGCCTCAATGAATGCAACGTCTCCACTCATCTCGATTACCGGACAAGGTTGGGCAAATGTACCAGCCGAAACCCTAGATGTGAACTTGGGCGTACAAATCACTAAAGGTTGGGGCGGTGATTCTCGCTTTATTCAGCAGTTACAAGCGATGACTATTCCACTACGTATTTATGGTGGATGGAGCAATCTGCAATATCAATTGAATGTCGAAAAATTGCTACGTAACGAATTAAAGACACAAGCAAAAGAGGCATTAGGTAACTTTTTGAAGAAGGAAGAACAAAAAGGGCTAAGTGATTTGTTGAACGCATTATAGTTTATAAATCAGAAGAACTCCGGCTATAAGCGGGAGCTCTTCTTTATCTATTATTGACTATCAATAAGTTACATTATTATTCATACTTTGATCTGCTAGCTTCTTGGGTTATTCTTTCATTAATTTTTTCTTGGCTATCTAATCCAATAGTATTGTTTTGTCGGCGTTCAAATTGGAATTTACTTTCCGCCAGATGAATTTTACCTTCAGTGCTTTTTACTAAATTATTCAGCTTGGTTATTGTTTCTTTCTTACTTGTATGATGTTTGTAAGAAGAACTATCTAATTTAGTTTGGTAAGATTTAATCTCATTTTTTAATGAAGACAATGTTGTTGAAATATCTTTCATATTGACACCATTTCGACTAAAAACATCGCCGCTTTGAGCGGTTTTTAGCTGGCTCACAATTTTTTTAATACTATTTTTAATTTTCGTATTAAGTTGTTTAACATCTTTTACATGTACAGTTTTCTCTGCTGTGATAATTTTAGGTTGTTGGTTTGATGTATTACTAACATTTGATGCAGAGCTGGCAATAGAAGAATTATTCGCTTTAATTGGGGGCGATTGAATATTTTGTTGCGATTGAACATTATGGATGCTTTGACTAGATACTTTCATCTCTAACCTCGAATAACATTATTAAGTTGCCTAAATTATTGAACAACTCAATAATTAATTCTTTTAAAAAACGCTACCATTTTTGTGTTTTAAGACATCGGATAAAGCAACTTTAAATATTTATGTAAAAAAATACCGGCTCACTGGCCGGTATGGTTCTAAATGAAGCTTAATTACTCTTCTTCATCTTCTTCAGGCTGTTTAGGTGGAATAATCAGCACCTTGCTAATACGGTGGTTCTTGACCTCAAGCGGTTGGAAAATACAACCGTTCACCTCAATTTGTTCACCTTCTTCAGGAACACGTTGAAGATGTTCCATCAATAGGCCTGCAATGGTTTCGTATTCACGTTTTTCATCCAATTCCATTGGAACAAATAAGATTAGGTCTTCTAATGGCATAAAACCATTGGCAATCCAGTGACCATCCTCCAACTTTTGGATGTCATGACGCGAATCATTTTCTTCTTCCCCATCTGGTAAGTTACCAGCAATGGTTTCCATTACATCGGTTAAGGTGACGACACCCTCAACAGTACCAAACTCATCGACGACAAAGGCAAAGTGTGTTTGAGCTTTACGGAACTGCTCTAGCGCTTTTAGCAGCGAAAGGCCTTCAGGGAAGATCAGGGGTTGAGTAATAAGAGCACGTAAATCAAGAGGTTGACCACTGAGCTGCTGTTTAACTAAATCAAGCACATGGATAACACCAACAGGCTCATCACTGATATTCTCATCAATCACCACAAAGCGTGAATGCGGATTTTTTTCCAGCAATTGTAGTAATTCACTGGCTGATTTATTGATATCTAAATATTCCACATCATGGCGTGATGTCATGATACTTTCGACATTACGTTCCGCCATTCCCAAAACTCGGGCAATCATTTGACGCTCTTGTGGATCAAAAACAGATTGGTTATCCGCTATCAAGTCCGATGTATGAGCATCCAATTCCGCACGTTCATGGTTACCGCTTAGAATACGTAGCACCGCTTCTGCTGTGCGCTCACGTAATGGGCGACTACCTTTTAGGAATTTGCGACGGTTAAATTGTGCGAACTGATTTAAGACTTCAATCATGATAGAGAAACCAATCGCAGCATATAGATAGCCTTTCGGTATCGAGTAACCGAAGCCTTCAGCAACCAAGCTAAAGCCTATCATCAACAAGAAACTGAGACACAGGATAACGATAGTAGGGTGGTTGTTAACAAAACCAGTTAGTGGCTTACTTGCCCATATCATCAACATCATGGCAATCGTCACAGCAGCAACCATAACACCAATATGGTCAACCATCCCAACGGCGGTAATTACCGAATCGAGTGAGAAAACTGCATCAAGGACGATGATTTGTGCCACAACAGCCCAGAAATTCGATGTTTTCCGCTGGGTATGCGCGTGTTCATCCCCACCTTCTAGCCGTTCATTAAGCTCCATTGTTGCCTTAAATAGCAAAAAGAGACCGCCGACCAACATGATCAGATCTCTGGCACTAAATGGATGATCGAATAGTGTAATTAAAGGCTTGGTGAGCGTGATTAGCCAAGACAAGCTAAATAGCAGAATGACTCGCATCACTAGTGCTAGCATCAGACCCGTTACACGAGCCCTATCACGCAATTTTTGCGGAAGCTTATCTGCCAAAATGGCAATAAAGACGAGGTTATCAATACCAAGAACGATTTCTAGAACGATAAGGGTGGCAAGCCCCGCCCAAATCGAAGGATCTGCGATCCATTCCATACAGTTTGTTTTACCTTCTGATATGACGGCATATGCCGACTGGTGAATAATGCGGTTTGTTTACTCAAATTTCAATAAAAATTCACGTTAATGAGACGATAATCTACAAATAATATTCCGTTTGCGTCATCGATTGCATCAATAACTACCCACCAGAACAAACCTGAGTTAACATGTGATCCTGTTAACAGAATTGCCAGCAAGTAAAATGCTGGCTTAGGTCCTAATCAGACAGGAGTTTTTCATGTCAAAGCAACAGATTGGCGTTGTCGGTATGGCTGTCATGGGGCGCAACCTTGCGCTGAATATTGAAAGCCGTGGTTATTCCGTCTCTATTTTCAACCGTTCTAAAGATAAAACGGATGAAGTTATTGCTGAAAATCCAGGGAAAAAATTAGTTCCCAGCTACACTATTGAAGAGTTTGTCGACTCTCTGGAAAAACCACGCCGTATCCTGCTAATGGTGAAAGCAGGTGAAGCGACAGATAAAACGATTGCTGCATTGACTCCGCATTTGGACAAAGGCGATATCCTGATTGATGGTGGCAATACGCTATATAAAGACACAATCCGTCGTAATCGCGAGCTATCAGAGCAAGGCTTTAACTTTATCGGTACAGGGGTTTCTGGTGGTGAAGAGGGGGCACTAAAAGGCCCATCGATCATGCCGGGTGGACAAAAAGAGGCTTATGAACTGGTTGCACCAATTCTAAAAGAAATCGCCGCTAAAGCAGAAGGTGAGCCTTGCGTGACTTATATTGGCCCAGATGGTGCTGGTCATTATGTTAAAATGGTTCACAATGGTATTGAATATGGTGATATGCAGCTTATCGCTGAGGCCTATTCATTATTAAAAGGTGCTTTAAACCTAAGCAATGAAGCGCTTGCAGAGATTTTTGCAGATTGGAACCAAGGTGAACTAAGTAGCTATCTGATTGAAATCACCGCTGATATCTTTAAGAAAAAAGATGAAGATGGCAAATATCTTGTTGATGTTATTTTGGATGAAGCGGCAAACAAGGGCACAGGTAAGTGGACTAGCCAAAGCTCTTTAGATTTAGGTATTCCAGTAACACTTATCACTGAATCGGTATTCGCACGTTATATCTCTTTCCTAAAAGATCAACGTGTTGCTGCTTCTAAAGTGTTAACTGGTCCGGCATTAAAAGCGGTTGAAGGTGATAAAAAACAGTTTATCGAAAAAGTACGCCGTGCGTTATACCTAGGTAAAATCGTCTCTTATGCTCAAGGCTTCCAGCAATTAAAAGCGGCTTCTGACGAATATAGCTGGGATCTTAACTACGGTGAAATCGCGAAGATTTTCCGTGCTGGTTGTATTATTCGTGCTCAGTTCTTGCAAAAGATTACAGATGCCTACAATGAAAACGCACAGATTGCGAACTTGTTATTAGCGCCATACTTTAAGCAAATCGCAGATGAATATCAGCAAGCGTTACGTGATGTGGTTTGTTATGGTGTACAAAACGGTATTCCAACACCCACATTCTCAGCCGCAATTTCTTATTATGATAGCTATCGTTCAGCGGTATTGCCTGCTAACTTAATTCAGGCGCAGCGCGATTATTTCGGTGCTCATACTTATAAACGTACTGATAAAGAAGGCGTATTTCATACCGAATGGATGGAGTAATTCATTAAAACAATGAATTACATAAGTGAGGGGGCTGGTGATCCAGCCCCTTTTTTTGTGCATACAACTCCCCCTATTAGGCTGGGGAAGTCATGAATATTAAAAACATTATGCTAGGCTGAAGGAGATATACTGTTATGACCCATTAAGCCATTTAATAGCGTAATCTAAGATGATATTTAAATTTTGTGGGCTTCCATAGCCTTTAAATTCTTTATCAGTTGTAATGATATTTAACCAATCATCATTGCTATTATTAACAATAAGGTTTGATTTATTTTTTCCACTCTCACCATTAATATGAACTCGCCAGCCTGGATTGTCTAACGTACTGATGTCTAATCCATATTCATGCTCCCAAATTCCATCGCATTGAGATTTATACCAATTTTGTAATTGAGTAATTAGATTATTATTCATTTTTTAAGTATTTATTTCTCAGTTCGCTCTCTTATTATGCTAATACTCGTCAGAACTCAAAGTTGATAATGTCATAAATGTAGGTAAATCAACTGGGGTTGTCAGCTAAAACAAATTAGACAAGAACTCGCAAGAGACAGCGTAAGGGGAATAGAAGGCTTATGCAAATTATGGTGTGACTTCATGGATTGCCATTACTCGAGAATATCGCCTTATTGAATTGATGATAATACTATTTTTATTGAAGTGAGCTTACCCTACGATAGGGTGAGAAAATAGGCTTCGACTAGGAATAATACATAGCGATTATTTACCTGATGGATCCGCAAGAGAAGAATTTTGAATAACAAACCATAACTAATAACACTATAAAAAATGAACTGGTATTCATCAATTGGCTATTACGTTGCGGGGAGTGACTGATACGACGCTGTTCATTCGCTTAGTCTAAAATACTCGTTTACTTAGTGATAGTTAGAGGATCATAAGTTGCCTAACAGAGCATCTGTACTCTGCATTCAAGCGTTAAATTTACTTAACGGTGAGTTTTTTATGCTGAAAGATATTCGGACAAGAAAATCGGGTATCGCTTTGATTGATTCTACTGATAGAATTATCAGTTCATTTTTATTATTAGGCTGAGAAAGCTTCACTGCAAAGCCTAGATTGATCATTTGATGATTGTTCACTAAGAATTCTATTTATGCGAAAGTTCCTTGTCCTGTTACTGTTACTCGTACTACTTAGCCCACTGGCGATTGACCTATATTTACCGACAATCCCTGCTATTGCGATTGCCCTTGGCTCCCCAGAGTCACTGATACAATCAACAATCGCGCTGTTTATTTTAATTTTTGGTATAGGGCAGTTGGTCTCAGGGCCTTTAATTGATCGATATGGACGTAAACCTATCGCCATCATAGGGATCTTAATTTATATCATCGGGTCGACAGTTGCAGCATTATCAACTGCGGTGGAGATCTTTATTGCTGCGCGAGTGCTGCAAGGTGTCGCGGTCTGCTGCACAGGTGTAGTTGCTTTTAGTGGGGTGCGAGACCGTTTAAATGGTACAGAAGCGGCGCGTGCTTTTGGCTTCCTGAATGGCACATTAAACATTGTGCCAGCGCTTGCTCCGCTATTAGGTGGCTTTTTGGCAGAATATTGGGGATGGCGCGCACCTTTTTGGTTCCTTGCCCTCTATGCATTACTGCTCTTAGTATTGGTGATAGCTTTTTTACCTGAAAC
Source organism: Providencia sp. PROV267 (assembly GCF_028477825.1). Lineage (NCBI taxonomy): Bacteria > Pseudomonadati > Pseudomonadota > Gammaproteobacteria > Enterobacterales > Morganellaceae > Providencia > Providencia sp. PROV267. The sequence continues at coordinate 254,156 of NZ_JAMPLX010000007.1, read as the reverse complement.
TCGCCCTGCAAGTTTGCAACATGTGAAAAAACTACAACTTAACCATTATCTGCACATTTTGCGTAATAAGTATTTTATGATTTTTGCATTGGTTAATGCGGGTAGTATGGGAATGGTACTGACTTATGTCTCCTTTGCACCGAGCGTGTTAATGGGGGATTCAAAGCTAACCCCGCTAGAATTTTCGCTTGTGTTTGGGGCAAATGGTTTTTGGATCATGTTTGCTAGCTATATTGCTAACCACTATATCCCGAAAATTGGTCGCCCTAATTGCTTAAAAGCAGGTAGCTTATTTATGGGGATCGGGTGTTTAGGCCTCGTATTAGGCTTAATGTTACTGCCCAATGCGTTACAAAACCATTGGTTAGTCTATATGTTACCTGTTGCTTGTGCCTGTACAGGACTCGCTTTTATGATGGGAACCGCAACCAGTTACGCGTTAGAACCTTTTGAAAAAGAGGCTGGAACAGCCTCTGCACTGGTCGGGTTTATTCAAATGGCGGTTGGTGCGGGGTTAAGTTTATTGGCGATTAATGCCTTCTTACCAGCAAAGTGGGCGCTAGCTATTTTAATGTTGTTAGGCTGTATCATTGCGCTGGTGGCAAGGAATGTCAGCTTAAAATTAGCCGCACAGAATGAGGCAGCATAAATGATAAATCCCTTATTAAAACAGCCTAGGGTGGCTAAAGGTGATGTATTTTTGAGCGCGAATACATCACCATAGACAGCGTTCTATGGTAATAATAATTTTATAATTAGGATTGTTACCATGAATCAGAAACATTGGTCAAAATATCAACTATTACACGAAGTTGTCCAAAACCCCAATATCCATATTAAAGGGCGTCACAGTTATTACAGTGACTGTTGGGATAATGGCTTTGAAGCCTCTGTTGTTCGTTACCTACAAGGAGATGAAGGGAGTCGTGACTGGCAACTTCCTTGGCAAGTCGATCAACTCTATATTGGCGATTATGTCTGTATCGGCAGTGAAGCCGTGATTTTGATGGGAGGAAATCACACTCATCGAATAGACTGGTTTTGCTTGTATCCTTTTATTGAGCATATTAATGAAGCCTATGTAGGGAAGGGAGATACGATAATTGGTGATGGCGCATGGATTGGTATGCGAGCATTCATCATGCCAGGCGTTCATATCGGTGAAGGCGCTGTTATTGCCGCCAATAGTGTTGTGGTAAAAAATGTGGCGCCATATAGCATTGTTGGGGGCAATCCAGCGAAACAGATTGGATACCGTTTTTCGCCTGAAATTATTAGTGAGCTGCTCGCATTGAGAATTTATGATTGGCCTGAAGAGCAATTCAATGCGTTAAAACCTCATTTATGTCATTCTGATTTGGCCGCATTAAAAGCGGCATTGTTGGAATATCAAAACAAATCATAACAATGACCGATAGGGAATGATGATATGTCATTCCCTTTATCGCATATATAAATTTACTTCTTGCTGGCTAAGTAACCAAATATAAAGCCGACTCCGGCAGCGATAGTGGCTGCGGCAAGTGGATGGCTTTTTACGCTATCCACAGCGGAATTTAAGGTATCACAGCCTTGAGCCGCACATTTTTTAACGGCACCTTTAATTTGATGTTCTGTAGAGTCGGTGACTTCACCATAGGCTTGCTGCGCCGTGCCAGCGGCTTCTCTTGCTCTGTTTTCTGCTTTGTCGAATAAACTCATGATATTCTCCTTTATACTGAACAACAGTTATTACTAAGTGTAGCAGCCGCATAAAAGCGCGAGACCTATTTTACTTAAAATCAAGTTATTTTACGTTGTTTCACTATCACGAATAAAACTAACTAGCGTGGGATTAGCAATACGCCGATAGTCTTCGGTATTGAGGATAACTGAGCGTTCAAGTGTGCCAGCATTAAAGGCTAATTCTTCAAAACGGGCAAATAAATAAGGATCAGCAATTAATTTTAGCGAGGGGTGGAAGCTAAAAGGAGGAATGGCGCCAAATACACATTGGGTTAAATCATCCACTTCTTTTGGACTCGCTAATGAGGCTCGCGTTCCGCCAATGGCATGGGCTATTTTGCTTAAATCAGCCTGTTTATCCGCAGGAAGAATAGCTAAAACATGTTGGCGGATCCCATTTCCTTTGACATGGCATACCAGACCTTTTGCACCTTGACCTAATTGGGTTCCTCGTACTTTAGCGACTTCCTCAGATTTACCTGCGGTTGGGTGTTCCATCACACGGTATCTGGCATTATGTTTATCAAGTAACTGGGTTAATTGAATAAAAATAGGGCTTTCTGACACGACGGTTCCTTTTTTATAAAAATAAACAGTTGAGATAGTAGCAAAATTAGATAACAAGCTAAATACCATGGATATTATCTGAAAATTGAAAGAAGCAATGAGCGTGTTTTTAAGTTAATAGCGAAATCATTGTCCAAATAGCATTTTTATTAAAATAGGCTTTCACTTGAATTAATTGACTCAATTAGCTAAACAGTCATTTATAGGTAAGATAATAGGAGGGCTTAGGTCGACGAACAATAATCAGTTCACCTTTTTTATATTGGGTAGCCCACCTTAAGCAGGCTACCGTATTATTATTGATGGCGCTCTTTCAGTCGTTTGATGATAGTGCTTAAATCAAGATCTTGGTCTTGTAAGAGTACCAGCAAGTGATACATCAGATCTGCGGCTTCATTCGTGAGTTCAGCACGATCATTCACGGTGGCAGCTAGTGCGGTCTCAACCCCTTCTTCTCCTACTTTTTGAGCGATACGTTTAGTTCCACTAGCATATAAACGCGCGGTGTAAGAGCTTTCAGGATCTGCTGTTTTACGTGATTTTAGTAAGGTTTCCAGTTCAAATAAGAAGCCCCAATCACTTTGGGCTGGAGCAAAACAGCTTTCAGTGCCCTTGTGACAAGTTGGTCCAATAGGTTGTACTAAGGCGAGCAGGGTATCGCTGTCACAGTCTGGATAGATATCTACCAAATTGAGAAAATGGCCAGACGTTTCCCCTTTGGTCCATAGGCGCTGTTTGGTTCTTGAATAAAAAGTGACCTTGCCACTCTCTAAGGTGGTTTGTAAGGCTTCAGGGTTCATATAACCCAACATTAGTACATCACCAGAGGTGGCGTGTTGTACAACAACAGGCATTAGCCCATCGACTTTTTGCCAAGCAAGTTGGTGACATTGTTCTGTGGTTAACATACTCTAATTTGAACTCCATTTTCTGCAAGGTATTGCTTTAATTCACCGATATTGATGATTTGCTTATGGAACACAGAAGCAGCAAGTGCGCCATCAACGTTTGCATCGCAAAAAGCATCAAGGAAGTGTACTTTTTCACCCGCGCCACCAGAGGCAATTAAAGGCACTTGGCAGATTTCACGGACTTTTTTCAGTTGTAGCAGATCATAGCCTTGGCGTACACCGTCTTGGTTCATCATGTTTAGAACGATTTCGCCAGCACCGCGTTGTTGAACCTCTTTAACCCAATCTAAGGTTTTCCAGCGGGTTTGTGTGGTGCGCTTTTCATCCCCAGTAAATTGATAAACCAGATAATCTCCGCTGTCATGGTCAAACCAAGTGTCGATACCAACCACAATACATTGAACACCAAAGCGCTCAGCGAGACGGCTAATTAAGGTTGGATCAGACAATGCAGGTGAGTTAATGGAAATTTTATCTGCGCCAAATGACAGGATTTGTGCTGCATCTTCGACACTTTTAATACCACCAGCCACGCAAAACGGGATATCAATGACTTCGGCGACTTTGGAAACCCAACTCTTATCGACCACACGGCCGTCAGATGATGCAGTAATATCATAAAAAACTAATTCATCTGCCCCTTCTTGGGCATAACGCTGGGCGAGCGGCACGATATCACCAATAATTTCATGATTACGGAATTGAACACCTTTAACCACTTGCCCATCACGAACATCCAGACAAGGAATTATGCGTTTTGCCAACATGCGATTGCCTCCGCGACAGTGAATTTACCTTCAAGTAGGGCGCGACCAACAATCACGCCTGCCGCTCCTGATGATGGAATAGCGGCGATATCAGCTAAAGAGCCAATACCCCCTGAAGCTTGAAAAGCAATATCAGGGTATTTTTGACTGATTTCACGATATAAGTTGACATTGGAACCCGCCAAAGTGCCATCTTTCGAAATATCGGTACATAAAACGTGTTTTAGCCCGTATGGCTGATACATCTCAATGGCCTGTTCTAGAGAAAGGTTTGAATTCTCTTGCCAGCCACTGATGGCAATTTCTTTAACGCCTTGTTGATTGATACGAACATCCAGAGCAAGCACGATAGCTTCACCGCCGTAACGTTCAAACCAAGTTTTCACTAATTCGGGTTGCTTGACCGCGGTTGAGCCAATAACCACTCGCGTCGCTCCCGCGTCTAACAGCGCTTTTACGTCTTCTTCAGTGCGGATACCACCGCCAACTTGTACAGGAACACAAACGCCAGCTAATAATTTTTTGAGTAGGGAAATTTGGCGTTTTTGTGGGTCTTTGGCTCCCGTTAAATCGACTAAATGCAGTAATTTCGCCCCTTCTTGCTCATATTGTTGCAGGCGAGGGAGAGGATCATTACCGTATGCCGTTTGCTTGGCATAGTCTCCTTGGTGTAGGCGAACAACATTACCATCAATTAAATCTAAAGCAGGAATGATCATCTCAATTACATCTCCAAAAAGTTTTGGATCAGACGGGAGCCTGCGGCACCCGAACGTTCAGGGTGGAATTGAACCCCGTAAAAGTTATCCTGATTGACAGCACTACTAAATGGGTTCCCATATAAGGTTTGAGCTAGGGTATTACCTGAAATTGGCATCGAATAGCTATGCACAAAATAGAAGTAGGCATCCTCACGGATCCCTTTGAATAAAGGGTGGCCTGCTAATGCTTTAACTTGGTTCCAGCCACTGTGCGGAACAGGCAAACCGTTAGCATCCATTTTTTGGACCGGGCTATCAATGAGGCCCAGTAATGGGATCAATTCTTTACCTTCTTCACTCACACTGCCCATTAATTGCATGCCTAAGCAGATGCCTAAAACAGGTTGAGTCAGCGTTTTAATTAACGGAATGAGTTCACGCTCATTCAGTTGTTCCATGGCGGCACTTGCTGTGCCGACCCCCGGTAGAAACACTTTATCAGCCTGTAAAATCGTCTTAGTATCACGGCTAATTTTTGGGGTGTAACCCAAACGCTTAACGGCGTAAGCGACCGATGACAAATTAGCGCACCCCGTATCAAGGATCACAACATTCATTAGAGAACCCCTTTCGAGCTAGGCAAAGTATCCCCTTCAACACGGATTGCTTGGCGTAAGGTGCGACCAAACACTTTAAATAGGCTCTCTGCTTTATGGTGATCGTTTTTCCCTTTAGTTTTCAGGTGTAACGTACAACCCATCGCATAAGAGAGTGAACTGAAAAAGTGTTCGATCATTTCAGTGCTCAAATCACCAACGCGTTGGTATTTAAATTCTGCTTTGTATTCAAGGTGTGGGCGGCCTGAGATATCTAATGCACAGCGTGCTTGGCATTCATCCATCGGTAGCACAAAGCCAAAACGCGCAATACCACGTTTGTCACCTAGCGCAACACGCAGTGCCTCACCAAGGGCTAAACCTGTATCCTCAACGGTGTGATGGTCGTCTATAAATAGGTCACCTTTAACGTCGATATTTAAACGGAAACCACCGTGAGTCGCGATTTGGTCAAGCATGTGATCAAAGAAGCCAACGCCGGTGTTGATTTGGCTACCGCCTTCGCGATCAAGCCAGACTTCGACGCGAATATGGGTCTCTTTTGTGACTCGTTCGACCAAGGCATGACGATCGCGTTTGGTTAACTTATCAGTGATAGCGACCCAATCGAGTGATTCAGGGCTATAACGTAGGCCTTGAATACCCATATTTTCAGCTAATTGGATGTCGGTTTCACGGTCGCCAATCACATAGCTGTTTGCTTTGTCTAATTTACCTTCAACAAGATAATTTTCGACTAAGCCTAACTTTGGCTTGCGGCAGTTGCAGTTATCCGCAGGTTTGTGAGGGCAGATCAGCACTTCATCAAATTGGATACCCTGAGATTCAAAAACCTGCATCATTAAATTATGAGGTGGCTCAAAGTCAGCCGTTGGAAAGCTATCCGTTCCCAAGCCATCTTGGTTAGTGACCATGACTAAACGGTAGTTGGCTTTTTGGAGCGCGAGTAAGCTCGGGATCACCGCTTTTTCAAATGCTAATTTGCTTAGGCTATCGACCTGAAAATCAGTAGGTGGCTCAGTGATTAATGTTCCGTCACGGTCAATAAAAAGTATTTTTTGGCTCATGAATGTTTCCTATTTTCAGGTTTTGCAAAGGGCTTCAATAGCGTCAATAACACGTACATTTTCGGTTTCTGTGCCGATAGTGATACGTAAACAGTTGGCAAGTCCTGGCTGTTTACTTTGATCACGTAAAATAATGCCTTGATCCCACAGGGCTTTAAACACCTTATTGCCGTCAGTAAAGCGCACTAAAATATAGTTAGTTTCGCTTGGGTAAACCTTTTCTACGATAGGCAATGCCTGTAAAGCTTCTGAAAGCGCAATGCGGTTATTGGTGATTGTCGTAACACGGTGTTTCATGGTCGCTATCCCCTCCATATTCAGCGCTTGAGCCGCTATCATCGCCACAGGGGTAGAAAGCGGATAAGGAGCGATCACTTTTAGCAAAACTTCAATAACATCGGGGGCGGCTAATGTGAAGCCACAACGCAGGCCTGCTAGTGCAAATGCTTTTGATAAAGTTCTCAATACGACTAGGTTAGGGTAGTTGTTGAGCCAACTGGCTACGCTATATTGAGGGCAAAATTCAATATAAGCTTCATCAACAACCACTAACGCTCGACCTGCCGCCATTTCAAGGACTTCAACCAGTGCCTTGTTATCAATAATATTGCCGGTTGGATTATTAGGGCTGCAAATATAGATCAGCTTAGTGTTGCTCAAGTTTTCACGAATAGCATCAACATTGAGTGACCAGTCTGGCAGAGCAGGGATCTTCTTCTGTTCGATACCAAAAGTTTCAGCGCTGACACTGTACATGCCATAGGTAGGTGGACAAAACATCACCGCATCTTTACCGGGTTCACAGAAGGCCCGGATCAGCAGCTCGATTGACTCGTCAGCGCCGCGGCAAACTAACACTTGCTCAGGAGAAACCCCTGCATACGCCGCGTAATTGAGGATCACATCGGTAGGCTGGCATTCAGGATAGCGGTTTAAATTACGTTCATTAAACTGAAACTCTGGCGCAATTGGGTATTCATTCGCATTTAACCAAACATCACCACGACCGCCTAAACGGCGAGCAGACATATAGGGTGTCATCTCTTTGACATTGTTACGTGCAAGGCTAGCGGCTTTAAAGGTTTCGCTCATCACTCACTCCTATTTTTGTTTGTTCAGTTCAGTGACACGTAAGGTCACGGCATTTTTGTGAGCCGTTAGGCTTTCTGCTTGCGCTAACGTTTCAATGGTAGTCGCTAACCCTAGAAGCCCTTGAGGCGAGAGTTTTTGCACTGTCATACGTTTCATAAAATCAGCAAGGCCAAGACTTGAATAGGTTGATGTATAACCGTAAGTCGGCAACACGTGGTTAGTTCCAGATGCATAATCTCCCGCGGATTCAGGTGACCAGTCACCAACAAAAATCGATCCCGCACTGGTGATGTTTTCGACTAATTCGTCGGCATTGCGTGTTTGTAGAATTAAATGTTCTGGACCGTAGCGGTTACTTATTTCAACGCACTGTGCAATGGAGTCAGCAATAATGACACGACTGGCACTCAATGCTGCTCTTGCAATATCAGCACGCGATAGCTCTGCAAGCTGTTTTTCCGTTTCATCAATAACACGTTGAGCAAATGTTTGGCTGTCGGTTAACAATATGACTTGTGAATCAGGGCCATGCTCTGCTTGCGATAATAGATCCGCCGCTGTAAAAGCAGGGTTGGCTTGGCTGTCAGCAATGACTAACACTTCTGATGGCCCCGCTGGCATATCAATTGCGGCCCCTTCGTGATCTTGGCTGACTTGGCGTTTGGCCTCTGTCACGTAGGCATTGCCCGGGCCAAAAATTTTATCAACGGCGGGAATACTTTCGGTTCCAAATGCCATAGCGGCAATTGCTTGCGCTCCCCCAACTTGGAAGATATCGGTAATACCACACAATTTAGCGGCATAGAGTATTTCATCTGCAATAGGTGGCGGTGAGCAAAGGATCACTTGCCGGCAGCCTGCAATATTTGCGGGTGTGCCTAACATCATTACCGTTGAAAGAAGAGGGGCCGAGCCTCCAGGAATATAGAGACCCACGGAATCGATCGGGCGTGTAATTTGTTGGCACACAACCCCAGGTTGAGTTTCAACTTGAATAGCCGCCGGTTTCTGAGCCTCATGAAAACGACGGATATTGCCGATGGCCGTTTGCATCGCAATTTTGATGTTGTCATCAAGGCGTGTTGCGGCTTGTTCAACAGCATCTTGTGAAACACGAATAGTTGAAATAGCTGTTTTATCAAAACGTTGGCTAAATTCGATTAATGCACTATCACCGCGGGCTTTGACCTGTTCAATGATCTGGGTGACAGCAGCGCTAATGTTTGTAGACGCAGCGATGGCAGGGCGTGTCAGTAGCGCTTTTTGTTCATTAGCATGACATGATGACCAGCGAATCGGTTGATTAAATCCCATTTCCATCGGTATTACTCCATCATTTTTTCAATAGGTAGAACCAAAATGGAGCTTGCGCCTAATGCCTTGAGTTTTTCCATGGTTTCCCAGAACAGGGTTTCACTGCTGACCATGTGCATTGCAACACGGTTTTTATCTCCAGCTAAAGGCAACAAAGTAGGGCGCTCTGCACCCGGCAGTAATGCGATAATCTCTTCTAAGCGCTCACTTGGAGCGTGTAGCATAATGTATTTGGATTCGCGGGCTTGGATAACACCTTGAATGCGTGTCATCATGCGATCAATCAGTTGTTGCTTGTCTGCTGAAATTTCCCCGTCTCGTTGGATCAAACAAGCTTTAGAACGATAAATCACTTCGACTTCTTTTAGGCCGTTGGCCTCTAATGTTGCCCCTGTTGAAACAAGGTCACAGATAGCATCGGCAAGACCTGCCCGAGGGGCGACTTCGACAGAGCCGTTTAATAAACAAGATTTAAATTGAATGCCTTTTTCATCGAAGTAACGTTTTAATAAGTTCGGGTAAGAGGTGGCAATACGAGAGCCATTTAAGCACTCTGCACCTGTGTAGTTAAAGTCAAGAGGCGCGGCTAATGATAAGCGACAAGCACCAAAATCAAGGCGACGCAGTGTCTTATAAGCGGGATTATCGCCTTGAGCACGGCGGCTTAATAGCTCCTCTTCAAGGACGTTTTCACCAATGATACCAAGGTCAACGACACCATCCATAACTAGCCCTGGGATATCGTCATCGCGTACACGAAGTAAATCAATAGGCATATTTTCTGCATAAGCAATCAATCGCTGTTGTTGTAAATTGATTTTAATTCCGCAGCGGGCAAGCAGTTCTCGTGAGTCTTCACTTAAACGACCTGATTTTTGAATAGCAATTCTTAACCGTGATTTATCCAACATAATTTTACCCTGCTTATTCTGTAATATATTTTTGATTAATAATAAAAAAACCCTCGGAAGATATTCTTCCGAGGGTTTTCTCTATTTCGCATTTCAGCCACCGGAAGAGTTATTGAACGTCTTCCAGCACACATCGCCCGAAAGACTAATCAGGATGATGGTGATGATGATGGTTGCGAGAAATACGAGTCATAATAGCTTCCGATAATAATATTGTTAGTTGCTTAAACATTCACTACTCATCAACCTATCCGATTTCATCACTAGAATGCAACTCTTTTTTTAAAAATAATCGATAATAATTGGATAGTGCCGTTTTATAGTGAATAATCGCCTGAATAATATATTCGGAAGTTAAAAGGTTTTTCGATAAGCTAAGCAGAATTAAGTTATTGTCGGTATGTAGGGGGGAATGATGAAAAAGGTCGCAATTGTTGGATTAGGGTGGTTAGGGTTACCCCTTGCGAGAGCGTTGTTGGCTGAGGGGATTGAAGTCTCTGGCACAAAAACGACCACGGATGGTATCGCTGCCGCTCGTGCTGTAGGAATTGATTGTTATCATTTGCAGCTCACTCCCGAATTAGTGTGTGATGGTGATGACTTACAGCAATTAATGGAAGAGGCTCAGGCGTTAATTATTTTACTACCGCCTTCAAAAGTGAATGTACCAGCTTATGTCAACGCCATCGAACAGCTTGTTGATACGGCAATAACCTTTCAAATTCCTCGTGTGATTTTTACCTCATCGACTTCTGTTTACGGTAATGCGATTGGTGAAATTGATGAAAATAGCCAGCGACATGCAGAAACCGCGTCAGGGCAAGCCTTGATTGAGGTTGAAAACTGGCTTCATGCACTGCCGAACATTTCAGTGGATATTTTACGGCTAGCGGGGTTGGTAGGAGAAAATCGTCACGCAGGGCGTTTCCTTGCGGGCAAAAAATCCCTAAAAGGAGCAACACAGCCTGTTAATCTTGTTCATCAGGATGATGTGATTGCTGCCATCCTATTATTACTCAGGCAGCCCAAAGGAGGACATATCTATAATTTATGCGCTCCTCAACATCCTCAACGCGCGGATTTCTACCGCCAAGCGTCTCAATCATTAAATTTGGAGGCTCCTGAATTTTGCACTGAACCGGCAGTAAATGCAGGGAAAATCGTTAAAGGTGAGCGTATCTGTCAAGAACTTGGGTTTGAGTATCAATACCCAAACCCAATGCAGATGCCGATGACTATTTAAGCGGGATCATCACAATTTTTTGGAAAGCAGGACGGGTTGTTAACTGAGAGTACCAACGTTCTAAGTGAGGGAATTCAGGGCGTTCTGTGACGATTTCGTGCCATGGGTAAAACAGTGGAGCAATAGCGATATCAGCGATCCCAAATTGTTGACCGCTAAAATAGGGCTGAGTCGCTAGGGCTTCATCGGCAATTTTGAGCAACTTTTCAATATTGTGATAAATGGTACGTACTGTTTCTGGATCTCGTTCGTCAGGGGAAACGCGGACAATTTTATTCATCATCTGTTTGATATTATCGAACAAACTTCCACATCCCCAATCTAACCATTTGTCGGCAGCAGCCTTTTCTTGAAGGTTTTGTGGGACCAATAAGTGAGAATGATCAAACTTTTCCGTAAGGTATCGTAAAATGGTATTTGATTCCCACAGGGTAAAGTCATCATCCTGTAAAGTTGGAATGGTGCTGTTTGGATTCATTTTTTTATATTCAGGTGTATCAAGCCCCCCAAAAGGGCCGCCAACATCTTTTTGATGATAAGCAACGTTCAATTCTTCAAGGCACCAAAGTACTTTTTTGACGTTTGATGAGTTTTTACGACCCCATACAGTTAACATAGTTTTCCCCATGATTTGATGTTTCGTTGTTTACCCTAATTAAGATAGATGAAATCGTATTATGGGAACAATCTTTATTTGTTGTGTGTAGCTTAATTGTGTAAAAAGCCCTACATTAATAATGAATTAACCGTTTTAGTATTTGTAAAGGAGTAACCGATGAACAAAAAATTTTTCACCTTAAAGGCGCGATACCTAGGAACTGGATTAGGCCTTTTAGTTGCGGTAAGTCATTTTGCTTACGCGGCAGGAACACCGGTTGCTCCACAGGTTGATGCAAAAGCTTTTGTATTGATGGACTACGACAGCGGTAAAATTTTGGCGTCAGGTAATCCAGATGAGCGTTTAGATCCTGCTAGCTTGACGAAAATGATGACCAGCTATGTGGTCGGTCAAGCAATTAAAGCGGGTAAAATCACGCCACAGGATATGGTCACGGTAGGTGTAGATGCGTGGGCAACGGGCAATCCCGTCCTAAAAGGCTCATCACTGATGTTTTTAAAGCCTAAAGATCGTGTCTCGGTATTGGATCTAAATAAAGGGGTCGTTATTCAGTCAGGGAATGATGCCAGTATCGCGCTCGCGGATTATGTCGCTGGTAGCCAAGACTCGTTCGTCAGCTTGATGAATGAATATGTGAAGCAGTTAGGGTTAAAAAATACCCATTTTAAAACAGTGCATGGCCTAGATTCTGAAGGGCAATACAGCACTGCTCGTGATATGGCAATTTTAGCCCAAGCGATGATCCGTGATGTGCCTGATGAGTACGCTTTACATAAAGAAAAAGAGTTTACTTTTAACAAAATCCGTCAACCTAACCGTAACCGTCTGTTATGGAGCCAAAATCTCAATGTTGATGGTGTGAAAACGGGTCACACCAGTGGCGCAGGGCATAATTTAGTTGCTTCCGCGACGGATGGCCCAATGCGTCTGATTTCTGTGGTGCTTGGTGCTCCGAGTGACCGAGTACGTTTTTCGGAAAGTGAAAAATTACTGACATGGGGGTTCCGTTTCTTTGAAACGGTGACTCCAATCAAAGCCGATCAAACATTGCAAACACAGCGCGTTTGGTTTGGTGATAAATCAGAGGTAGCACTTGGCGTTGAAAAAGACACTGCTATCACGATACCAAAAGGCCAGTTACAGAATTTGAAAGTGAGTTATACGCTGACGAATCCATCAATTGAAGCACCACTGGCTAAAAATCAAGCGGTTGGAACAGTCAATTTTATCTTAAACGATCAAATTGTTGAGCAGCGTCCACTCGTGGTCAAAGAATCAGTTGAAGAAGCGGGCTTCTTTGGGCGTATTTGGGACTATATCGTAAAAACGGTCAGTGGCTGGTGGAATGCTATTTTTGGTTAAATTCTGATTAAAAGCACGCTTGAGGTAGCGCTGTTGCAAAGCTCAATTAGCCGATGGTGAACAATTAACGATTGGATTGCTGAGGCTTTTTTGTTAGATGTGTGCAACGGTCACCATATTATTTTTGAATGGTGTGCTGGTGTTGTAAGTACAGCACCAGCAACTCCCCTGTAACTCATTCTATGTATTCGCCTTTCATTAAATGTGGCCGTTTGGACCGTTACCGAACGCAATAATAAAATGACTAAATGCTTGTTTCCCGTATTGGATCAGCATGTTCCATTTTTTAGAGGCCGACTCAATCACTAAATAAATCATTCTACGTACAGAATCATCGTTCAGGAAGGGGTTGCGCTTCTGAATTGCATGGCGGGTGAACGATATAATACGAGGATGTGAGGGCCTTAAGGCACTTAGGTATAATCTTGGATTGAAAAACGCTATTTTACAAATGAAAGATTATTAACTTATCGTAATTTTGAATATTTAAATAGAGTTAGTCTTAATTTCTAATTATTTTTTACAGATAAACTTCAATTGCAATATTTTATTTTTAATTCAATAATTATATTAATCGTTTGGTGTTTAATTATTTTTATGAATGTAATTTATTCAATGGAATTGCCAAACCGATATGAAGTATTTTATTTATAAATGGATTTAATTAGTGTATTTAATACGGAGAATGATATTTATGGCTATGACAATTGAAGAAAGAAAAGCACAGCTAGAAAGAAAACAAACAACACAAGGATTGGGTGAGAACACGACAATAGGCGGAGATGCTACTAATCATGGCCGTAATAAAGGCATTATTGAAGGTGGCTTAGCTCACGATGGTGGGTTAGGTAATGGTAGAATTAAAGGTGGTAGCTCAATTAATAATAACCATAATGAAGATATTATTGAAGCTGGAGCCGCCATTAATCATGGTAAAAACAATGGTGATATCGGTGGGGGTCATAGCAGTAATTATGGTATAAACAAAAATACGTTAAAAGGCGGTTTAGCGAATAACGAATTTGGTTCGGTTAATACAAAATACTCTTATTTAAAAGGGGGGGATGCCGTCAGGGAACTACAGCGCTGTGTAGAAACTTATGATGGAAATCAAAAGCAGCTTAAAGCGATGAAAGACGATTTTGCCAAAATAAAAGAAAGTTTCAGTGATATGCAAGCTGATAGTAGCGCGCTATCTCAATCGGAAAAAGATAGATATGAGACATTACTAAAAGAAAAAAATGAGGAAATTAAAAAATTAAATGAAGTTATAAGTAGTGACCTTGAGAAAATTGATAATTTGGTATCTCAATTGTCTGATAAAGATCAAGAGATAAAATCGATGGCAATAAAAATAAAACAAGCTATCGAAGATAAAAATAAACTTGAAGAGAGACTTGTTGATATCAATAAAAAAATAATTAAAGCAAATGACCGTATTGAAGCATTACAGTCGGATATCCATAATAAGGAATCTAAAATTGCTGAGTTAGAGCAGCAATTAAATGACGATTGTGCTAATAAAGAAGAGCTCAATAAAGCGATTGCATCATTGAAAAAAGAACTTAATGATACACAAGACAAATTAGAAAATAACCAATCCTTAATTTCAAAAAGAGAAGAAACCATTTCTCGTTTGAATATTAAAATCACCAAAATGGAAACAGAATACAGCCAAAAACAGCAGGAGTTTGGTAAAAAACTGGAAGTTCTTTTAGAGCAAATTGCTTCACTGGCTAATGAAGGTAAAGAAGAGTTATCGGATTCTATAGTGACGACGAGCAGCAAAACTACCACAGTGACAATTTCAAATACTGCCGATCCATTGGGGGATATCAAAGAGCAAATGGCTCCTGCTGTGACGGGCGGTAATGCTGAAAACCTAGGTATAAACTCAGGTACTATTAAAGCAGGCGACAGCAATAGCCAATCTATGGTGATGAAGAATGAGATAAATATCAATGTAGATGGTAAGGCGGACACGGTTGTAAGTACATTGAGAGAGTCAATCAGTTCAATGGGGAGTAGAATCGAAGGTGCTGCAAACGGCATTGTAAATGAGGTGAAGCAAAGAGCACAATCGGTATTGACGCTGGTTAACCCAGATATCGCGTAATCATAATAAAATTAACGAAACACAGGAGTCAGTATATAGCTGACTCCTGTTTTTTTATGACTTTAGCCAGTTTAAGTCGCGTTAGCATCTTAAACATAAAACCACCCGCTATGCGGGTGGTTATGATTGCCTGAAACCTGCATCTATCCTAGTATTTACATACTTAACTAAAATATGGTGATGTATGAAAAAGGGGTTGGTGTTAGGAATTTTTGCTGTCTCATTGGCTGGTTGCGGAGAGAAAGATGTAACGTATGATGGAGAATACGTCTGTATTATAGATCAGGATATAAACCGTGCTGCGGATCTAACGGGTAATGAATATGAATTCCCTAGTAATTTGTCAGAAGCCGTCATTGTGATTGACAATAGAGTAGTTACAGTAAAGGGAATGAATCTTGGAGATTATGTAACTCCAAGGCTTGAAGAGAAAAAAGGGAAAGAGGGCGATGAACTGTTCTATGATAAAGATGATGTTCATATTGGTTATATGAAAAGGTTAGGGATACTTTCATTCAGACTTCCTGACGGAAGCGGTCAAGTTCTAACAGGATGTAAAAGTAAATAACCTGAACTCGGGATAAGAAAAACAAAAAAGAAAGGAACTAAAAGCGGGAGTAAAAGTGGTTATTGATGCAGGGGGCGAATTAACCTTACAGGCAGCAGGGAACTTTGTTAAGATTGATGCTGGCGGAATTACATCTAGTAAAATGATTAATTTTGGTACTGGGGCACCTTCAAGTGGTGGGGGGGAAGGACAATTACCTGATGTTGTGAAAATATTAGGGACTTCAATCCCACAAAGTTCATTACCTGATATTCCTTTTATTCCTGAGAAAATATGTATTAGCTGTTTGATAAAAGCGGAAGAATATGGTGAAATTCTTGTGAAAAGGGAAAATAATGTATGATACCTAGAACTATGCATTTTTATTCTTTTTTTAAAGAATATCCTCAATATTGTAATGAGGATACAATTATACTTTTTTCTCTCACAACACGACAAAGTTGAACGGGTATGTTCAGTCAAAACGATTGGGGATTTAAAGGGGAAATAGTTACGTTTTTGTTCATCCATACTATGCCTGCTTTATGATAAGATTTCTCATATTAAAAGCAGGCATATAAAGTGACATTACTGTCGATTAAAAACAGGGTAATTATTCACAATGCGCCAATTTAATTGCTAGACCACCTTGTGACGTTTCACGATATTTGGCATTAATATCTTTACCCGTTTCATACATGGTTTCGATAACCTTATCTAAGCAAACTCGCGGGTCACTCACACGGCGTAATGCCATGCGCGCCGCGTTGACCGCTTTTACTGCGGCTATTGCATTACGTTCGATACAAGGCACTTGAACTTGCCCGCCAACAGGGTCACAAGTCAAGCCAAGGTTATGCTCCATCGCGATTTCTGCTGCTACACAAACTTGTTCTGGACTTCCTCCCATCAACTCGGCAAGGCCTGCTGCTGCCATTGAACAAGCGACACCGACCTCACCTTGGCAACCAACTTCTGCACCAGAGATAGAGGCATTCATTTTGTATAATGAGCCGATAACACCTGATACTAAGAAATAGCGAGTATAGGAGTTCTCATTTACAGGACGAATAAATTTGTCATAGTAAGCTAAAACGGCAGGGATAATGCCACATGCGCCATTAGTTGGCGCGGTGACAACACGGCCTCCCGCAGCATTCTCTTCGTTGACGGCTAAGGCGAACATATTGATCCAGTCAATTACTGCCATTGGGTCAATATTGGTATTATCGCTAGTCACAAGTTGACGGCGTAATGCTGCGGCACGACGAGGTACTCGTAGTGGCCCCGGTAATAACCCTTCGGTGGTGACGCCACGCTCAATACCCGCCTTCATGACATCCCAGACAGCCGCTAAATATTGATGGATTTCTTCTTTACTGTGTATGGCTAACTCATTTTGCATCACGAGTGCAGAAAGGGATAGGCCTGTCTCTTTACAATGCTTTTGTAAATCTGCTGCATATTTATAGGGATAGGGAACTTGTACTGATTGTTCAGTCGATTGACCAAAATGCTCCTCATCGACAATAAAACCCCCACCGATAGAGTAGTAGGTCTTTTTGTAGATCACGTTATTATCGGCATTAAATGCACTAATGGTCATGCCATTTTCATGTAAAGGTAAATTGGTTGAATGGAAATTCATCCCGCCTTCAATGGGGAAGTCAACCTCATGCTGCCCTTGAGCCAACAGCAATTTACCACTTTGCTCAACGTGACGGATAAAGTTAGGTATGGCATCAATATCAACAGTATCAGGTAAGTTACCAGCGAGACCCATAATAATCGCGATATCAGTTGCGTGTCCTTTCCCTGTCAATGATAAAGAACCATAGACATCAACCGCAATTCGTGAGGTGGCTGTCAGAAGGTTTTGTTGGATTAAATCCTCAACAAATTGTTTACCCGCTTTCATCGGGCCGACGGTGTGGGAGCTAGATGGACCAATACCAATCTTGAAGATATCAAATACGCTAATCATATTCAGCGCTTCCTATATAAAGTCTTAATTTCTTAGGCATGTGATGCCGTATCTTCCGGCATCTTATTTGAGAAGGGGAGGCATATCCGCCGGAGTGGATCCCGCCTCCCGATAAAGGCTGACTTAGAAGAACAACTTATAAGTTGCGGCTGAGATAGCAATCAAACCCATGATAACGATAAATGCATTGCTTAACTTACCTGAGTACTTACGCATTGCTGGAACTTTACTGATAGCATACATAGGCATTAAGAACAGTAAGATAGCAATGATTGGGCCACCTAGACTTTCGATGATATCCAGTACGCCAGGGTTTAATGTTGCCACTAACCAAGTGGTGACTAACATGAAGATAGCTGTACCACGATTCAATTTACGAACGTCAATTGTTTTGCCTTTCGCACGATAAGCGCGCTCAACGAGGCCATTAAAGCCTTCTCGTGCACCTAAATAGTGTCCGAGGAATGATTTAATTATAGCAACGAAAGCGATAATTGCGGCAGCAAATTTGATGAAAGGTTGATCAAAGTAACCAGATAAGTAGTCAAGGATACTAATGTTCAGTTTTTTTGCTTGAGCCAAATCTGCCGAAGACAGGGTGAACACGCAGCTAAACACAAAGAACATAACAGTGAATACCATTAAGATGTGTGCAGATGCGAGGATACGTGAGCATTTTTGTTCAGCCTGTGCACCATATTCTTCACGCTTCGCTACAGAGAACGCTGAAATGATAGGTGAATGGTTGAATGCGAACACCATAACAGGAATGGTTAACCAGATAGTTACCCAGATACTCTGACCACCACTGTGTTTTGCCGCTTCTGTGATGCCCTCTATGGTTAAGGTATCAAGTACCGCACCATTCCAATGGGGGATCATATATAAAGAGAAAGCGAGTAGCACGGCGATAAATGGGAACACCAGCATACTCATCACTTTAACAATATATTTTTCACCGAATGCTACAATGGCCATGATGCCACCCACCAAAACCAACGCTAGCAACCAACGTGGTGGTGCGGTAAAGCCCATGAGTTCTGTCAGAAATTTGTGCACATTATTGGTGATAGAAACACCATATACCAAGAGGATTGGATAAATTGCAAAGAAATAGAGCAGGGTGATCCAGTTACCCGCAGTACGTCCAAAATGTTCTTCAACCACTTCAGTGATATCACCTTCAGGCTTTGAACCTGAAAGAACAAAGCGTGTTAAACCACGGTGAGCGAAGAAGGTCATTGGAAAAGCGAGTACTAACATCAACAGGACGGGAAGTAGGCCGCTCATTCCTGCATTAATAGGTAGGAACAAGACTCCAGCACCGATAGCTGTACCATATAAACCAAGCATCCATACAGTATCTGTTTTACGCCAAGCAAGGGCATTTCCAATTTGCGAGGCTGTTTTATCGATGGAACCAACTCGAGTTGTATCCATAATAGTCTCCGAAATAAAAGTCAAAAAATAGGCATCTCGGTGAAGGCATAAGCCATCACTGATGTTTTAATCTTTTGGTACGAACAAATTATCGCCAAATATAATGTGCAGTTTTGTTTCTACCTAACAATCTGATTGGAAATAAATATAAAACTGATAGTAAATTTATTTTCAATCAGTTTTGTTAGTTTTGTGGGTAGATTTGATAAACCACTTTTGATGGTGCAAATGTACCTATTTTTAGTATAAATCACCGTGATCATACTCTCAAAAGAGAAAAATGTCTTTAACGTGATTATTTTTCGATTTTTATAAAATTGTTAAGAAATTTACCTTAAGATTAATAAGGGGAGGGAGGCTTTTAATATCGGAGAATAACCAATGGGGAGTAGTTATGTGTCAATTTATATTTGTGTGGAGGAATATTATTATATTAATGAATAGAATGGATTTATTGAAGTAGTAGGAAAATGAATTAAATCCAGAAATTAATATTGAATCAAAACCAATTATACACTGGTTTTGAGTTATTTAACTTGTTGTTTTCAATGTGTTTATTTTGTTTTGTTATAGTTGTTTACTTAGTGATTAATTATTATTTTTTTAGTTTTTTTATTCTAAAGACATTAATGAATAATAAGATGGTTTAAAGAGCAGTTGAATACTTATTTTTCGAAGGAAAAAATAATTAAAAAGCGTAACAAAATATTTGTTAATTAAATGTTGTTTATTCTGATGGTGAAAAGGCTTTTTTATTCATTTTTAGAATGGAAAAATAAAACTAAATATTGATTCAACGCAAAATTTAAATTGTTTAAGTACTGGCGTAAATAACGCCAGTACTGATTAATGAAAAAATTAGGGTTGTACCCAGCCTTTGCGAATAAGAACTGAAAATATGATTTGGTAAAGATGTGTGAGCGGGGCTTGGATTTTATGGCCGATAAGTCCCCAAAGAATTTGGGCTAAACCACACGCGATAAGACCCAAGATAAATGCCCCTATCATATCTAAAGGCCAGTGGACGCCTAAATAGATACGTGACCATGCAATTGCAATAGCGGGAACGAGCATCAATAAACCAACCCATGTTCTTAGCCAGAACAAAAATGCGAAAACAAAGGTAAAGACGATAGTACCGTGATTGCTAGGGAAAGAAGCGGTTGGCTCGTGCTCAAGGAAATTGGTGCCTATTCCCATAACAAAAGGGCGTTCATGAGGTGCAACTAAGCCAATCAACCATGAAATAAACAGACCGATCACTAAGGCGTATGCTGTTTTGCAGACGAATGCTCTTTGGCGGGTCATATCCTGTTTGGCACCCCATAACCAGCATGCCGCAGTAAACAGAGGGAAAAGGAGAATTAAGCGTTTAGCGATAACGGTTGCAAGTGCGATAGTACCACTTGCAGACGCTGGGGCCGCATTAATGAGATTAAAGAGATCTTGATTAAGTTGTTCCAGCACGGGTGTATACCTCAGAAAATGGGTGATAAATAAGACGATAAAGCGAGAGAGTAAAGTCTCTTACATGGCAGGTAAAGTGCCTTTATCTTAATATTACTTAAATAGAGCGATAAGTTGACGTTTTGTTGATGATTTACTCAATAGCGATAAGACAAATTTAAGGTGCGATAAAGGAATAGCTTATGTGGTTTCAAAAAGAGATAAGATTAACAGCAAAAAGCAGAGGGTTTCATCTAGTGACCGATGAGTTGTTACAACAGCTTCCTGAGTTGAAACAGATCCAAGTTGGGCTGCTGAATATCTTTATTCAACATACATCGGCTTCACTGACAATCAATGAAAATGCAGACTATACGGTAAGACAGGATTTTGAAAGCTTCTTTAACCATGCTGTTCCTGAAGATGAGCCTTATTATCAGCATAACTATGAAGGAAGTGATGATATGCCTGCCCATCTTAAAGCGAGTATTTTAGGCGCGAGTTTGGTTATTCCTGTGAGTCGAGGACGTCTGAACATGGGGACATGGCAAGGAATTTACCTATGTGAACATCGAAATTATGGTGGGGAACGCAAAATAGTTCTGACATTGCAAGGGGAATAGAACGGTTAAGCAATAAAAAACCCGATAGCGATAAAACGTAAGTTGGCTATCGGGCTCCTCAATATGGGGACATCAAAGAAAAGCAGTGGCATAAATTAAGACCCCCCCTAAATAAGAAAGTTCGCATAGAGAAAAAAAATTTGCTTTATTTTTTAGCAATAGGAAGGAAATAGCACAAATTGAGAAAGGAAGCGACTCGGATTAGAGACTGAGCCGCCCATGGAGATTGTTGCTTATTTATAGAGATCGAGGTGCTCTTTTGCGTAAGCTTCGAAATCAGTGCAGCCGCCGATGTGTTTCTCATCGATAAAAATTTGTGGCACAGTCAGCACTTCTTTACCGACTGTTTTAGATAGATCTTCTTTGGTGAGGCCTTCTGCTTGAATATCGACGTAGCGGTAGTCAAAGTCATCGCGGTCATTTTTCAGTTTTTCAGCTAACTCTTTAGCACGAACACAGTATGGGCAGCCAGGGCGACCAAAAATCACAGTGTACATAGTATCTCCTATAAGACTAACACAGTTTTTTTATCCACAATGCCCAATACTATGCCTCCATACTCGTCATACTTCAAGATGCAGCTTTGTTGATTTGTCTTTGTCACCGTGCACTTATTGAGGGGAATAATAAGGTGAATGATTTGCCAGACAATAAGCTAGAAATAAATGGTGATTTTACCTTTTGCTAGTATAGCTCTGATGCAGAATCCGCTAGTATATGGGGTATACTGCATCGCTAAACAATACCCCGTTGTAGTGCTGTTTATTCGGTAGGGGGTATATAGTTATTGTTCTAGAAGGGGACTTGATGAATAAGAAACCACAGCGAGAAATGCGTTCGCTATCCGATCTTCCTAAGCCGATTCTCATCTTAGAAGCAGTAGGGATTTTACTGCTTATTGTTGTCTTACTTGCGATGAATGGCTATCTGACCTTACCTGAGCCATTGATGCAGAAAAATGTTTTAGTCGCGATTGTTATGGTTGGGATTGGTTGCTTGATACCAGCCACTATCAATATTGTTTGGCGAGCGATACATGGATTAAGCTTTCTTGGTATTGATAATCAAAACTCATCAAGGCCGGGAAGAAAGAAAAAGCAAGATGACGATGATGATAAAGAGGAGAAAAAGGGGGAGTGAGCATGGTTTTACTGGTGTTTTCACCACCAATGTGTGAAAATTATCCGCTTTTCTAGCCAAAAAAATTCGGTTTGGTTAGGTAAGTGTTATTCTATTAGTTTTTATTTGAGTTGAAGAAGGTTATTACCCATGGATTCTATTTGTTACCCTGACATATCACAGCTTCGTGAATGGCTTGATCAACTCAAAACCTCTTATTTCGAGTGTGATTCTTGTGCTGCTCTACATTTGCCGCATATGCAAAATATAGAGGGCATTTTTGATGCCAAACTCGACATTATTAATAATGTTCTTGTCCTTTCCGCTCTGGCGGAGCTTAAGCCAACGGCGATCGTGACTTTAGTGGCCAATATCAGCCAAATCAACGCTAGCTCACTGACAGCCAAAGTCTTTCTTGAAATTAATAATGAAAACTTACCTAAGTTAATCGTCAGCCAATCCTTCTCGCTTGAAGCTGGGATGACTTATCGCCAATTTTGCCATTTCTTACAGCAAGCAGAAGATCAAATATCATCGATCATTTTTGAAATTTATAGCAATAATTTGTTGTATTCGAACCAAGATGAGTTTGATGAAGAAACTGTTGACCTTGATATTGATGATAACCCTTCCGTAACGCTCCATTAAATTTTTATATTATGCATTGTGAGAAATATGAGGCAGGCGAATGTCGTTCCTGTCAATGGCTTGAACTACCAGCTGATCAACAACTCAAACTAAAACAGGAAAACCTAGTTTCTTTATTACCAATGGTGGCTGCCGACGTATTTCAATCGCCAGTTGCCAGCCCTTTATCAGGGTTTCGTAATAAAGCCAAAATGGTGGTGAGTGGAAGTGTCGAAAAACCAATATTGGGCATTGTGAATTCACAAGGGCAGGCAATTAGTTTAACGGATTGTCCGCTTTATCCTGAGCCATTTTCAGCCGTTTTTGATGTCATTAAACCTTTTATTGCGCGAGCAGGTTTAACGCCTTATAACATTGAACGTAAACGTGGCGAATTAAAATACTTATTATTAACGCAAAGCCAGCATACGGGTGAGTTTCTGTTGCGATTTGTCTTGCGTTCAGAAAAAAAAGTTGAGCAGCTAAAAAATGCGTTACCGTGGTTGCAGCAGCAATTACCCCAATTGGCGGTGATCACGGTTAATTTGCAGCCTGTCCATATGGCGATATTAGAAGGCGAACAAGAAATTTATCTCACTGAGCAGCAGGTTTTACGGGAACAGCTAAATCAAGTGCCACTGTTTATACGGCCGCACAGTTTTTTTCAAACGAACCCTGTTGTGGCTGCTCGGTTATATCAAACAGCGCGTGAGTGGGTTAAAAAGCTTAATATCACTAGCTTATGGGATCTTTTCTGCGGTGTTGGCGGATTTGGCTTACATTGTGCGGAAAAGCAAACTCAGTTAACGGGAATTGAAATTAGTGCTCCTGCGATCGCTTGTGCCAAGCAATCAGCGCAAGAGCTTGGACTACAACATGTTGAGTTTCAAGCATTAGATTCAACGAAGTTTGCAACGGCTAAAGGAAATATTCCTCAATTGGTATTAGTCAATCCACCTAGGAGAGGCATAGGTAAAGAGTTATGTGAATATCTTTCGACTATGCGGCCTAACTATATTTTATATTCAAGCTGTAATGCTCAGACCATGGCAAAAGATATTGAGCAATTGGAAGG
The DNA here is from genome assembly GCF_028477825.1 of Providencia sp. PROV267. NCBI lineage: Bacteria > Pseudomonadati > Pseudomonadota > Gammaproteobacteria > Enterobacterales > Morganellaceae > Providencia > Providencia sp. PROV267. Next base: position 230,283 of record NZ_JAMPLX010000007.1, on the reverse strand, counting down.
CTATGCTGTGAGTAAGGTGCAGTTGTTTGATATGTTCCCACATACTGCGCACTACGAAGTGATTGCATTATTAGTCAAAAACTAAACAACTTACCTAGCGAATTATTTAGAACATTTTTATTAATCGAATAGTGTGATAATTAAAGCAGCTTATTAAAAGATAAGCTGCCGGATAATGTTAATTAGAAATGATAGGTGACACCCAATAAAATATCATTAGACTGAGCTTTAATTTTGGATTTAAAGGTGCAGCCATCTTCGATAGCGGTAACTCAAATCCATTGACAGATTGTCATTAACGGCATATTGAACCTCTAAACCTAAGCGCCAAGCAAAATTGTTTTTCGTTTTAGATTTAGACAATGAACATCATCCGTTAATCTCCCTTCGGGATCCCATTCTCTATATTGATAGCTGGAATTATATTTAAGGTTGGTCAAGCCGATACCTGCACGAATATACGGGGTAATTTTCGCTATTTACCTGTTGATTGCTATCAACAACAATCAAGCAGGAACACAACGTGGTTTGTGGAGAACGTCATCAAGTACCATCGTATGGTGGAAAATTATGTCTCAATCTTACTTGATTGTGGTTTTACCCTTGAAGGGTTGAAAGAGCCTAAACCGCTTGCTAGTGCGCTAAAAGAGCGCCCTGATCTTGAACGCTATACCCGTTATGCACCATTTTTAGTATTAAAAGCGGTAAAACGCTAGCCCTGATGGTGAATCAAACAGACTGCTGATAACACGAAGAGGGAAAAACTAGGGTTTTATCCCTGTTTATCAGCAAGCCTCAAGGGCTTATTTTCATAAGCCCTTTTATGACTGTGATAGGTTAAATTCAAAGATAAAACGGGTTAGTTCCTTTGCTCAAATGCAAGAGCGTGACGTTCAATAAATCGCATGATGATCGTCAAAATTGCGTTAACAACGAGGTAGATGATCCCCGCAGCCACAAATGCCATTACATCCCAACTTTGACCAAATACTTGGCTACTGTAACCCATAATATCCATCATCGTGATCGTACTGGCGAGTGAGGTACTTTTAAAGATTAATACCACTTCGTTCGAATAAGATGATAAAGAGCGCTTAAACGCATAGGGAAGAATAATCCGCATGGTCTGGGCTTTAGACATACCTAATGCTTGGCATGATTGCCATTGCCCAGATGGAATTGCTTTTACGGCACCATGAAAGAGTAATGTTGAGTAAGCAGCACTATTGAGGGCTAATGCAATCATCGCACATACCCAAGGCGTTGAAATAAACTCCCACAGTACAGGATAGTTTTGTAATGATTTAAATTGGCTAGGGCCATTATAAATCAGGAAGAACTGCACCAATAATGGTGTGCCGGTAAATAGGGTAATATAGACTTTGACGGCTTGCGAAATAATTGGCGTTTTTAATGACAAAATGAGCGTAAATAATACGGCCAATATAAATGCCACAAATAATGCGCTGAAGGTTAACGATAAGCTCGTTGGTAAGCCAGGTAAAATATCGAGAATTAAATCAATCATTGCGATTCACCTCTTTCAAAGCGAGTTGTACGCAATTCAATTCGTTTCAAAATAACTTGGCTTAATAAGGTAATCGCAAGATAGATAAGCCCTACAATAGCGTACCATGTAAAAGGTTCATGGGTACGGTTAACAATGGTCTTAGTCTGTAACATAAGATCATTAACACTGATTAAAGAAACCAGTGCGGTATCTTTGAGTAATACCAGCCATTGGTTGCCCAAGCCGGGCAGCGCATGACGCCACATTTGTGGCATGATAAAACGAAAGAATATGGTTCGTTTGGTTAATCCAAGCGCTAAACCTGCTTCCCACTGCCCATAAGGCACCGCTTTTAAGGCACCGCGTAGGGTTTGTGATGCGTAGGACGCATAGAGAAGGGCTAATGCAACCACACCGCAAGCGAAGGGGGTAAAGTCAAACTCACCGCTGTCTGCAAAGAAAATGCTCGGATCAATCTGTAAGGTGGTTTGCCAGAAACCCAGATTGATCTCTATCCCATCACCTAAAATATTAATCAGTTGCAGTGTGCCGAAATAGACAAATAACACAACCAGCAGTTCAGGTAGACCGCGGATCAAGGTGACCCAGCACGTTCCTAAAAAAGCGATAGGTTTAAAACGCACGGACTCCCATGCCGTAAATAACATGGCGAGGATCAGGCCCAATATGAGAGCAGAAACAGCAAGGCCGACGGTGATACCGGCGGCACTTGTTAGAAAAAGAAAATTGTTCATTAACAGTATCGATTATTGTTCAAACCATTTTTTATAGATAACGTCATAAGTTCCATCAGCTTTTACTTCTGCCAATGCCTTATTCATTTTATCTAACAACTCTTTATTACCTTTACGAACCGCGATACCTAAGCCGATACCAAAATACTGTGGATCAGTGACTTTTTCACCAACAGGCGCTAAGTTTTCGTTGCCTTTGGCTTTTAGCCATTCGTCAGCAACAGCAGTATCACCGAACACAGCATCAATACGACCATTTTGCAGATCAAGGATAGCTGATTGGTAGTTATCATAAGGAACGGTCGTCATATCCTTATGCTGTTCCATGATATATTTTTGGTGAGTTGTGCCATTTTGAACGCCAATTTTTTTCCCTTTTAACTGATCAACAGAAGAGACTTTCTCTTTAATGGCAATAAACTCAGCCGAATTAGGGTAATAAGTGTCAGTGAAGTCCACTTGTTTTTGGCGATCAGGCGTAATATCAATACCTGCCATCAATGCTTCAAAACGACGGAATTTCAAACTTGGGATCAAGCTATCGAAAGATTGATGGGTGAATGTGCAAGTTGCATTCATTTTTTCACACATCGCATTGGCAAGGTCGACGTCAAAACCCACGATTTGGTTGTTTTTGTCAAACATTTCAAATGGGGCATAAGTCGCTTCTGTTGCAAAACGGATGGTCTCTTTTTCCGCCGCAGTTGCAGATAGGGTTACAGCGCCAAGTAGTGCAGCTAATATAATTTTTTTCATTGCTTAATCCTATATCTATTAGTGTGACAGATAATTTGCAAATGCTTCAGTTTGAGGTGCTGTGAAATGGCTGGCATCCCCTTGTTCAACAATATGACCGTTTTCCATATACACCACACGGCTAGCGGCTTTACGGGCAATCTCAACTTCATGAGTCACGATTACCTGTGTAATTCCTGTTGCAGACAACTCGCGAATGATATCGACGACTTGTGCTGTAATCTCGGGGTCAAGGGCTGCCGTTGGTTCATCAAATAGCAGAACTTGTGGTTCCATCATCAATGCACGAGCAATGGCAACACGTTGCTGTTGGCCGCCAGATAAATGCAAAGGGAAACGCGTTGCAAATTGTGTTAATCGCAAACGTTCTAATAATTTTTCCGCTTTTGCTTTTGCTTCTTGACGTGACAGCTTTAAAACTCGGCACGGCGCTTCAATTAAATTATCCATGACGGTGAGATGAGGCCATAGATTGTATTGTTGAAAAACCATTCCGACATTTTGACGTAATGCACGGATAGCTTTGGCATCAGGGGTTGAGGCAAAATCAAAATTTTGACCTGCAATGTTAAGTACACCTGAACGTGGCATCTCCAACAAATTCAGTACACGTAGCAAAGAGCTTTTGCCTGCACCGCTAGGCCCGAGTAATACCATGGTTTCTCCGGCAGGGCACTCTAAGTTGATATCAAAGAGCGCCTGATGAGAGCCGTAAAAACAGTTTATATTTTTTAATTGAATGCTCATGCTTACCAATAATACCTTGTTTAACTGACACAGATATTAATCCTGTAAGCATATTTATGCAATAATATATGCATAAAAATTTGGTTTTTTGTTATTAAGCAATCATCATTTTGGCGGCTGTTGCCCAGTTGATGACTTGCCTGCAAGTTGTTTATCCCGCTCAAACGCCAATTCACTAATACGTTTAGCCATGCCTTTAAAAATAAATAGATGGGCAGGCATCATGGCAAACCAATAGAGCAACCCACTAAATCCTGCGGGGTGCCACCATGCACGTACATCAATTGAACGGCGGCTACCGCTATCGTGAATGGTGAAAGTCAGGCGGCCTAGCCCAGGCGCTTTCATCCCAAAGAGCAGGCTAAGCTGTTTATTAGGCTCCAAATTAATGACGCGCCAACCATCAATTTCATCACCTAATTGCAGCTCTTCACGAGCGGGGCGACCATATTTCACTTTGTTTAACATCATGTCATCCATAATGGCACGGGTTTTCCAAAGTGCGTTGGCATAAAAATAGCCGTTTTTACCCCCGATTTGCTGCACAACATGCCATAGCGACTCTGTACTTGCCGAAGTGCCGAGTGTGGCACCGGCCTGTTTAGGGTAAAAACCATAACCCGGTCGCCAGCGTTTTTTGACTTCAGGATCATAACCCCAATCTGCATTGTCGATAGCATCGGCTTCTTGAGCTAAGGTAGTTTTGACCGCCTCATCAAATGAAACCAACGTTTGTGGGATCAGTTCGCGTAAGGCTTTATCGTCGGCAGGCAGGTCATGCTGCAATCCTTGGATCAACTCTTTAGCAATTGCCGGAGGAACTGAGGTGATCAAACTGATGAAGTGGACGGAGATCATGCTAATAGGAATAGGGATAGGGATCAGCAATCTACGCTTACCGCTGATTTTTATAAAGCGCTTGAATAGCTCTTGGTAGCTCATGTACTCAGGGCCACCCGCATCGTAAATTTTACTTTCAGTCACGGGGCGTTTTGCTAATTCAGTTAAGTAATGCAGTATGTTACTCAGCGCAATAGGTGAAGACTTTGAACGTACCCAACGCGGTGGGGTTAAGATAGCGAGGTTGTAAACCATATCACGCATGATCTCAAAAGCCGCCGATCCTGAGCCAACGATGATTGCTGAGCGGATCTCTGTGACTGGCACCTGACTCTCACGTAAGATCTCCCCTGTTAATCGACGAGAGATCAAATGTTGAGAATAGCTGTGACCATGTTGTAGTGAACTGAGATAAATAACATGCTTAACATTCGATTGATCAAGTGCTTGCTGAACATGGCGAGCCGCCGTGCGCTCACGTTCAATCAGGTTGGCATGATCAGCCATGCTATGAACGAGGAAATAGACAATATCGATCTCCTTCATCACGTCTTTGAGTGTTTCAGGGTCTTGCAGATCAACATAAACACATTGTGTATCTTGCCAGCCTTGTGAGAGCATCCAATCCACCCGCCTAGCAGCGGCTGTCACTTGATAGCCTTGCTTAATTAATTCGGGGATTAAATTTTGCCCAATATAGCCACTGGCGCCCAATACTAAAACACGTTGCTTTTCGTTCATCTTGGTTTCCTGTTTCACTCTCATCTGTCGCTATTGTGACTGAAATTCTACTTATGTAAAGTGCTGTTAATTATAGTCATTTTAGGACTTGCCACTTATCTATCATGTTATAAATAAGTGGCAATCTGTGAGTGAAATATAGCTAAGTGAAAAATGCCATTAAGATCGGGGTAACGAGGCTGAGCACGAAACCATGCACAATAGCGGCCGGTACGATAGAGACGCCACCACTTCGCTGGAGGACTGGGAGGGTAAAATCCATTGATGTTGAGCCGCAAATACCTAATGCGGTTGAGCGGTAGCGGTTAATAATTAAAGGGATCAACATAATCGCAGCGAGTTCACGAGCGAGGTCATTAAAGAACGCGGCGCTCCCCATGACAGGGCCATAGGCATCGGTTAATACAATCCCTGTTAATGAGTACCAGCCAAACCCAGAGGCCAATGCTAGCCCCATTTTTACGGGTAAACCTAATAATAATGCGGCAATTGCGCCACCAGCTAGCGCGCTGATTGCCATCACAAAGGCGATTGTGGTTCCTCGGCGGTTAACTAAGATTTGTTTAATACTCATGCCACTATTGCGAAGTTGCAAGCCGACAAGAAGCAGTAACATCATTAACGCAATTTGGCTGCCTTTATCGGCATAGTGCAGGAAATCAAATCCAGTTAAGCCAACTAAGAAACCAATCAATAGCACACCACACAGTTGCAATGATTCAAATACCATTTTTAAACGTGATGGAGGCTTTTCTTGTTTATGCTTAGGGATTTTCCAAGGATCTAACTTATCTAATAGCAGTAGTGAGATAAGGTTAAGTGAAAATATACAACCAAAGAATGTGAGTGCGTAGATTAAAATTGAAAATAGGTGAACACTTAAGTTTTCAAGTAAAGCGAGTGTAATCCCCATTAAAAAGAGAATGATATAAACCATTGAATTTAACGCTCGATGTATAATATCTAAAATCTTTTTATTTTTTATAGGGATAAGATAACCTAGCGTTAACGGTAGTAAAATAATGAGTAGTCCTGAATACATTTTGCATCCTTATAATTATCCCATTAACAAGGGGTTATATATTAATTATTATATTTGATATTAATTTCATTTATTTGCTGTTTTATCAGTCTGGCAGATGGTTCTAAGATAGCGTCTTTTTCTCCAGTTATGGCTAAAAAATAGGATAAAAAGACTAAAAAATAAAGTTTAACTATTTTATAACACTATAAATGGAGGCTCAACTTAGTCAGCTCTATTGTTATCTGCCGTTGATACGTCGTCAAGTGGCTTTACGGACGAGCCAGCCGCGTCTGTTGCCGAAATACAACTTTAGTTATTGAGTGTAAAAATATATTTAATTTTCGAGCTGTCTTATAGTCATACCAGCAGTTAAGAGGTAAGCTCTAAAAATAGATTAATAGCAAGGAGAGGGTGTATGTATCTGGAACGAGTGGAAATCTACGGTTTTAGAGGGATTAACCGGCTCTCATTAGCTTTAAATAATAATACGGTGTTAATTGGTGAAAACTCATGGGGAAAGTCGAGCCTTTTGGATGCACTGACGATTTTACTTTCGCCCGAACAAGAAAATTACCAATTTAATAAGCATGATTTTCATCATCCAACAGGGGATGATGCCTCTCGATTTCGCTCATTGCAGATAGTGTTGAAATTTTGTGAAAACCGCCCAGGCCGACATCGCTCATTTCGCTTTCGTAATCTTACCTCCGTTTGGGTCGATAACGGTGATGATCTTAAGCATATCTTTTACCGCGTTAGTGCTGAACTAAAAGAAGACGGCAGCATTAGCGTTGACCGCAGTTTCCTCAATGCAGGGGGAAATAAGTTGTCATTGGATAATGTCGGTAAATATATCAAAGAAATTATTCGCTTATATCCAGTGATCCGTTTGCGTGATGCCCGTTTTTTGCGCACATTAAATACTGAGACGATTGTTGCGGGTGAAAAAGAGGTACGCGATATTTTTAACTCGCGAATGGAAGAGCTGACTCGTGCATTAATCAATAATCCGCAACGCTTGAGCGACGAGGAGTTGGTTGAAGGGGTGGATGCGATGCAGCAACTGCTCAGTCATTATTTTGCGGGGCAAAGTAACCATCTGTTTCAAGAGCATAAAGCAGCAATTAAGTTTGAACCACGCAAAAGAGGCTGGCATGCTTTAGATAATATTAGCCGTATTATTGCAAAACCAAATCAGCGTAATATCCGTTTAATTATCTTAGGCATGTTTTCTTCTTTATTGCAGTCAAAAGGCAATATCCAACTCGATAAATATGCACGCCCTTTGGTTATTGTAGAAGACCCCGAAACACGCCTGCATCCAATTATGTTGTCGATTGCTTGGGGTCTACTCAATCTCTTTTCTTTACAACGCTTGACCACAACGAATTCCGGGGAGCTTCTGTCGCAAGTGCCGATTGAAAATCTTTGCCGCTTGGTGCGCGATTCCGGCAAAGTTTCGGCTTATCGCTTAGGTGAGAATGAGCTATCTGCGGAGGAAATTCGGAAAATCTCCTTTCACATCCGCTTTAACCGGCCATCAGCGATGTTTGCGCGTTGTTGGTTATTGGTTGAAGGCGAGACTGAAATTTGGTTAATGAATGAGTTAGCGCGGCAGTGTAACTATTACTTTGAAACAGAAGGCATCAAAGTGATTGAGTTTGCACAAAGCGGTCTTAAGCCTTTGTTAAAGTTTGCCAGCAAAATGGGTATAGAATGGCATACACTTGTTGATGGCGATGAGGCTGGTAAGAAGTATGCCGCCACCGCGCTGAGTTACGCTGAAAAAATGCATGACACGGAACGAGACCGATTAACTCGATTGCCGGCACCGGATATGGAGCATTTTTTATATCGCGAAGGATTTAAACATCTTTATCATGAGATATCAGGGATACCGGATAACGCGAAAGTTTCGACTCGACGTGTGATTATTAAAGCAATTTCCAAAACATCCAAACCTGATCTTGCTATCGCTATTGTCAATCGAGCAGCAGAATTAGGGCCAGATTCTATCCCATCACAACTCAAAAATATGTTTTCTCGGGTAGCGTGGTTAGCAAGAGGTAAAGCTTACTAAATTATTCACGAATGCTCGGCTAAATAGGTAAATTTTATGAGGGGGCGTAGCCCTCTCTTTATTGGTATAGGTATAGATTGAATGAGAGCAAATTCACGTAAGAAGTGGCTGGTTTCTTTACTGGTTATTTTAATTGCGATTGGTATCGCATTCTTTTTTTTCACGGAAGATAAAAAAGAGGCTTTTCAAACAGTCGCAGTGGCCCGAGGTGATCTCAATAAACAAGTTCAAGCAACAGGTAAACTGGATGCTGTGCGCAAAGTTGATGTCGGTGCGCAGGTCAGTGGGCAGCTACAAACTCTGTATGTTCAAGAGGGAGATAAAGTCAAAAAAGGTGATTTGCTAGCGGTCATTGATCCACAAAAAGCACAAAACGACGTGACAGAATCTCAAGAAACGATCCATGAGCTGGAATCACATTTGGCGTTAGCGAAAGCAGAGTTACGCTTAGCTGAAGTGACTTATCAACGCCAATTGAGTTTATCTAAGCTCCAAGCCGTCTCAAAACAAGATTTAGATAAAGCGCAAACGGATGTCGCTGTGAAAAAGGCGCAGGTGGCAACATATCAGGCGCAAATTAAGCGCAACCAAGCGACCTTAGATACGGCAAAAACAAACTTGAAATATACACAAATTACCGCGCCAATGGATGGTATTGTCACGTTTATCAAAACATTACAAGGTCAAACAGTGATAGCGGCTCAGGAAGCGCCAACCATTCTGACATTAGCTGATTTGAATACAATGTTAGTTAAAGCTGAAGTGTCAGAGGCGGATGTTATTCATCTTAAACCGGGTCAGGCAGCGTCATTTACTGTATTGGGCGCGCCAGATAAACGCTTCTCAGGGGTGTTGAAAGATATTTTACCGACTCCTGAAAAAATCAACGATGCTATTTTTTATTATGCACGTTTTGAAGTGCCCAACCCCCAGCATTTACTGAAATTACAAATGACGGCACAGGTCAAAATTGATCTTGAATCGCATAAAAATGTATTACTTTTACCGCTCTCTGCTTTAGGGGATGAAGTTTCCCCGCAAATTTATGAGGTAGAAGTGTTGCAGGGAGAACAGGCTGAAAAACGGCAAATAAAAATCGGTAGCCGTAATGATGTATATGTTGAAGTCACTGATGGACTAAAAGAAGGCGAACAGGTGATCACCGGCCGTAACGCGGAGAGTTAATATGTCAGCCTTATTAGAACTTAGAGGGATCACGCGACGTTATCCTGCTGGTGAAACAGAAATTACGGTATTGAAAAATATTTCATTAACTGTTGATGCTGGGGAAATGGTGGCCATTATTGGTGCATCTGGCTCGGGGAAATCAACTTTAATGAATATCATCGGCTGTTTGGATAAACCTAGCTCAGGGGAATACTTTGTTGCTCAGCAAAATATTTCCCAGCTTGATAACGATCAGCTAGCTGAGTTACGCCGTGAACACTTTGGCTTTATTTTCCAGCGCTACCATCTACTTAGCCATTTAACGGCTGAACAAAATGTTGAAGTTCCCGCCATTTACGCGGGGGCAGGTAAGACTCAACGCCGTAAAAAAGCCATTGAATTATTAGCGAAACTCGGGCTTGGCGAACGAACAGAATACCGACCAAGTCAGTTATCGGGAGGGCAACAACAGCGGGTAAGTATCGCGCGTGCGTTGATGAATGGTGGTCAAGTTATCCTTGCTGATGAGCCAACTGGTGCCCTTGATAGCCACTCTGGTGAAGAGGTAATGAAAATCCTCAAAGAATTATGTGCGCAGGGGCACACCGTTATTATTGTTACCCATGACCCCAAAGTCGCTCAGCAGGCTGAACGCATTATTGAAATTAAAGATGGCGAAATTATTAGTGACTCAGGCTCTGCTAAAGCTCCAAATGTACCTTCATTGGAGAAAACATCACCTAGGAAAATGTCGTTAGGGCAAATCTATGGACGGTTTAGCGAAGCACTGTTAATGGCTTGGCGCGCCATGGTGGTTAATAAAATGCGCACACTACTCACCATGTTAGGCATTATCATCGGTATTGCGTCAGTCGTCTCTATTATGGTGATCGGTGATGCCGCTCAAAGCATGGTTCTCAATGATATAAAATCAATCGGCACGAATACCATTTCGGTTTACCCTGGGGAGGATTTTGGTAGTGATGATGCAGAGAATCGGCAATCTTTAAAGCCATCCGATGTTGACGCCATTGCCAAGCAACCTTATGTGCAAGCCGTATCGGGGGAGTTATCTAAATCAACTCGATTGCGTAAGGGGAATTTAGATGCTTCAGCCCAGCTATTAGGGGTTGGGCGTGATTATTTTCAGGTCTACGCTGAAAAGTTTTCCGAAGGGATGAACTTTACTGCAGACATGGTAGAGCGTAGGGCGCAAGTGGTTGTGATTGATGCGAACACAAAACGTCGCTTTTTTCCTAACCAAAAGCAAGTGGTAGGGGAAACCATCTTGATTGGGAATATGCCAGCTACCGTGATCGGTGTTCTCGCGGAGCAAAAATCAATTTTTGGTTCAAGTAATTCGCTGTCAGTGTGGCTGCCGGATACGACGGTAAATAGCAAAATCTTAAATCGACCTTACTTGGATAGTATTGTCGTAAGGGTTAAAGAGGGGGTTGATGCCAAAACAGCGGAGCAACAGATCACCCGCTTATTAACATTGCGACACGGTAAGAAGGACGTTTTTACTTACAATATTGATACGCTTGTGAAAACAGCGGAGAAAACCACTCGTACCATGCAACTGTTTCTAACCTTGGTCGCTGTTATTTCGCTGGTGGTTGGTGGTATAGGCGTGATGAACATCATGTTAGTTTCCGTTACTGAGAGGACCCGAGAAATTGGTATCCGTATGGCGGTTGGTGCGCGCACAAGTGATGTGATGCAGCAATTTTTGATTGAAGCGGTACTGGTCTGCTTGATTGGTGGGTTAATGGGGATTGGGCTTTCCTATGGCATTAGTGTCATGGCGCAAATGGCGTTGCCCGGCTGGACTTTCGTTTTTCAACCTATGGCGCTGATCAGTGCATTTATCTGTTCGACAGCAATTGGTATCATTTTTGGATTCTTACCCGCGCGAAGTGCAGCAAGATTAAACCCTATTGATGCATTAGCAAGAGAGTAGTAAGAGATCTATCTGTATTTTTTCAAGTACCTCTGTAATGGTCAGAGGTACTTCAACATCCTTATTTTTATATCAATTTATCTCCCCAGCCTTTAGTTTTCCCGTTATAGTTATATCTACATACACAAAAAGCTATGTAAAAAGTTAAATTCTACTTGCGATTTGGTATCGAACATGGATATCATTTGTCTCGTAGAATAAATGAAACCTAGTTCCATAAAATGGAACAAATAAAATAAAGCCAATAAACTTAATAGCAAAGATCCACACAGCAGGAATACTAAATGGCGAATAAAACAGGTGAAGATTATTCTCTGGCTCGGGTGCCCTTCAGTGCTCGCAGGCCATTCTACGAAGTTCTTATAATCCGAATTGGCTCACTAGCCTGTGTATCTCAGGTGATGTTAGGTGCAGCATTGGGTTATGGACTGACGTTTTGGCAAGCGTTTTGGGCCACAATGTTAGGTTCAGTGATTTTACAAGTTGTTAGCTGGGCTTTAGGTGCAGCTGCGTGCCGTGAAGGAATGTCAATCAGTCTACTATCAAGGTGGTCTGGATTTGGTAAGTTAGGCTCTGCTTTAATTGGTGGCGCAATTGCGATTTCACTGATGGGCTGGTTTGGCGTACAAAATGGCTTCTTTGCGGATGGAATGTATAAAGCGACGAATGTGCTAACACCAGGGACTTGGTCGCTTATTACAGGTATCGCGGTGACGATTATTACGGTATATGGGTATCGCTTTTTATCTATTACCGCAAATATATCAACGCCGCTATTTTTACTCGCATTAGCTTGGGCAACCTATAGCTTGCTTTCTGGGCAAGATATCGGAGCGCTTATTAATCGCACTGAACCTGCGGGGGCTTTTATGACTCTACCAGCAGCCATTACGATGGTTGCTGGTGGGTTTATTATTTCAGCTATCACAACGCCCGATATTAGTCGTTTCATGAAAAGCCCGAAAGAGGTTTTTTGGATGACCCTTATCGGGACTTTTTTTGGTGAGCTGTTAGTCAATATGATTTCAGTGTTGATGGCACTTGCCCTGCGTACCAATGAAGTCTTTGACCTGATGTTGACATTAACTGGGTTGGTTGGAGCATCGATCGTTATCTTCTCCACTATCAAAATGAATGATATTAACCTCTACTCTTCATCACTAGGTTTATCGACTTTATTGAATGCCATCTTCAAAAAACGGTTTGACCGTCGTTATCTAACGTGGGTTATCGGCATTTTGGGTACGATCGCCTCGATGCTCGGCATTTTAGATAATTTTGTGGGTTTTCTGATTTATTTAGGTATAGCAATCCCACCTGTGGCGGGGATCATGGTGGTTGATTATTATTTATTAAAGCGTGATCGGCGTGAGTTAGATACAACCAGAGCAGCGGGTGAACTTCCAACTCTGTGTGAGGCAGTTAATCCCATTACGTTGGTTGTTTGGGCTATTGCTGTTGTTGTCGGTTGGCTAAGCTCGGCATTAGGCCCTTGGGATACTGATTTTGGTGTGCCAGCGCTTAACTCTTTGCTAGTTAGCGGAGTCCTTTATTGGATGATGATGCTGCTGCAAGCTCGAATAAAAGGTGTCGATACGCTGCAATTTCGTAAAGTTAACCATTTAGATTAAGGATGAGAGCAATGGATCATAGCAGCGTTAAAGTTGCTCTTGCGCAATTTAACTCTTTACTTGGTCAAAAGCAGCATAATTTAGAGCGGATGGCCGCATTCTGCCATCAAGCTGCGGAGCAAGGTGCCAAATTAATCTGTTTTCCTGAACTGGCTACAACAGGCTATCGAGGCGATTTGCTTGCGACCCAACTATGGGATCTCAGCGATGATGAAGGCAGCGAAACTTATCGCTTGTTTAGCGCACTAGCGACGCAATTGGATCTCACTATTGTTAGTGGCTTTGCTGAGCGAGGAAGCTACTTAGGCGAGGTTTATAACGCTGTTGGGGTGTGGAATCCAGGTTGTGAAGGTGTCAGCGGGGTCTACCGTAAGGTCCACGCATTTGGCATTGAAAAACAATGGTTTAGCAGTGGTAATAGCTATCCGGTATTTGATACTCCATTCGGTAAGATTGGTGTGATGATCTGTTACGACATGGGGTTTCCTGAGGTGGCTCGTATCTTAACCTTAAATGGCGCTGAATTGCTGCTCGTGCCTTCTGCATGGCGTATTCAAGATAAGGATATGTGGGATATCAATACCGCGTGCCGCGCTTTGGAGAATGGTAGCCACTTATTAGCAGTTAACCGTTGGGGGAATGAGGAAGATCTTCATTTATTTGGCGGTAGTAAGATTGTAGGGCCTCGTGGGCAAGTGTTAAGTGAAGCCAGTTGTGATGGTGAAACGTTGCTCATTGGTGAGGTTGATTTTCGAGTTCAGGCTCATACGCGTTTGAACATTCCTTATTTAAGAGATAGAAAACCACAAAGCTATGAGGCGTTGGTGCAGAATTCTCAGGTTACAGGTGAGTTATGAGTATTCTCTCAAGTGTTGTCGATGTATATCGGTTGTTTCTTCGCTCCGGCGATGAACTGACGGTGACAACGTTAGTGAATGAATTGGGAATGCCAAAAAGCTCAGCATCACGTTTATTAAAACAGATGGCAGAGCATGGTTTGCTCGAAAAGAAAAATGATGCGCCCATTTATCGTCCGGGGCTGATCATTATGGAGTTAGCGCATCGCGCTCGGGGTATGAACCCGTTGATTGATATGGCGCTTGAATCACTCGATGAACTGACCAAAGAAACGGGGTTCACCACTTATGTCTCTTTAAGAGACAAAGATAAGGTAAGAGTCGTGCATGCACGTATTGGTAATAGCATGCTTCAAGTGATCACTCAGCCGGGAACAAAATTGCCTATAGCGGGAACTTCTACAGGTAAAGCGTTATTAGCTCGTTACTCTTTGAGTGAACGTGAAGTGATCATTTGCCAAGAGCCGCAAGAAAAGCAAGACAAGCTACGCCAAGAGTTAAATCAAATTGAGGAACGAGGCTGGGCATTTTCAATTAATGAGTCCGTTCCGGGGGTCGCCTCTGTCTCAAGTACCGTGTATGACCCTGCGCAAGGTACACTCTATGCCTTATGTTTGAGTTTACCTGCATCGCAAATTACCTCTGAATTATTGGCGCAATTAGCGACAAAAATATGTCATAAGGCATCCTACCTTGGCAGTATGGTAGGTGACCCTTATTGGTTAAAACGTAGTAGTGAATCATAAAATAAAAATATTATATTTATTGTGCGTGTATGCGCCTTCACCAGGAAATAGGCTAATTTTTGACGGTTATACACCAACCATTAAAGGAGAGTGGTGAGATCGAGAGAAATAAGCTGAAAAGTAGTACATAACAAGGGAAATATATGAGTTTAAAGCAGACCCTGTGTGCTTACGAGTTAATCGATAGCGCCGTTGTTAATGGGGATGATATTGTCGCTTTGTTTAAAAACTTTACTACCATTGAAGCATCATCAAAAACAGTGCGAGATGGAAAAGGGCAAAGTGATTTTGTGCGTATCGTGATCCCAGGTACTCATGGTAAACGCCAAGGTAACCATGCCCCAACATTGGGGATTATTGGGCGTTTAGGGGGTATCGGAGCGCGCCCATCTCGTATTGGGCTGGTTTCTGATGCTGATGGCGCTATTGCTGCCATTGCGACGGCATTAAAACTTGCCGAGATGAGAGAAAAGGGTGATGTCCTCATGGGGGATGTGATCATTACGACGCATATTTGCCCAACAGCGCCAACACGTCCTCATAGCCCCGTTGATTTTATGGACTCACCACTCAACGATGAGACGATGAATGAAAATGAGGCTATCCCAGAAGCGGATGCTATTTTATCTGTGGACACGACAAAGGGAAATAGGCTGATCAACCATAAAGGTTATGCCTTGTCACCAACGGTAAAAGATGGCTATATCTTGCCTGTTTCTGAGGACTTACTTCATTTGATGGAGTGGAGCAGTGGGCAGAATGCGGTGACGTTCCCACTCGCGGTACAAGATATCACGCCTTACGGCAACGGATTACATCACATCAATAGTATTATGCAGCCAGCAGTCTCAACAACAGCCCCTGTTGTTGGTGTGGCTATTTGTACGCAGACAATTGTGCCGGGTTGTTCAACAGGCGCTAGTCATGAAGTGGATATTGCCGCATCGGTGAAGTTTATGATTGAAGTTGCGAAGGCATTTGGTAGCGGTAATTGCCAATTCTATGATGAAGAGCAATTCGCACTGCTTAAATCACTTTATGGTGATGTCTCTTTTTTACAAACCCACGGCCGTCCTCATTGATATCAAAAGATTGATATTAAAAAATAGACACAGTTAACGACCAATCATGCAAACCAGTTATTGCTAAATGAAAAGTAATTAACTGTGCTCTATTACACGGGGGTTATTCTTGAGGCGTTGCCTCTGCACTTGTATGATTCAACGTACTGCTTTCAATCGGAATGATGAGGTTGGCATGGTTCCCTTTTGGGCCAGTATTAATACTAAAATTGACTTTCTGACCAGCTTTTAATGTCCTGTAACCTTCCATTTGTATACAAGAATAATGAGCGAAAATATCTTCGCCCCCATTTTCTGGGCAGATGAAACCAAAGCCTTTGGCGTTGTTGAACCATTTAACTGTACCTGTCTCCATACATCGTCCTTCGTATTTACAAGTTGTGTTTGACATAAATGCATAACCACTATGCATCGACTAAGTATAATTACACATATTGACTGTCTGCAAATCATACTGTAGTGAATTGCCTTCGGACGTCAAGCGATCAATTTGCTGATTTTTGGCGAAGTGATAAAAATTTGATATGGCTAACGCTCTCCAGTTTATTAATTTTGAAGCAGATCACAAAATTTAGGCCATATGAGTTGCGTTAGGTTGCGTGTTACACTGTTATTAAGCGGAAACAGCAATTGATAAAACAAATGATTTTATTTATGTTTTATTGTTATCTTGATTAATAGAAATCATTGATAATAAAGGCTATGCTTAATAAATCTTAACTCCGAGCACGACAAGTAATGAGCGATTTTCTTGGTACATTTAAAACAGATGTTGTTTTTAAAGATGAAGTGGAGCAAGTTTTACAGCCCCCTTCGATGTATAAGGTTATATTAAATAACGATGATTACACTCCAATGGATTTTGTTGTTGAAGTGTTGCAAAAATACTTTTCTTTTGATGAAGAACGCGCTACACAGATAATGTTAGATGTCCATTTTCAGGGGAAAGGGGTTTGCGGTATCTTTACGGCAGAGGTTGCGGAAACAAAAGCGGCACAAGTTAACAGCTATGCGCGCGAACATGAGTACCCTTTGTTGTGCACAATAGAAAAAGTGTGAACTCGCTAATATCAATTTTGGGAGGTGCTTATGCTCAATCAAGAACTGGAGCTGAGTCTAAACGTCGCATTTGCAAAAGCGAAAGATAATCGACATGAATTTATGACAGTGGAGCACCTGTTGCTGGCATTATTGAGTAATGCGTCAGCACGTGAAGCATTGGATGCCTGTAAAGTTGACCTTGTTGTTCTGCGACAAGAGCTTGAGCACTTTATTGCGCAAACGACGCCACTGTTGCCTGAAAATGATAATCGCGATACTCAGCCAACATTAAGTTTTCAACGCGTTCTGCAACGTGCGGTCTTCCATGTTCAATCATCGGGTCGTAATGAAGTAAGTGGCGCTAATGTACTGGTCGCAATATTCAGTGAGCAGGAGTCACAGGCAGCTTATTTATTGCGTAAACATGATGTAAGCCGTTTAGATGTTGTCAATTTTATCTCCCACGGCACGATTAAAGGGGAAGCTTCGGCATCATCCGAGCAAGATACGCCAAACAGCAACGTCAATCATGAAGAACAGCCTGTTTCTGATGATCATATGGATAATTTCACAACCAATCTGAATCAACTGGCTAAACAAGGCAAAATTGACCCGCTGGTAGGGCGTCAGGCAGAGCTAGAGAGAACGATCCAAGTTCTTTGCCGCCGTCGCAAAAACAACCCATTGCTGGTGGGAGAATCTGGCGTTGGTAAAACAGCGATAGCGGAAGGGCTAGCATGGCGCATTGAGCAAGGGGATGTCCCCGAGGTCATGAACGGCTGCACTATCTATTCATTAGATATTGGTTCTTTATTAGCAGGCACTAAATACCGAGGTGATTTCGAAAAACGGTTTAAATCACTGCTAAAAATGCTGGAAAAAGACAGTAAAAGCATTCTATTTATCGATGAAATTCACACGATTATTGGGGCTGGTGCAGCGTCTGGTGGTCAAGTTGATGCGGCAAATTTAATTAAGCCATTGTTATCAGGTGGCCGTATCCGTGTTATTGGTTCAACGACTTATCAAGAGTTTAGTAATATTTTCGAAAAAGATAGGGCGTTGGCACGCCGCTTCCAGAAAATTGATATTGTAGAGCCAACAACCGAAGAAACGGTACGTATCATTAATGGATTAAAACCGAAATACGAATCACACCATGATGTTCGTTATACGGCAAAAGCCATTCAAGCCGCGGTTGATTTGTCGGTTAAATACATCACGGATAGGCATCTGCCAGACAAAGCGATTGATGTTATCGATGAAGCAGGCGCTCGGACACGTTTGGTTGCACCTAGCAAACGTCGGAAAACCATTGGTGTGCCTGAGATTGAATCTGTGGTTGCGCGTATCGCACGTATCCCAGAAAAAACCGTCTCTTCGAGCGATAAAGAGCGCTTAAAAACGTTAGATTCACGCCTGAAAATGCTAGTGTTTGGGCAAGATGATGCGATCACCGCATTAACAGAAGCTATTAAAATGAGTCGAGCGGGGTTAGGCCAAGATCATAAACCGGTAGGCTCCTTCTTATTTGCAGGCCCTACTGGGGTAGGTAAAACGGAAGTCACAGTCCAACTCGCTAAGGCATTGGATATAAAATTATTGCGCTTTGATATGTCTGAATATATGGAACGGCATACCGTGAGCCGCTTAATTGGTGCACCTCCTGGGTATGTAGGGTTTGATCAAGGCGGGCTTTTGACGGATGCGGTGATTAAACATCCACATTCTGTTGTGCTGCTTGATGAAATTGAAAAGGCGCATCCCGATGTGTTTAATATCCTTCTACAAGTTATGGATCACGGCACACTGACAGACAATAATGGGCGCAAAGCCGATTTCCGTAATGTGATTGTTGTCATGACAACCAATGCAGGGGTTCAAGAAACACAGCGCCGCTCAATTGGCTTTGCAGAGCAAGACAACAGTACGGATGCGATGTCTGAAATTAAGAAAGTCTTCTCGCCTGAGTTCCGTAACCGTCTTGATGGCATTATTTGGTTTAATTCATTATCCATGGATATCATCATACAGGTGGTGGATAAATTCATTGTCGAGCTACAAGCACAACTTGATGAGAAAGGTGTTTCGATTGAAGTTAGCCAAGAGGCTCGCCGCTGGTTGTGTGAAAAAGGCTATGATAAGGCGATGGGAGCCCGACCTATGGCACGTGTGATCCAGGATAACCTGAAAAAACCATTAGCAAATGAGCTACTGTTTGGTTCGTTAACTAATGGCGGCTCAGTACGTATCGGGCTTGATAATAAAAGTAACACACTGACATATAGCTTCAGTAGCGTGCACAAGGCCTCTCCGGAGGATGCGGTATTCTGACAACAAATAGACCACAGGTGTCTTGTGCACCTGTGGCTGTATCAGGCCTTGCCTGAAGAGATAGAATCAGCGGCTACGGAAAATGATACGGCCTTTGCTCAGGTCGTACGGAGTTAACTCTACAGTTACCTTGTCGCCTGTCAGGATGCGGATATAGTTTTTACGCATTTTTCCAGAAATATGGGCAGTCACAACGTGACCATTTTCCAGTTCAACACGAAACATTGTGTTTGGCAGGGTATCCAGTACTGTGCCCTGCATTTCAATATTGTCTTCTTTGGCCATCTAATCCTCTAAGTCTAATAACCATGATTTTTAACGGGCAAGATAATGCCCAAAAACCCTCACTAAGTAAAGAAATGTTGCATTTTAAAGCGATTTTTCTTGAACAGTATGGGCATAAAATAACGTAAAGCCAAAATTCGCTATTCGAATAATGGCGGTATTTCAATCGATTGCGGTAACCAGCAGGCGGGATCAATCGCTTTGTTACGCCACCGATAAAGAATATGTAAAAAATCCCGACGGGATATTTCTTTTGCGCCTAATGAGGCGGTATGGTGGTTAAGTACCTGACAATCAAAAAGCTGCCCATTATAGCGCAAAAAATGAAAATAAAATGTAATAAAAGCAAATTTGGAGGCATCATTCATCCGACTGAACATAGATTCCCCACAAAATAGGTGCCCCATGTTCACGCCATACAGGCCGCCAACCAGTTCTTCACCATACCACGCCTCAATAGAATGAGCGATCCCCTGCTCATGAAGTGCCTGATACCCCTCACGCACCTCAGGTAAAATCCATGTTCCTTCGTCACGTATCGCACAAGCTGCGATGACATCTTTGAAGGCATGGTTGACAGTGACGCGATACTTTTGCTTTCTCAATAACTTTTTCATCGAACGGCTAATGTGCAATTCGCCAACCATTAAAACCGCTCTAGGATCGGGTGACCACCATAATGGCATTTCGCCCGGGTTAAACCAAGGGAAAATGCCATCATAGTAGGCAGCCTTCAGCCGATCTGGCGCTAAATCGCCACCAATAGCTAACAGGCCATTAGGTTCCCGCATCGCTTCATGGACGGGCGGGAACAGATAGGAGTCATCATCGAGCTGGTACATGATGTGCCTCACAGGGCCTGCTGTTGTAAATGGCGCTGGCGAAACTGAAAATAGCGGCCTTTTAAATCTAAAAGCGCCTGATGTGAGCCTTGCTCAACAATTTCACCGTTATCCATCACGCAAATAGTATCCATTTGCTCGATACCTTGCATGCGATGGGTGATCACAATTAGTGCCTTATCGGCACATTTCTCTTTTAACAGGGCAAGGATCTGCTGCTCTGTTTGTGCATCAAGCCCTTCGGTTGGCTCATCCATTAAAATTAATGGCGTATTATGTAATAGCGCTCGAGCGATCCCTAAGCGGCGCTGCTCTCCACCCGATAATTGTCGACCACCTTCACCCATCCAAGCGTTAAGTTTTTGCTCATTTTCCAACAAATTACCAAGACCAACTTGGTCTAACACCTCAATGAGCTGTTTGTCGGTTGCCTTATCGTTAGCGAGCAGTAGATTATTACGCAAGGTATCACTAAAAATGTGTACCCGTTGTGGAACGACTGACATGAGCGAACGCAGTGCTTGTTCACTATAGTCACTAATATTTTGACCATTAATTTTGATCATACCACTATCAACATCCCATGCTCGAGTGAGTAATTGCAAAAGTGTTGATTTCCCACAACCTGTTTTACCTAATAAGGCGATGTGTTGCCCCGGTAGCAGTGAAAGCGAAACCTGTTTTAAAACTGCGAAAGGTTGCTCGGGGTAAGTAAATGAAATATTGTCGACAACAAGGCTTTCCAATTGGGGAAGGGATAAACCGTTGTCAGGGAATGTTACCTCTGGTTTGGCATCAATTAGCTGAGAAACACGTTCAGCAGAAGCAATCACTTGCCCCATATGCTGAAAGGCAACGGCGACAGGGCCTAAGGCTTCAAAAGCGGCCAGTGCACAGAAGACAAATAAAGCAATGAGTGCTCCTGGGTTAGTATTCCCCCCCACATGATCTGCCGCCATCCACAACAACAAAGTAGCAGTAAAACCAGAGGCAAATAGAATAATGGCTTGAGATACCCCTGTTAGATTGGCTTGCTGTTGTTGGCGCACTTGCCATTGGCTTTCAATATTTGCCAATGTTTGGCGAAAACGGGGAAGCGCTCCAAACAAAGTCAGTTCCGCTTGCCCTTGTAAAGCGGATGTCAGGACAGTGCGGTAATGGGCACGTAAGTAAGTCAGCTCTTGTCCGATGGGCTTACCTGCACGATAAAAGACAAACGGTAAGGTAAATAATAAAAACAGCATAATACAACCGAGTGTCCACGCTAGGCGAGGGTCAAGGAAGCTCAACCCAAAAATCAGGACAAAGATCACGACAAAAGCAGCAAAAATCGGCGATAAAACACGTAAATATAGGTGATCGAGGGTTTCGACATCCGCCACAAGGCGGTTAAGAATTTCCCCTTGGCGGAAGCGGCTGATCCCCCCCGGTGAGAGCGGTAATATTTTACTAAAGGCGAACACACGTAAATGGGCCAAAACTCGGAATGTGGCATCATGGCTAACCAGTCGTTCGGCGTAGCGACCTGCGGTCCGGAAAATAGCGGCACCACGGACACCAGCAGCAGGCAGCATATAATTAAAATAATAAAGCCCCGGAAAACCTGCAATTGCCGCCCCTGCGAGGAACCACCCTGATAGAGTAAGTAGCCCAATACTGGCAAGTAAAGTCACGATGGCTAAGATCATGCCGAGCAGGATCAAAAACCAGTGTCGGCGATAGAGAGCCAAAAAAGGTAATAGAACTCGCATTATCAAAGCTCCTCACTACGGTGAGCCAACAAGCGGGCAAACGGCCCTTCCGATTGGCTCAATTGTGCATAATGACCACGCTGAATGATTTGACCATTTGCCATCACCCAAATTTGGTCGTAATTAACCGTTTCTTCGAGTAAGTGGGTGACCATAATTGTCGTTTGCTGTTGAGCTAGTTGATTAAGGGTATGCATGACCCGTTTTTCACTGTGAGCATCAAGGCTAGCAGCTGGTTCATCCAGTAATAAAATACGCGATGGCTTTAAGAGTGTACGCGCGACAGCAACACGTTGAGCTTGCCCAACGGATAGCCTAGCAGCATAGTCGCCAAGGCGTGTATTTAAGCCATCAGGTAGCATAGGGAGAAACTCGGAAACATAGGCATCATCAATGGCTTGTTGTATTTCAGCCTCTGAAGCAGTCGGTTTACCTAAGCAGATATTCTCGATAAGCGTTTGTTCTGGTAAATGAGGGTTTTGACCCACCCAGCCAATTAATGCACGCCATTTATCTGGGCAAAGCTCTTTTAGCTCATCCCCATTAATTTTAATCGAGCCTTTATAGGGAAGAAAACCTAACAAAAGATTGAGTAAAGAGCTTTTCCCGGCACCACTTTGCCCGACAACAGCGATACGCTGTTGTGGCTCGATAGTAAAATCGAGAGGACCGACAAGACGTTGACCGTCGTGGGAATAGATTTCTAACTTATTTGCTTCAATTTGAATGGGTTTATCTTGCGGTGTCTTATCCCCAGTTTCTGTTTTTTGTTCGCCATCGCTTTCTAATAATGTCACCAAACTTTCTGCTGCGCCTACCGCTTGAGCTTTGGCATGATAATAGGTGCCTAAATCACGTAGAGGTTGGAAAAACTCAGGCGATAAAATTAATGCCAGAAAACCGGCAAACATGGTGACTGGTAACCCATAGCTTCCAAAATTTAATTCGCCAAGATAGGAAAAACCGAAATAGACGGCTACGATAGCGATTGAAATTGAGGCGAAAAACTCAAGCACACCAGAGGAGAGGAAAGCCATTCTAAGGACTTCCATGGTTCTTGAGCGAAAGTCTTCGGTAGATTCACGAATTTGTTGCACTTCTGCTTTTTCACGGAAAAACAGTCGTAATGTATCTAAGCCGCGTAACCGGTCGAGAAAACTACCGCTGAGGCGACCTAAAGCAACAAAGTTACGTCGGTTAGCATCTGCGGCACCGAGTCCCACTAAGGCCATAAAAATGGGGATCAATGGGGCGGTTGCAAACAAGATTAAGGCGGCGGCCCAGTTAAATGGGAAGATGGCAATCAAGATCATAATAGGGATGATGCCAGCAAGATACATTTGTGGTAGATAGCGCGAATAGTACTCTTGCATATCTTCTATCTGCTCTAGAACGATAGTCGCCCAGCTACCGGCTGGTTTACCTTTTACCCATACAGGGCCTAGCGCTTGTAGCTTATTTAAGACCATGTTGCGTACTTCTTGGCGTACAACTTGACCACAACGAAAGCCCACTCGCTCTCTAATAACCGTTAGGAGTGCGCGTAGCACAAATACGGCAAGGAGTAGGATAAAAGGGGTCAGAAGTTGCTCTCGTGGAGTGTGTTCCATAATCAGAGCTTGCAATATTACCGCCAAGAACCACGCTTGTGCGATAATCAGCAGACCACTAACAACGCCTAATAGCATAGATATACGCAGCCAACGTTTTGCGGATGTACTATGCTGTTTCAACCAACGTACCAATTCAGTCTGTCTTGTTTTATCCATAATGATCAGTGTGCAGGTATAGTTTTATATTGAGAGTGTGCCGCTAGCTAAAATAAGCCAATGGATTAAAGCTTAACGGAGTTTTTACCTATCATAGCAGCTTATTCGCGATATGTTGCATAATAAAAGTGTGTTATTAAAATAGCACAGATGATTGTTATCAATATGTTTTATAAAGGTAAATGATAATTGTCATCCATGCAAAACTAAAATCAATAAGGTAGTTAAACCTGTTAGAGCGATGTCGGTGAGTTTACAAGATGTATGGCATTTAGCATACAAGGGATAAGCTGTAGGTTCATAACAACGAATGGCTTTACATAAATGAGTAAAGCCATTTATCACGCATAAATATTATTGCTCTGGTACCACTTGTAGCCATTCTTTAGGCACTAATTTAAATTGACCATTTAATAATTTATCCCATGCGTTATCTCGCTGTGCCACCGAATCATAATGACTGATTTGGTGATCAATAAACTTCCAATCAGTTATTTGATATTGCCAAATAGTACAGGCTAAAGAATCACTCTTAGGGGAAGCACGGCATATGATAACCTCATTTTGCCCATCTTGATTGATATCTGCCATAAAACCTAGGCAATGAGGTGGATGATAATTATTGATGCAGCTCGATTCGCGTGTTTGGGACCACCAACTTTCCGGCAATTCGGCACTATTTTTTGCGATAATTATGGCCTCTTTGGGGGATTTACTCATTTTTTCATTACCAATATCGATATCTGTATAGAGTAGAGCGGTGTAATTGGGATTTAATTTGAGCCTTTCGATAGCTTGTTGGCCTTTGGGCCCGAGTTCTTTTAAGGCAAAAGCGAGCCGAGGGTTAACGTCAATTTTACCATTTTCGATACTGGCTAATATGCTGTTTGCGGTAATACGGTTAAAATCAGCAATCGGACTATTAATCATAAGGATGGCAGCCATTAGCCCTACAATCCCTACTTTGTTTATGGTACCTAAAGATTTTGCCCAAAGCGTTCTTCGGCGAATAATAGCAAAGCTGTAGGCGAAAATAATGACGGTGAAAAAGAGTGCGATGCTAAAGGCATAGAGGCGAGAGACACTCCAACTGTATTGGTTGACACGCACTAAAATGCCGTAAAGTGAAAAAAGTGAGAAAAAATTCAATAAAATGATACTAGACAGCGTTAAGGTGTTTAGCCATGTAACACGTTGATATTGGTGGTGTCCATTCCCATAGGTCAAATTAATTAAAATGATATTTAAAGCCAAGAACCACAGTATTGCGCTAGCCCCCACCTCTAATATCGATAGCTTCATCACAAATGAAAATAAAAAACCACCGACAAATATGGCAGCAATAAGATGGAGTATTATCAGGAAAAAGCGGGCGATATAATGGATAAATTGGCTAAAGCGAAACTCAAATATTGAGCGTAAAAAAACCAGCCCAATATTAAATCCTAAAGTGAAACCTGAATATAAAGTAAAATTGTTATCAATAAGCTGACTAAGAGTAGAGAGATTGACAATCGTAAATAAAAAACTGGCGAGATAAAGTAAAATAACCAGAAGCCCACCAATGACGGTGGCAATAATCATTAATAGCGTATTTTTAATATAAAAATCGAGTAAGTGGCTATAATCAATATGCCATCTACCCACTAACTGACGTGTCTGCAACCAAGGTAGCAAAAAGAAAAAAAGAACAATTAAGGTAGCAAAGGCAGTAAATTGAGGTTGACTGTAACTTAATTCTAAGTTCTTTGCATCCCATAGCGTGATCCAGACTGTTAATACAGCAATGATCAAGATATTAGTATAGAAAATAGCTGATTTGGCATTCGTAATTAAGTAACTGACAGCAGAAGGTACAAAAATTGCGACCATAAAAGGAAGATAGGTATATGGGGCGCTTAAATTATAGATGAACGAGAATGAAGAGTCCGTTGACAATACAATCAAGGTCGATTGGATAATAGCAAGTAGAGCGACAAAAAGGTAGGCATAGCGGCTGATAGCTTCTCGTTGTATTTGTTGACCCATAATATTTCCTAGCGCGAATTGTCAAAAATAATGTATCAATAATTTGATTATTGTAGATTGATGGAGGAAACTCCCCTATGAACTTACTCTGAAAAAAAAGGAACTTATCCTATAAAGAGGGGGCAAAAAAGGCACCTATTTGAGGTGCCTAAAATGATCAGGATGGATGTGGTTATACTATTTTTTATCCGCTAAACCATCTAAGTAGCGTTCTGCGTCTAGGGCAGCCATACAGCCTGTACCTGCTGATGTAATTGCTTGACGATAAATATGATCCATTACATCACCTGCGGCAAAGACCCCTGGGATAGAGGTTTGCGTTGCATTACCATGTGTACCGGATTGCACTTTGATATAGCCATTTTCTAAATCTAGCTGGCCATCAAAGATAGCGGTATTTGGGCTGTGACCAATCGCGATAAATGCCCCCATCACCTCTAATTCTTCAGTTTCATCGGTTTTGGTATTACGCAAACGGACGCCTGTCACGCCCATATCGTCACCGAGTACTTCATCAAGTGTACGGTCGGTATGCAGCGTAATATTGCCGTTCTTCACTTTATCCATTAGGCGATCAACTAGGATTTTTTCTGCGCGGAAGCTATCACGACGGTGAACCAAATGGACTTCTGAGGCAATGTTGGATAGATAAAGGGCTTCTTCAACCGCAGTATTACCTCCGCCGACAACAACCACTTTTTGATTACGATAGAAGAAGCCGTCACAAGTTGCACAAGCAGAAACGCCACGGCCTTTAAAGGCTTCTTCAGAAGGTAAGCCGATATAACGCGCCGATGCACCTGTCGCAATAATCAGGGCATCACAGGTATATTCGTTTTCATCGCCAAAAAGACGGAAAGGGCGCTGCTTAAGATCAACCTTATTAATATGATCTGAGATAATTTCTGTTTGGAATTTGGTCGCGTGTTCATACATGCGATCCATCAAACCTGGACCAGTCAAGCCTTCAGGGTCACCCGGCCAGTTCTCAACCTCAGTCGTAGTGGTTAACTGACCGCCTTTTTCCACGCCAGTAATCAGAGCTGGACTTAAGTTTGCGCGTGCAGCATAAACTGCCGCTGTGTATCCTGCTGGGCCAGAACCCAAAATGATTAGCTTGCGATGTATGGCTGTGCTCATGAATACCTCATTTTCAGTATAAAAATAGCGATAATGGGATTGTAGGAGAATTGGCAAGCTAAAAAAAGTGATTTAAATACTAAGTAAATTATAGCTGAGCTATTTTTGCGATAGATAATAGTGATTAAAGTGAAAATTTAGTATGGCAAGTATGCTTATGTCACGTGGTAGGATTTTTAGGAATATTCCTGAATCCGGACAGCGAAACGTTTAAATAGAAAAAAAATCGAAATCTTGTACTGATTTTTATTCATTTGCTTTGACAATCGGCTGTGCATTTGCGAAAACATCTATGTAAGAGTTAATTATCTAGTAGACCAATGCAAATGGTGTGTTTTTGTTCTTGCCGGAAAGTTAACTTTACAGCACTTATAACTTAACAAACAGGTGATCATTGTGAACAGGGGTTCTGTTCACGTCGATTTCAGCATTGCGCATAAAATTTGCTCCTGAACACGAATACCTAAATAAATAAAGTATGAGCGAGGATGGTGCTGTTTTATAGGTGTGGAAAATAACAATTAGAGAAAGAGAGATAAAGAGATGATTGATAATAAAAAGCGTCCAGGAAAAGACCTTGACCGTATTGATAGGAATATACTTAACGAACTACAGAAAGATGGGCGTATCTCAAACGTAGAACTGTCTAAGCGTGTTGGTTTGTCACCAACGCCATGTTTGGAGCGTGTGCGTCGTCTGGAAAGACAAGGGTTTATTTCTGGCTATACAGCACTTTTGAATCCTCACTACTTAGATGCTTCACTCTTGGTGTTCGTTGAAATTACACTAAACCGTGGTGCACCAGATGTGTTTGAGCAATTCAACACAGCGGTTCAAAAGCTTGAAGAGATCCAAGAATGTCACTTAGTTTCTGGTGATTTCGATTATCTGTTGAAAACGCGTGTGCCAGATATGTCCGCTTACCGTAAACTGCTTGGTGAGACTCTTCTACGTCTACCGGGTGTGAACGATACTCGTACGTACGTCGTTATGGAAGAAGTGAAGCAAAGTAACCGCTTGGTTATTAAAACACGCTAATAGGCTTGTATAGTCTCATTTCTGCACAACATCATTTATGGTTGTCGCACTGCAGTTTCAACGCTGAGTTTACTCAGCGTTGTTCCGTTTTAGAGGCCAATATTTTATCTCTCTTAGCGCTTTTTTGACTCTGTTTCCGATTAAAGGCACAGCGTCGATATGATTTTTTCTGAAAATAGGCTAAATAGCTGTAACTCTTCGTTTTAATCTATTGATATTAAAGCCATAAATAATTAAGATTTTTAACGTAAAATAGAAATTGAATCCTCAACTGTAAGATGAAATACTGCATCTTGCTGTGTCTACAGTCGTTTAGTTTGCCTGAGAGGCAACAAGTCACGCACAAGAAGGTGATTGGTGTTAGAATGGCTTTCAATATGTGCTTATCATCATTGCGAATTCAAGTGAGTTCGTTTCGGCATGGGTGACATCATCAGTCAGTAAAGAAACAGTAATGAGCCAAGAATATACAGAAGACAAACACGTTCGATTAAAAAAACTCAGTAGTGGAAGACGGCTACTCGAAGTCATTTTGCTTGCCATTTGTTTAAGTGCCATTTTCTTAATGGTGGCATTAATGAGTTTCAATCCTTCAGATCCAAGCTGGTCGCAAACCACATGGAATGCACCGGTTAAAAATTTGGGGGGAAGTGTTGGCTCTTGGAGTGCGGATATTCTCTTTTCGGCTTTTGGGATTTTAGCATTTGCAATTCCACCTCTACTGCTACTCGGTTGTTGGGCGATTTACCATTATGAAAGCCAACGTCGTTATATTGACTTCTTTTCGTTGTCATTGCGCTTAATTGGTGGGTTAGCGCTGATCCTCTCATCATGCGGTCTTGCTGCGCTTAACTTTGACGACTTACCGAATTTCGCGTCCGGTGGGGTGATTGGCAGTGTGTTTAGTAATGCGATCATGCCATGGTTTAATTCTTTAGGTGCAACACTGGCATTGCTCTTTTTATGGGCAATTAGCTTTACACTGTTTACGGGCTGGTCATGGTTGACGATTGCCGAAAAAATTGGTGCGGCGGTATTAATTCCTATCACATTAATGACTAATCGTGCGCGCGGCGATGATTATGATGCGTATGATGTTGAAGAAACAGAAGATGCGTTACAGCGGGCGCAGGAGGCAGAGCGCCAAGCGATTGATAATGTAGACAGTGACGATGTTTTGTTCTCCGCT
This sequence comes from Providencia sp. PROV267, assembly GCF_028477825.1. NCBI lineage: Bacteria > Pseudomonadati > Pseudomonadota > Gammaproteobacteria > Enterobacterales > Morganellaceae > Providencia > Providencia sp. PROV267. Next base: position 200,967 of record NZ_JAMPLX010000007.1, on the reverse strand, counting down.
CCCTCAATTAGTGAATTAGCCGCAGTAGAAACCGAAGAGGTTCAACCCACAGAAGAAGCGGCTCCTTTGGCTGCCAATCAACCTATTGATGAAGTTGAAGAACCCCTTGCGTTTTCAGCTTCTGAGCCGCAAGAAGCTTATCATTTTGAAGTGCCGGATGATTATCAACCTGTTGTATATGATAGGGATTTCCAATTCAAAACCAGTGAGCCTCAGGCACAAGTCGCGGAGCCAACAGGCTACCAACCTGAAAGCCATAATGTATCTCCAGAGAATGGTGTGGTTAACCAACCTGCCAATCATCATACACATGAGCGTTGGGGGGCAGAGGCACAACCTGCTGCAACGACACCGACAGAACATACTGATAATCCATCATTAGCAAACCTAACAGGGCAGCAAAATGTATCGATGCCAGCTTCTTCTATCAGTGAGGCGGTTTCACAGGCAAGTGGGCGATCAGTAACAGATAGGCTAGCCGATCCCGCTGCATTGGCAGCCGCTGGTATTTCCGTTGCGGCTCTTGAGCGCCACGCTCAGGTTAAACAAAATATGGAGCCTGAATTGCCTCGCCCAAATCCTGTTCGGTTACCAACCCGTCGGGAGCTATATGGCATTCGCATTCCTTCTCAACGTGATGCTGAACTTCAGCGCCGTAAAGAAGAAGCTTTGCAACGTGAGCAGATTTATCAACAATGGTCTGCTGCGTCAGAGAATGAACCACAACAAGATGAAGAACAAGAAAATAGGCTCCGTGAGCAATTTTTGCAGCAACAGCGCGAACGGTACGGCAGTGATATTGAGCATCATGATGAGACTGAGTCACCAATATCTCATCAGGCTGAAGTGACGCCAACGCCAGAAAAAGTGGTTCATTATACTCAACCTGAAATAGAGCATCGTTGGTCTTCTGCGCCCGCTTCTGTTGAACAAACTGAGCAAAATACTCATCACTTTAGCCAGTCTAAAAATACCTTCTCAGCGCAAGATGATGATGAGAATGCGGGTTATAAAGTTGAACCTAAATTCGATCTGAGTGAACATATTTCGGTATTAGATGAATTTTCGCCAGTTAATGATTTGGTTAATGAAGAGCCTGCAGATCCTTTATTTATGCCGTCATTTAGTGCAACGAGCGTGGAGAATACAAACAATACACCTCAAGTGAATGAGGTGACAAAACATGTCGCTCCAACACCGGATATCTCTGCTAATCAGTCGCACACTTTTGCTCCGCTGCAACAACCACAACAGCAGCAACAACAACCACAACAACCGCAGCCACAACAACCGGAGCCGCAGCAAGACAGCCTGTTCCACCCGTTCTTGGTACGCAATGATCAACCATTGCCAAAACCAACGACGCCTATGCCTTCTTTGGATTTGTTAACTACGCCACCAACACAAGAAGAGCCTGTTGACATGTTTAAATTAGAGCAGACAGCACGGTTGATTGAAGCTCGCTTAAATGACTATCGGGTGAAAGCGGAAGTGGTCGGCTTCTCTCCGGGGCCGGTGATCACTCGATTCGAGCTAGATTTGGCACCGGGGGTAAAAGCGGCGCGGATCTCCACTTTATCGAGAGACCTTGCCCGTTCACTTTCTACCACGGCGGTGAGGGTTGTTGAAGTGATCCCCGGCAAGCCATATGTGGGGCTTGAATTACCGAACGAAAAACGCCAAACAGTCTATTTAAGAGAAGTACTGGACTGTGACGAATTTAGGCATAGTGCATCACCGTTAACAATGGTGTTGGGTAAAGATATCGAAGGCGATCCGGTTATTGCGGATTTGGCGAAAATGCCACACTTACTCGTTGCGGGGACAACAGGCTCAGGTAAATCGGTAGGGGTCAACGCGATGATCCTCAGTATTTTGTATAAATCGAAACCTGAAGATGTCCGTTTTATCATGATCGACCCGAAAATGTTGGAACTGTCTATTTATGAAGGCATTCCACATTTGCTGACAGAAGTCGTGACTGACATGAAAGATGCTGCTAACGCATTGCGTTGGTGCGTCAATGAAATGGAACGTCGCTATCGCTTAATGTCGGCGCTTGGCGTACGTAACCTTGCTGGCTACAACGATAAAATTAAAGCTGCCGAAGAGATGGGGCGACCTATTCCTGACCCACACTGGAAACCGAGTGACAGCATGGAAACTGAGCATCCAATGCTGAAAAAAGAACCCTATATTGTCGTCATGGTTGATGAATTTGCTGACTTGATGATGACGGCAGGGAAAAAAGTTGAAGAGTTGATTGCTCGCCTAGCGCAAAAAGCACGTGCAGCAGGTATCCACCTAGTATTGGCAACTCAGCGCCCGTCAGTGGATATCATTACAGGTTTAATTAAAGCAAACATACCTACGCGTATTGCCTTTACAGTATCAAGTAAAATTGACTCTCGGACTATCCTCGATCAAGGTGGCGCAGAGTCATTATTGGGAATGGGGGATATGCTGTATTTACCACCTAACTCATCGATTCCTGTTCGTGTCCATGGGGCATTTGTCCGTGACCAAGAAGTGCACGCGGTGGTGAATGATTGGAAAGCCCGCGGTCGCCCAGAATATATTGATAGCATTACCAAATGCAGCGATGAAAATGAAGGGGGCGGTTATGATAGCGCAGAGGAAGAGTTGGATCCTCTGTTTGATCAAGCCGTCGAGTTTGTTGTAGAGAAACAACGCGTTTCTATTTCAGGTGTTCAACGTCAGTTCCGCATTGGTTATAACCGTGCTGCGCGAATTGTTGAGCAAATGGAAACGCAAGGGATTGTCAGTGAGCCGAGACATAATGGAAATCGCGAAGTGCTTTCCCCACGGCAAGCTGATTACTAACCTTGTTGTCGATGAGTTGCGAGAGCAATAATAAAGGCATAGCGCCTATTAAGGTATCAATAAAAGGTCTTTGTTCGATGAAAAAAATGATGTTATTGGGGGCGTTGGCCCTAAGTTTACATATCGGCTCAGTACTGGCAGATGCCAGCCAAGACCTTCAGGATCGCCTGAATAAGGTCAATAGCTTCCACGCTAGCTTCTCTCAAAAAGTCACCAGCCCAGAAGGTGACCTCGTACAAGAAGGTGTGGGGGAATTATGGCTTCAGCGCCCTAATTTATTCAATTGGAATATGACGTCACCTGATGAAAGTGTTTTAGTGTCTGATGGCAAAAATTTGTGGTTTTATAACCCGTTTGTTGAGCAAGTCACTGTCACTAACTTAGCGGATGCGACTCAAGATACCCCATTTTTATTGATTACACGTAATAACCCAAGAGATTGGAAACAGTACTCTATTATTCAGCAAGGTAATACATTCGACTTAAAACCCAAGTTGAGTAATGGCACATTAAAACGTTTTTCAATTACGGTTTCTCCAGAAGGCACCATTGAGAAGTTTTCAGCCGTTGAGCAAGATGGGCAAACAAGTGCTTACCAATTGAAAGAACAAAAAAATGGTAATGTCGATAAGCGTAAGTTTACATTCACTGTGCCGGAAGGGGTCACATTGGATGACCAACGCTCAGGTGGTAAATAAGAGGAAATAGTGGGCAACCTATCACTCGATTTTTCACAAAATGAATTTCAACCTCTGGCAGCGCGTATGCGCCCAGAGGTTCTTGAACAGTATATAGGCCAAAAACATTTGCTTGCTGAAGGTAAACCATTACCCAGGGCAATAAAAGCAGGTCATTTACATTCAATGATTTTGTGGGGGCCACCAGGAACAGGCAAAACCACATTAGCCGAAATTATTGGTCACTATGCACAGGCAGATATTGAACGTATTTCTGCCGTTACGTCCGGTATTAAAGAGATCCGTGAAGCGATAGAGAAAGCTCGCCAAAATCGAGATGCGGGTCGTAGGACTATTTTATTTGTTGATGAAGTGCATCGTTTTAATAAAAGTCAGCAAGATGCGTTTTTACCACACATTGAAGATGGCACCATTACTTTTATCGGCGCAACCACAGAAAATCCTTCGTTTGAACTCAATTCCGCATTATTGTCGCGTGCACGGGTCTATCTACTGAAATCTTTAACGGTAAGCGATATTGAAGATGTGTTGCAGCAAGCCATGGAGGATCCCAAGCGAGGCTTAGGCGGGCAAAATGTGATTTTACCCGATACCACACGTCAATTAATTGCCGAGTTGGTTAATGGTGATGCGCGTCGCTCCCTCAATCTTTTAGAGATGATGGTGGATATGGCGGAAACCGATAGCCATGGTCAGCGTATTTTAACGGCTGAATTACTAAAAGAAGTCAGCGGTGAACGTACAGCGCGCTTTGATAATAAAGGTGATCGTTATTACGATTTAATCTCTGCCTTGCATAAATCAGTACGAGGCTCGGCTCCCGATGCCGCTTTATATTGGTATGCGCGGATTATTACCGCAGGTGGTGATCCACTTTATGTGGCTCGGCGCTTGCTGGCTATCGCATCTGAAGATGTAGGGAATGCCGACCCGCGAGCGATGCAGGTCGCTATTTCCGCATGGGATTGCTTCACTCGGGTTGGTCCTGCGGAAGGTGAGCGTGCGATTGCTCAAGCTATTGTTTACTTGGCATGTGCACCAAAAAGTAATGCAGTTTACACGGCTTATAAAGCCGCGTTAGCGGATGCGCAAATGCAGCCTGATTATGATGTACCTGCCCATTTACGTAATGCACCGACAAAACTGTTGAAAGAATTAGGGGCGGGGAAAGAGTATCGCTATGCTCATGACGAAGAAAATGCTTATGCAGCCGGTGAGGTTTATTTCCCACCTGAAATGCAACATACCCAATATTACCACCCAACGAATCGTGGTTTAGAAGCGAAAATAGCAGAAAAATTAAACTGGTTAGCGCAACAGGATCAAAATAGCCCAACAAAACGCTATCGCTAATGTGGGCAATGCGGTAAGGTTATAAGAAATATTTTTTATAAAATTATTTAGGTCGCCTTCACAATAGGCGGCTTGATGGTGTAACGAGTATAATGCCGGAATGTGTTATACTCCCTTTCAATATTGACTAACAATAATCACAGGATAAGCATGCTCGATCCCAATTTACTGCGTACGGAGCTAGACGCGGTTGCTGAAAAACTGGCTCGCAGGGGTTTTACCCTTGATGTGGAAAAGCTGCGTGAATTAGAAGAACGCCGCAAAGTTTTGCAAGTTGAAACTGAATCCCTGCAGGCAGAGCGTAATTCGCGATCGAAATCCATTGGTGCAGCTAAGGCGCGTGGTGAAGATATCGAGCCTTTACGTCAGGAAGTGAACCAGTTAGGCGAAAAATTAGATGCTGCTAAGTTAGCATTAGATAAGCTACAACAAGAGATCCGTGATATTGCATTAAGTATCCCGAATATGCCTGATGATGCTGTTCCTGATGGGAAAGATGATTCAGATAACGTTGAGGTTGCCCGTTGGGGTGAACCACGCCAATATGACTTTGAAGTTAAAGATCATGTTAGCCTTGGCGAACTCGCTGGTGGTCTAGATTTCCCCGCGGCCGTTAAACTGACAGGCGCGCGTTTTGTGGTGATGAAAGGGCAAATTGCTCGTCTACACCGTGCACTGGCTCAGTTTATGCTGGATTTGCATACTGAACAGCATGGCTATCAAGAGCTGTATGTACCGTATTTGGTTAACCATGATACGCTTTATGGCACTGGTCAATTACCTAAATTTGGTGAAGATCTGTTCCATACTAAGCCGCTTGAAGAAGAAGCGGAAAGTACTTATGCATTGATCCCAACAGCAGAAGTGCCGGTCACCAACTTAGTACGTGATGAAATCCTTGATGAAGATGCATTACCACTAAAAATGACTGCGCATACACCATGCTTCCGTTCAGAAGCGGGTTCTTATGGCCGTGACACGCGTGGGCTTATCCGTATGCACCAATTTGATAAAGTCGAATTGGTACAAATAGTGCATCCTGAGAAATCGATGGAAGCATTGGAAGAGCTAACCGGTCACGCGGAGAAAGTGCTGCAATTACTGAAATTACCCTATCGTAAAGTGATCCTTTGCACTGGTGATATTGGTTTTGGTTCACGTAAAACCTATGACTTGGAAGTTTGGTTACCAGCTCAGAATACCTACCGTGAGATTTCTTCGTGCTCAAATATGTGGGATTTCCAAGCTCGCCGTATGCAAGCACGTTTCCGCAGTAAAGGTGACAAGAAAACACAGTTGGTGCATACACTGAATGGTTCTGGTCTTGCTGTTGGTCGTACGTTGGTTGCTGTATTGGAGAATTACCAATTAGCAGATGGTCGTATTGAAGTACCAGAAGTATTACGCCCATATATGAAAGGCCTAGAGTACATCGGTTAATCAAGTTAAATTAACTAAAACAGAAAACGCCACTTATTAGTGGCGTTTTTTTTACAACCCACTGATACGTTGCTGGTTATTATGCTTCACTATTAACGGTTGTTACAGGATAAGAAACTAAGGGTTTGATCTCTTTAAGCACGAACATACTTTGCATTTCTTTAATACCAGGAAGCCGTCGGATCACAGACATCGCGAAATCGGCATAGGAATCTAAATCATGGGAAACCACTTGCAATAAAAAGTCGGCATCTCCCCCGATGCTGTAGCATGAAACAACATTTTCTAACTCACTGACTTCTTGTTCAAATTTCTTTGCTTCCGTTTCACTATGGCTGTCGATAGTGACACGCACAAAAACCATAACACCTAAACCAATTTTTTTGCGGTTAAGAATAGCTCGATAGCCTTGGATGACATCATCGTCTTCTAATTTACGGACGCGTCGCCAGCAAGGGGATGCTGACATACCGACTTTATCAGCGAGTACTTGATTTGTAATACGTGCATCGTCTTGAAGGAGTTTAAGAATCTTGATTTCTGTCTTATCTATTGCCATAGCGGGTATTTCCTTTCGGAATATATTTATAAATAGGTAATTTTCTTCTTTTAGCTACTTTACTACAGATAAGATAGGCAGCAAATTTCTATTTATTGATGACATAATTGTTACAGTTCACGACCAGAAGAACCTTATGTTATCAAAAATTATGAAAAGGGGATTTTATGCAATTTGATGCATCTATTCATCGTTGTGCCATCATCGTCAATCAAGATCTAGCATTAGGGCTTGCTATGAATGCTGCAAGTATCATTGGTGTAGGGATAGGCAACAAAATTACCCAATTAATAGGGAATGATTTAATGAGTGCAGATAATATTTATTATCCTGGGGTCATCAGTGCATCATTACCTATATTAAAAAGCTCGCCTGAGCGAATAAAGCAAATTCAAAAAGAAATAGCAGAGCATGAAGATATTTATATATTACCTTTTAGTTTAATTGCTCAGTCTTGTAAAAGTTATGATGACTACACTCAAAAATTAACTAACACTCTAGATCAAGAAATTCAATTAGCAGCTATTGGTTTGGTAGGGAATAAAAATAGCATCAATAAATTAACCGGTAATTTATCATTATTTAAATAAGCGTTATATCTCGCCATTCTACTGTAGGTTAATCATATGATAAGCATAACACAATTGCTCTCTTATGCGAGTGCATTGGCGATTGCTGCCGTTATTCCAGGGCCCGGAATGACCGCAGTCGTCGCACGTACCTTGAAGGGTGGCGTAACAATGGGGTTTGCACTACTGAGTGGATTAATTTTAGGGGATATTATTTATCTCTCTTTTGCGATATTCGGCCTAGTATTCGTTGCTGACCACTTAGCCGCGATCTTTAATTTAATTTATTGGTTTGCTGCACTGTATTTATTTTGGTTAGCTTATGTCTTTTGGCGCCACGATGCCCAACCATTAAATACTGTAGGTGCTATATCAAAAAAGCAGTTAGCTATTGTGAGTGTTTCCGGTCTTGCCATTACATTAAGTAATCCAAAAACAATCGCTTTTTATATGGCAATATTACCGTTAGTCATTTCTTTAAATGAAATGACTATAACGATTTGGAGCACAGTATTAGTTCCAACTACGTTATTAATATTACTTTTAGTTGGCATGATATTTATCTTTGGTGCAAAGAAGGCAAGTAAATTTTTATCGAGTACGAAATCGCAGAGAGTGATCTTTCGAGGAACCGCTTTGATCATGTTTACCGCAGCTATTGGTATGCTGTTTAAAACGCAATAAATGATAATGGCTCTACATGAGTGTAGAGCCATTAGGGTGTTTAATACATGACCTTGTGGCCGTAGCTTTCAAGGATGCTTTTGACACGTTCCATGATCTCTTTTGAAGGGGGCTTAACGCCATCGAGTTTATACTCCTCGCCCATGGTTTCCCATTTATGTTTGCCTAACTCATGGTAGGGGAGCAATTCGATTTTCTCGATGTTTTTCATATCCTTGGTAAATTCGCCGAGCAGATGAACAGAGTGGTCATCATCACTCCAGCCGGGAACAACGACATAACGCACCCAAGTTTTTTGGTTACGTTTGGCAAGATAACGAGCGAACTCGAGTGTCCGGTGATTAGAAACGCCGACCAATGTTTGGTGAATATCATCGTTGAGCTGTTTTAAATCGAGCATAACGAGATCGGTCACCTCCATTAGCTCATCAATCACGGGATCATAGCGACGTACAAAGCCGTTTGTATCAAGGCAAGTATGGATATTTTGCGCTTTACATGCACGGAACCAATCACGAACAAATTCAGCTTGTAAAATCGCTTCGCCGCCCGATGCCGTTACGCCACCACCTGTGGCATTCATAAAGTGGCGATAAGTAACAGCTTCTTTCATTAACTCTTCGACGGTAACCATCTTACCGGTATGGGTGTCCCAAGTATCACGGTTATGACAATATAAGCAGCGCATTAAGCAGCCTTGAAAAAAGACAATAAAGCGAATACCAGGGCCATCAACAGTACCACAAGATTCAAAGGAATGGATACGTCCCAGCGTCGCAGGAGGCGCAGTGGTGCTTAAATCAGCGGTTGGGATAATATTGGTTGTTGTCGACATAGCAGGAACTCCAAAAATACCTGTCATACTTAAATATATCGTTATTAGTGGGGAATTGACTTAAAGTATTCAGGTTTAGTTCTAAAAAAGCCCCATAAGGCTGGGGCTTTTTAGTTATTTTAATTGACTTATTAACCTAATTATTACATTGAACTTGTGAAAGTACGAGTAATAACGTCTTGCTGTTGTTCTTTAGTCAGTGAGTTAAAGCGCACTGCATAACCAGAAACACGGATAGTTAACTGAGGATACTTCTCTGGGTTTTCCATCGCATCCAACAACATTTCACGGTTCATTACGTTGACGTTTAGGTGCTGACCGCCTTCGATAGAAGCTTCATGGTGGAAGTAACCATCCATTAGACCGGCTAAGTTCGCTTTACGAACCTCATCATCTTTACCTAATGCATTTGGTACGATAGAGAAGGTATAAGAGATACCATCTTTCGCGTAAGCAAATGGCAGTTTAGCGACAGAAGTCAGTGAAGCCACAGCACCTTTTTGGTCACGTCCGTGCATTGGGTTTGCACCTGGTCCGAATGGTGCGCCAGCACGACGACCATCTGGTGTGTTACCTGTTTTCTTACCATAAACCACGTTAGAAGTGATTGTCAGGATAGATTGAGTTGGTACTGCATTGCGGTAAGTCGGCAGTTTCTGAATTTTCTTCATGAAACGTTCAACTAAGTCACAAGCAATATCATCGACGCGAGGGTCGTTGTTACCAAATTGTGGGTATTCACCTTCGATTTCAAAGTCAATCGCGATGCCGTCTTCGTCACGAATTGGTTTTACTTTCGCATATTTAATTGCAGACAGTGAGTCAGCAGCGACAGATAGACCTGCGATACCACAAGCCATTGTGCGGTAAACGTCACGGTCATGCAGTGCCATCAGAGCCGCTTCATAGCTGTATTTGTCATGCATATAGTGAATGATATTCAATGCAGTGACATACTGAGTTGCTAACCAATCCATAAAGTGATCCATACGATCCATCACAGTATCGAAGTCAAGTACTTCGTCCATGATAGGAGCGTGTTTAGGACCTACTTGCATTTTCAGTTTTTCATCAATCCCACCATTGATGGTATACAGCATGGTTTTCGCTAAGTTAGCGCGAGCACCAAAGAACTGCATTTGTTTACCAACTACCATTGGGCTGACGCAACATGCGATAGCATAGTCATCGTTGTTGAAATCTGGGCGCATTAAGTCATCGTTTTCATACTGAACTGATGAAGTATCGATAGAGACTTTTGCAGCGAATTTTTTGAAGCTAATTGGCAGTTTCTCTGACCACAGGATAGTCATGTTAGGCTCTGGAGAAGGGCCCATGGTATACAGTGTATTTAAGAAACGGAAGGTGTTTTTAGTCACCAGTGTACGGCCATCAAGACCCATACCTGCCAGAGATTCTGTTGCCCAAATTGGGTCACCAGAGAACAGCTCATCGTATTCAGGAGTACGTAGGAAACGAACCATACGTAGCTTCATGACTAAGTGGTCAATCAGCTCTTGTGCTTCTTGCTCTGTCAGTTTACCAGCTTCAAGGTCACGTTGGATATAAATGTCTAAGAAGGTTGAAACACGACCAAATGACATTGCCGCGCCGTTTTGTGATTTCACTGCCGCTAGGTAAGCGAAGTAAGTCCACTGAACCGCTTCTTTAGCGTTAGTCGCAGGACCTGAAATGTCATAACCATATTTTGCAGCCATTTCTTTGATTTGGCCTAATGCACGGTGCTGTTCAGCAATTTCTTCGCGCAATTGAATGGTCATTTGCAGGTCTTCACCGTTCTCTAATCTTTCTTGCAGTGAAGTGAACTGATTAAATTTGTCTTTCATCAGGAAATCAATACCGTACAGAGCAACACGACGGTAGTCACCGATGATACGACCACGACCATATGCGTCAGGCAGACCGGTTAAGATACCTGATTTACGGCATTTTAGGATGTCTGGAGTGTAAACATCGAAAACGCCTTGGTTATGGGTTTTGCGGTATTCAGTAAAGATTTTTTTCAGGCTAGGATCTAAAGTGCGATCATAGGCTTTACATGAATTTTCCACCATTTTGATCCCACCGAATGGGATAAGTCCACGTTTTAGAGGTGCATCTGTTTGCAGACCAACGATTTGTTCTAAATCTTTGGCGATGTAACCCGCATCATGGGAAGTGATCGTTGATGCAACATCAGTGTCAAAATCAACGGGGGCATGAGTACGGTTTTCGATTTTGATTCCTTCCATGACTTTTTCCCACAGCGCATCTGTTGCTGGGGTAGAGCCTGCTAAGAAAGATTCATCACCTTCATATGGAGTGTAGTTTTTCTGGATGAAGTCACGCACATCGACGTTTTCTTTCCAGTTACCTTGGTTAAAACCTTGCCATGCTAAAGCGAATTTTTCATTTAATTCTGACATGATACTTTTACCTTTTAACAATGGATCTTTTAAGGATCTTAATAAATCTTTTCGTGAAAGTAGTGGCTATTAATGTTTTTGACCACCACGTAAATGCATGAACCAGTAAATTAGGCCGACTAAAAGTGCGCCGCCAATGATATTGCCGATAGTAACGGGTATTAGGTTGTCTGTAACAAAGTTGCTAACACTGAGTTGAGAAAAGTGTTCTGGTGAAACGCCAATTTGAGTCCAGAATTCAGCTGGAGCAAACTCTTTGATCATGATACCTAATGGGATCATAAACATGTTTGCAATGCTATGTTCAAAGCCACTCGCAACGAACATGGCGACAGGGAGCACAAGCACCAAAAGCTTATCGGCTAGGCTACGACCTGAGTAGCTCATCCAAACAGCGAGACAAACCATTAAGTTAGCTAAAATACCTAAACAAACAGCCTCAATAAATGTATGGTGCAGTTTATGGTCTGCGGTTTGTAGGACATTAAGCCCCCATTGACCATTTGCCGCGGTATATTGACCAGCAAACCAAATCAAAGCAACAAAGAAGAGCGCGCCGATAAGGTTGCCAACATAGACGTTAAACCAATTTAGGAACATTTGCCCCCAAGTGATCCGCCCTGTAGCTTTTGACACAATGGTCAACACCGTGGATGTAAATAGATCTGCACCGCAAATAACCACGAGCATCAACCCAAGAGAGAAACAGACACCACCGATAAGTTTCGTAAAACCAAAAGGAGCGGCTTGTGCGCCAGTGGTCGCAGTAATATAAAAAACGAATGCGATTGAGATAAAGATACCGGCAGTGAATGCTGACAAGTATGTTATTGCAGGATGTTTATTGGCTTTGTAAACACCAGAGTCATCTGCAACTTGAGCCATTACAGCGGGAGGCAAAAGATTAAAAGGGTTGTCAGCTTTCATACTAACACTCTCTTACTAAGTTGATTAATTATAGCACGCAATCATAGTAACAAACGGCATAACTAAGAAATTTGATATGGATCATGAACCATCGTAAGAAATCAACGTAAATTGTTGAAAAATGGTTAAATTTCGATTTATCTAATTGATTTTTATAAATTAAATATTTTTTAAATTTTATTAAAAATTTTTATATTCTGACTTTGCTCAGGGAATATAGGTAAATAAAACCGGTGATTTGTTATTTAAATATTGCAAAATGAGCGGTGATTTTAATTAATTTAACTTATATAAAGATAATGGCCCGAAGGCCACTATCTAAAAATGATGAGTTAGAAAACAATTAGGCATGTTCACGTTTTGCTTTTTGCAGTTTTTCATAGGCTGCAAGTAGCGCTTGGTGAGCTGGAAGCGCAGTTAATTCATCATCGATGGACCACAAACCATAGAAACAAGATTCGCCAGCAATAGCAGCGGATGCCGCATCGACGGTCTCTTGCCCATACATACGGACAAAAGCGCTATAATATTGTGACGCATCACGTTGTTCTTCTTGGCTCAGTAGTAGTAGGGTATGCAAACAACGATAATAGTTAGCTCGTTCAGCGGTAAAAACGGAGCTATTAAAGTCTTGTGTCCATTCTACCCAGGCTAATGCCTGATCTAGGTCACCACCTGCTAGCGCCAGCATGGATTTTAACTCACCAATACGCAAGTTACTCCAGCCATTATCTTTACCTACGGCAAGGCCAAGTAGCTCTCGTACACGCGTGAAATCATCGAGGCCTTCATCGTCCAATTGCGCTATTAATGCCAGATAATCTTGCTTTTCCCATTGGCTATCAGGCAGCGTGATAATGGTATGACGTAAATGTGCCCCCATCGCATTGTTGGCAATATGCAAGTCTTCGACAGGATAAATATCAGACATACCCGGCACTAAAATACGGCAGGCATAAACCCCTAAGTGGTGATAATCAGCAATATAAACCTCGGCGCCGAGCTGATTAAAAATACCCATAAGTGTTGCAAATTCTTCTTGTGTTGTGCCTTTAAAATTCCAATCGACGAAAGGGTAATCGGCATCGTCTTTAAAGAGATCCCAGCTAATAAGACCACTAGAGTCGATAAAATGGGTCTCTAGGTTAGTCTGCTCAGCCACTTCCTCATCATCGAATGTCGGCGCATTAAACACATCAAGATCTTTAAGGCTACGGCCTTGCAAGAGTTCTGTTACGGTACGCTCTAAAGCAACACCAAAATCAGGGTGGGCACCAAAAGAGGCAAAACAGGTTCCATTTTGTGGGTTAAATAGCACCACGCAAATGACTGGGAATTGGCCACCAAGAGAGGCGTCATAACAGAAAATAGGGAAGCCTTCTTTTTCAAGTGTGGCAACGGCTTCAACCACATTAGGATAGCGAGCCATGATCTCATTTGGGATGGTAGGCAAGCTGATTCGTTCAGCAATAATGCGGTTTTTCACAAAACGTTCAAAGACTTCAGATAAGCCTTGAACACGCGCTTCATTTGCCGTGTTGCCTGCCGACATACCATTAGAGACATATAAGTTGCCGACAATATTCATAGGAATATAAACCGTTTGGTTATCGGATTGGCGAGTAAAAGGCAGTGCACAGATACCACGCTCTTCATTACCCGATTGTAAATCGATCAACTGACTGCCTGCCAAAGCATTATCAGGATCGTAAAATTCACGTAAGCGAGTGTCTAAAATACCTTCCGGTAAGCTATCGTCTTCGGTAAGAGGAAACCATTTTTCATTGGGATAATGAACAAAATCACCTTCAGCGATCGATTTTCCTAAATAGAAATCGGCAAAGAAATAGTTAGTTGATAAACGCTCGAAATATTCACCGAGTGCAGAAGCTAAAGCGGCCTTTTTGCTCGCGCCTTTGCCGTTCGTAAAGCACAGAGGGCATGCTTTGTCTCGAATATGGACTGACCAAACATTAGGAACAGGATTCAGCCATGAGGCTTCTTCAATATCAAAACCGAGTTTTTTCAATTTTGTTTGAAATGCGTCGATGGAAACTTCAAGGGCGGCATCTTTGCCAGGAATAAATGTTTGGCTCATGATTTTGTTACTTATCAATAGGGAGAATTATAGGGGGCTATGATACGGATTTTTGTTACACACCTCACGCAAAATTATCCTAATCCCCACTATTTTGCCTAAAATAATTATCGGTATCACGGAAATGCAGTTTCAAATCCACATAATAACGGTAGTTTATTTAAAGAGAGGTTATAGGATGAAACAGAGTCATAAAATATTACTGGCGACAGCGCTCTCATTGGCAAGTACATCCGTTTTTGCACTACCAAATATTACCGTATTAGCCACCGGAGGAACGATAGCAGGAGGTGGTGAATCAGCAACATCTTCAAGCTACCAAGCCGGAAAGGTCGGTATTGATGCTCTCATCAATGCAGTGCCTGAAATCAAAAAAATAGCGAATCTTAATGGCGAGCAAGTCGTCAATATTGGCTCCCAAGATATGAATGACCAAGTCTGGTTAACGTTAGCGAAAAAAATCAACCAAGAGTGTGATAAAACAGATGGATTTGTGATCACTCATGGTACAGACACGTTAGAAGAAACTGCCTTTTTCCTCGATTTAACAACATCATGTCAAAAACCTATTGTATTGGTTGGCGCAATGAGACCATCGACTGCACTGGGGGCTGATGGCCCTCTCAACCTATATAATGCGGTGGTGGTAGCGACGGATAAATCAGCGGGGGATCGCGGTGTCTTAATGGCAATGAATGATAAAGTGATCCAAGGGCGTGATGTCGTTAAGATGAACACAACCGAAGTGCAAGCGTTTGAGGCAGTAAATGCAGGCCCACAAGGTTTTATCCATGATGGCAAAGTGACTTTTTATAAACCAGCAGATCCTAGAGATAATAAAGCAGCCTTTGATGTCAGTAAATTAGACAAATTACCTCAAGTTGGCATTGTCTATAACTATGCTAATGCCTCTGCTGCCCCAGTGAAAGCGTTACGTGATGAGGGAGTTGAGGGAATAGTGAGTGCGGGGGTTGGGAATGGCAACATGTATAAAACGGTTTTTGATGCATTAGCCACTGCTGCTAAAGAGGATGTGGTTGTCGTTCGTGCCAGCCGTGTACCAACAGGCTACACCACTCGTAACGCTGAAGTGGATGATAACTTATATGGCTTTGTAGCTTCAGAGCGCTTAAACCCGCAAAAAGCACGTGTTTTACTTCAATTAGCCTTGACTGAAACCAAAGATCCTAAACGTATTCAGGCACTTTTTGAAAAATACTAACCCACACTAAAATTAGCGAATAGGGGGAATGACCCTCTATTCGCAGCTTTTCGCAGATAAATCCACCCTATTGGCGACAATATTAGCGGTAATTAGCGCAAAGCAAGGTACTAAGGAAAAGAGTATAAAGAGCCATATTGATGCCGATTGCGCACCTTCAATCCCTCCAGGTGAAGAAAGCCCTGCAAGGTTAGCGATCATACCTGCCAAAGAGGCACCAAAAGCAGTGGAAAATAGCTGTAAGGTCGTAATTGCCGACGACGCTTTTTGAGATTCACTTCCAGCCGAGACTTGCAATACTCGCGTGAGCAAATGTGGCCATGCTGCACCAATACTTGCGCCAGTGATAAATAGACCAATACAAATAATCCATACCTGAAATGCTTCAATAGCAATAATTTTTGTTATGAACAATGCAAGAGTGGTTAGGCCTACCAGTGTGAATAGTGGAGCGAAACGAATAATTCGCACGGCAACCGTCGGCTTTAGTGATGAGGAAGCAATGGCGGCACTTGACCAACCCGCACCGACTAGGGCCGCTAAATAGCCTGATAACAAGGGAGCCACACCATGCAATATCTGTAAAAAATAGGGAACAAAAACCTCTGTTTGTACACTTAGACCCAACAATGCCATCGTGAGGTAAATAGGCGCTAATTGTGCAGAAAAGCGAAATGTTCCCGAAGGGAAAAGCGTATTATGACCACGACGCTCAATAACCATTAATCGAGCACACAGTAAAACGGCAATAAACATCCCTCCAATAGGGATAAATTTGTCTTGACTTAAACTGCCTAGAGAGATGGCGAGCACGGCGCAAGAAAGCAGTAAAAGGGCCTGTAATGGAATCGGCTGTTGAGGGCAGTTTTCATGGGGATTTTTTGCCGGCAAAATCCGCCAAGTCAGCCATAAATAAGGGATACCGACTACGACTAGACACCAAAATGCTCCTCGCCATATATCGTACTCTGCAAATACGCCACCCAGTGCTGGCCCTAGTAATGTTGCCATTCCCCACATACTCGACATCATCGCTAACACTCTCGACCATAAATGTTGAGGAAATACAATGTGTACCATTGAGTAAGATAAGGTGAGTAAAATCCCGCCACCAGCCCCTTGGATCACTCTGCCAAGGAGCATTACTGGCATTGAGGGGGTGATAGCGCAGATAACGGATCCTACAAGAAAAATCAACGTCGCCAGCCCATAACTTTTTTTGGGGCCAAAATAATTGAGGATCCGTGAGGTAAGGGCGGACAAAATAATCGAAGACAGAATAAACAGTGTGGTATTCCAAGCATAGAAATTAATGCCGCCAATATCCCGTACAACGGAAGGTAATGTGGTAATGGTGATATAAACATTAATCGCATGGAGGCAAATCCCCCCCGATAAGGCAAGTGTTAAACAGAGATTCTTACCGGTGAGTAGTGTACGCCAACCTTCCTGCTGACTTTTCTCTATATTCACGTGTGACGGATCCCTCTTATTTCTCTTATTGAATCGCCTTATTTTCCCTCACTAAAATCATTCACTTGATCTGTTTATGAGTGAAAAACTATTCATCAACTAAAGCAGTTATGAATCAACTTAGCAAGTTTGAATGAAACGATTACATTCAAATGTAGTTATTTTTTATGTTGAAATAAGTCCAAAATGCCCATTCTGTCCATAGTGTTTTGCCTGCATTTTATCCTAAATTCAGGATATTAATTCGAGAAACACCATAAACTCGAATAATTAGTACTGTGAATGAATAGAAAAATTAATGTGTCTTGGCTCATATTTTAGGAATAAATATATTTTTAGCCTTAATAATTCGCGTTGCGAAAAATAGGCTAAGTAGGTACTCGTATTTTGTTTATCAAAACTAATCATTACTTAACGGGCGGCTACTGAAATTTATCACTGAAAAATAATATAAAAAACTGAGGAAACATCGAATGGTTAATAAAAATGTCAATCGTGGCAGGGGAATACTCGTGCTTAAAATAGGAATAGCACTCCTTCCTATTAGTTATCAACCAATAAGTTTTTCTGAGCAATTTTTAGATGATTCAACCCTTAAAGGCGGTTTGTATTATTGGCAACGTGACCGTTCGAGGAAAGAGTTAAATCCAGAAAGCGATAAATATAAGAAATATGTCGACAACCTTAAACATTCAACCGTGAATGCCAGCCTTGATTATTCTTCAGGTTATTTTCAGGATGTCATCGGTTTAGATTTAGCCGCATTTACAGCCATAGAATTATCCAATAGTGGCCCAGCGGCGCCTAATGAAATTGGTTTTAGTGATGCAAAAACGCGTTGGGATGAAAAATGGACCGGTGATCGAAGTGGTGTCAGCGTTTATAAAGCAGCGGCTAAAATGCAATATGGTCCGTTTTGGGGCAGAGGCGGTTATATCCAACCAACAGGACAAACACTATTAGCTTCTCACTGGAGCTATATGCCCGGAACTTATCGGGGTTTCGAAATCGGTGGGGTATTTGATTTCGCACAACAAGGGGCCTTGAGCCTGTCATATATGTGGACAGACCGTTATAAAGCGCCTTGGTATCGCGATATGTATAACTTCCGTGAAGCGGATGGTCAAACAGGGATCAGTTATTTGCAATCCCTTGGTTTTAAATATGATTTTAAAAATAACCTTGTTTTAGAGGCGGCTTATGGGCAAGCAAAAGGCTATATGGACCAGTACTTTGCGAAGGCCTCTTATGCTGTTCCTGTGGCTACCCGTGACCTGCGGATGTCTTATCAATTTTATGGAGCAAAAGATAAGGTAACCAATGGTGGCATTAATGATGTTTACGATGGATTGGCGTTCTTGCAAGCCGTGACGTTTGGCTATACCTATGATCAGTTTGATTTTCGATTAGAAGGCACTTATGTGAAGGCAAAGGGGAATCAGGGCTATTTTTTACAGCGTATGACCCCGGGGTATGCGACATCAAATGGGCGATTAGATATTTGGTGGGATGGGCGCTCCGATTATAACGCGAATAATGAAAAAGCGCTCTTTGCGGGGGTGATGTACGATTTAGCTAAATGGGATCTTGCTGGTTGGAAAGTAGGAACATCATATATTTATGGATGGGATGCTAAACCCAGCACGAATACACAATATGCTCAAGATGTAAAATTAAAAGAAACGGCTTGGAACGTTGATATTTTATATACCGTTCAGACAGGTAAGGCGAAAGATACCTTATTTAAATTACATTTTACTAAATATGACAACCATACAGATATTCCAAGCTATGGTGGTGGGTTCGGCAATATATTTCAAGATGAAAAAGATATTAAGTTTATGGTCATGATGCCATTTACTATTTTTTAATAGCGCGGTCACTGCTATTAAAAAATAAAATAGCAGTGGTTGATTTTGAATTTAATATTGAGGTCACAATGAAAAAGAATTATTTAAGTCCTTTAGCATTATTCATATCAGCAACACTTTTTTCTACCGCAGTAAATGCTGAACAATCATCGGCTCAAGTCGTCGATGCATTAAGTGATATAGATGTGAAAATAAATGTGCTTGATAACCAAGCTGGTGAGCATGGTACTCACTGTGCTGCACTGGGTGCCGATTGGGCTGCATGTAACCGTGTCGATATTACCTTAACAAATGGCGATACTGCGATTGAATCCAACGATTGGGCGCTTTATTTTCATAGTATTAGACAGATTCTAAAACAAGATAACCCGCAATTTAAGATCACACATATTACAGGCGACCTTCATAAAATTACACCAACAGAGCAATTTAAAGGGATTAAAGCCCACGAAAAAGTGGTATTACCGCTAACGGGAGAATATTGGCAGGTTAGTTATTCAGACTTTATGCCTAGGTGGTACGCGACATCGGGAGATGCATCCCCACGCAACCTTAAGAGCACTGATACTCAAGATCCAACAACCTTTGTTACCCCCTTTGAACTGAAAAATTGGAAACGAACCGACGCCGATAACAATCTATTAATGACACCAGAAAACCGCTATCAAAAAAACTTAGCGATGAAACCGTTATCTGAGCAGCAATTGCGAGGGCAAATCTTACCTACTCCATTTGATATCAGTTTGCAGTCAGAGGATGTTGATCTGAGTAAAGGCGTTAAATTACAACTAAATGGGCTAACGAAAGGTGAGTTAGCTGTTATTGAACAACACTTACAACTGAGCAAGCTAAAACAAAATAGTCACGGGTTCCCCATTGAAGGAAAAATCGCACCTAAGCAATTTTCTACTGAAGATCAAGTGAGTGGTGCTTACAAATTAGTGATCACACCGCAACGAGCCGAAATTATTGGTTATGACCGTATAGGGTTATTTTATGGTGTAGGTTCATTATTGTCAGCGGTAACTGAAAGTGACACACCGAAAGTGGCAGCAATGGTCGTGAATGATAAACCACGTATGGAATATCGTGGGGTCTTTTTAGACGTTGGACGAAATTTCCACAGTAAACAGGTGGTGATGCGATTAATTGACCAGATGTCACGCTATAAATTAAATAAATTCCATTTTCATTTAACCGATGATGAAGGCTGGCGGATAGAGATCCCCGGTTTACCTGAATTAACGGAAGTGGGAAGTCAGCGTTGCCATGATTTAACTGAGCAAAAATGTTTATTGCCGCAACTCGGGTCGGGGGCTGACAATAATAATATGGGGAGCGGCTATTTCACGCGTGATGACTATATTGAAATTTTACGTTATGCCAAAGATCGCAACATTGAGGTGATCCCTGAAATTGATATGCCAGCCCATGCGCGTGCAGCCGTTGTTGCTATGGAGGCGCGTTATAATAAGTTAAGCGCGGCGGGCGATGAACAAGGGGCAAATGAGTACCGCTTAGTTGACCCATCAGATACTTCAATAACCACATCGGTACAGTTTTATGATAAGCGTAGTTATTTAAACCCTTGCTTAGATTCATCACAGAACTTTGTCAATAAAGTCGTCAGTGAAGTGATGCAGATGCACGATGAAGCTGGTGTTCCACTGAAAACATGGCATTTTGGTGGTGATGAGGCGAAAAATATTCGCTTAGGTGCAGGCTTCCAAGATAAACGCGGCCCTATTGAGCCGGGCAAAGGTATTATTGATAAACAGCGCGAAGATAAGCCATGGGCAAAATCGAAAGCATGTCAGGCTTTAATTCAGCAAGGGGATGTCAGCGATTTTGACCATCTTTCCAGCCATTTTGCTAAACAGGTGAGTAAAAGTTTGCAACAAAAAGGCGTTACAACAATGCAAGCATGGCAGGATGGTTTAAAAGACGCTTCGAGTGCGAAAGATTTCGCCACTGACAATGTTCGCGTTAATTTCTGGGATACTCTCTATTGGGGAGGCTTTGACTCGGCAAATGATTGGGCAAACAAAGGCTACCAAGTGGTTATCTCCAACCCAGACTATGTCTATTTTGATATGCCTTATGAAGTTAACCCAAGTGAAAGTGGTTACTACTGGGCAACACGCGCGAGTGATGAACAAAAAGTCTTTGCTTTTGCCCCGAATAACCTCCCTCAAAATGCTGAAACCTCAGTGGATAGAGATGGGAATCCTTTCAGTGCGAAAAGCGACAAGCCTTGGCCGGGCGTATATGGTCTTTCAGGGCAATTGTGGAGTGAAGCCGTCAGAACGGATGATAAGGTCGAATACATGTTATTCCCTCGCATTTTGCCGCTGGCAGAAAGAGCGTGGCATAAGGCGCAATGGGAAAATGATTATCAATCAGGGCGTGAATATATTGGTGGTAAAACCCAATATGTTTCACAGCAAAAATTAGAAGATGATTGGAACCGTTTTGCGACTATCGTAGGGCAAAAAGAGCTTCGCCGCTTAGATAGAGCCGGAGTTGCCTACCGTATCCCTGTTCCTGGTGCAAAAATTGAAAACGGTGTGCTACTGGCGAATATCAGTTACCCTAGCTTAATTATCGAGTATGCATTGGCAGATAGCGATAACTGGCAGGTTTATTCGGCGGATAACCCACCCAAAGTCAATGGGAACGTCAAAATAAGAGCGAAAAGTCCAGACGGTGCGAGGGCGAGTCGTGTAGAAATCGTGACTCAAAAATAACGGGTATGTGGTGAGGGAGCGAATGAAGAGGCTCCCTCACGGTTTTATCGTCACCATACAATAATCACGTTCTATTACCCGCCGAGCTTGGGTATCAGAACCCTATCAACCATACGACTTAATCTTTACTCAGCTGACAAAGGATTGAAGGGGACTCGTTAGGTTCTTGAAAGATCTCAAAACAGGATAAGTAAGGCATTAATATGAAGTGGGGAAGGCTAGAGCCCAGTGAGTACTGGACTCAAATCCCACAGCCTTTTTAAAAACTATCTATAGTCAGTTAAAGGCAAAGATTTACGGTAATTACTCTTTTGGATCGTGTGCATCCGCATTTTCACGGCAATCGCCATCAGCACAGTGACCATAAAGATACAAACTGTGGTTAGATAGTTTAATACCGTGGCGTGCAGCGATATTGGTCTGGCGCTCTTCGATGGATTTGTCAGAGAACTCGATGACTTTTCCACAGTCTAGGCAGATTAAGTGGTCATGATGGTGCTGTTGAGTCAGCTCAAAAACGGATTTACCGCCTTCAAAGTTATGACGTGTCACGATACCTGCATCATCAAACTGGTTTAATACGCGGTAAACTGTAGCCAGACCGATCTCTTCGCCCATATCAATCAGCTTTTTGTAGAGATCTTCCGCACTGACGTGATGGCACTCAGGCTCCTGAAGTACTTCCAATATTTTTAATCTTGGAAGAGTGACTTTGAGTCCAGCATTCTTCAATGCTTTATTGTTGTCTGTCATGCGGGTTTGTCCTGTATCTTAAATCATAAATTTAACAATAATGAGACGTTTTTAACATAAATTCAGTTGTCTTCTAAACTGATTTACAATTATAGGCATGGAAATAAAAAATAGAAACCATGCTTTGTCGCATTATTATAATAGTATTAATAAGCCTATTTCTAATTAGTCGATTAGCCTAAAATTTCAGACAAAGACATCTCTTCTGAAATTTGCTGTACCCATGCATCAACACGTTCTTCGGTGAGTTCCGGCTGGCGATCTTCATCAATAGCAAGGCCGATAAAGTGGTTATCATCCGCCATTCCTTTAGATGCTTCAAAATGGTAGCCATCAGTTGGCCAATGACCGACGATCACTGCACCGCGTGGCTCGATAATATCGCGAATGGTTCCCATCGCATCACAGAAGTACTCCGCATAGTCTTCTTGGTCGCCACAGCCGAATAAAGCAACAAGTTTACCTTCAAAGTCAATTTCTTCGAGTGTTGGGAAGAAGTCATCCCAATCACATTGGGCTTCACCATAGTACCAAGTTGGGATACCGAGAAGCAGAATATCGAATGCTTCAATATCTTCTTTACTGCACTTTGCAATATCATGAACTTCCGCGTTCTCGTTGCCTAATCTCTTTTGGATCATCTTGGCAATATTTTCTGTATTACCAGTGTCACTACCGAAGAAAATGCCTATGACTGCCATAAAGTGAATAACCTCTTGTTTTTCCAATCTGGTTTACTAAAGCCAGATAGGGCTAAATTTGAACTAAAGTACCTAGAATTTTGACCCTATTTTGGCGAAAAAGCGTGAATAAATCTGTCGAATTTGTGTGGTTTATGAAGACGAAACTATTGACCAGAAGGCTCATAGACTAGCGCTAGCTGTGACATTAACATCTCTTCTATCAACTCACTACGGCTCATGTTTTTTTCATTCGCCAATTGATTCAATATCGTGACAGCATCTTCATTAAGTTTTAATTCAACGCGGCGTAGTCCTTTGACCTTATCACGCTTAAGTTGATTACGTTTGTTGATTCTTAATTGTTCATCCCGCGACAGCGGACTTGTTTTAGGTCGCCCAGGCCTGCGTTCCTCAGCGAACAAATCAAGGGTGGTGCGATCAGTTTGTTCTTTTGCCATATATTTTTACTGCTAAAGGGCGTATACCAATAATCCAGCGCGCAATAATACCCTAGCTGACTCCCTTGTACCATAGCGCATGTCGAGCGAAAGTTATTGATAGTAAAAAAAAGAGCTGTTTGTTGGAAAAAGCACCAGCCGAGCGCATGCTGGTGCTTTGACGGTACTATTATTGAGTTTGCTGCCGCCATAAATGTGCATATAACCCATTTTGCTGAAGCAAATTTTGATGGTTATCCATTTCAGCCACCTTACCGTCGCAAATTACACAAATGCGATCCGCATGCATGATAGTATTCAAACGGTGCGCAATACTGATCACTGTCCGTCCTTGTGTGATTAAAGGCATATTCGCCATGATGGCGGCTTCGGACTCGTAGTCTAATGCCGAGGTAGCTTCATCCAAAATCAAAATATCCGGTTTTGTCAGTAACGCTCTAGCGAGTGCGATGCGCTGGCGCTGCCCTCCCGAAAGATTCAGTCCACGCTCTGACAGAGGGAAGTTAAACTGCTCAGGAAGTGACATAATAAAGTCATAGGCGCCTGCAAGTTTAGCCGCTTCCACAACGTCATCATGATTGGCTTGTGGTTTACTCAAACGAATGTTTTCTTCAATAGTACCGACAAACAACATACTTTCTTGAAGTACGACACTCATGCGGCGACGCAGAGCAACCGTATCGCTAACCGCAAGATCCATCCCATCGACAATCACTTGACCATGTTGTGGAATATATAACCGTTGCAGTAGTTTCGTTAAGGTACTTTTTCCAGAGCCTGAAGGCCCAGTAATACCGATAAACTCTCCCGCTTTAACGGATAATGAAAGATGGCTCAGCACTTCTGGGGCTTCGGGTTGATAACGAAAACGAATATTTTGGAACTCAATACGGCCTTGAATAGATGCCGAACTGACAATGCCTTTTCGTTCATTTTCAATAGGCTCATCCAAAATATCCCCCACACGGCGAAGAGAGATAATGGTATGCTGAAAATCTTGCCATATTTGCGCTAATCGAAGTACAGGTTGAGTGACATGAGCGCTTAACATATTGTAGGCAACCAATTCACCGGGGGTGATCCCCCCATTCATCACCTCTTTGACACCCACCCAAAGCAACAGCGCTGTGGTAATTTTACTGACGAGAGCCATTAGCTGTGAGGCGACCTTACTACGCAAGGTGACTTTAAAACCTTGAATAAGTTGTTTACTGAGTAACTTTTGCCAGCGACGATAAAAATAGGTTTCAGTTGCTGTCGTTTTAATCGTTTCAATCCCTGTGACAGCCTCTGTTAAGAAGGTTAGCCCATTTTCATCGGCTTGATAGGACTTCTCTGTTTGTTGCCGAATAATGGGGCCGAGTATCATCCATAAAATAAAAAAGATGACCAAAGAGCCAATGAGAAGCCATGACATAATGGCGCTATAGGTAAACAAAATGGCAATAAAAAGGCTAACAAAGAGTAAATCGATAAATAGCATCAAGGTAGAGCCAGTTAAAAACTGGCGGATATGGGCCATTTCACGAATTCGAGCGATAATTTTCCCTGTAGGGCGCCGCTTAAAATAGCCCAATGGTAGTGCCATTAGGTGCCGATAGAGTTTTCCTGATAATTCAGCGCCAATTTGTGTACTGGTATGGCTAAAAATTTTATTCCGAAGAAAACTATAAAGCGGCTCTGCAAAGGCAATACTAATAATGCCAATTGCCAAGACATGAAGGCTATTTAAACTACGTCCAACAAGTACCTTATCAATGACATTTTGAAATAATAATGGGCTAACTAAGGCAAAAAGTTGCACGACAGCTGCAAGGATAAAAACATTCTTTAATTGGGCGCGCTGACGTAATATTGAAGGGATAAACCAGCCAATACCAAACTTTCTTTTTTGCTCGGCTTCAAATTGTTCTTTGATTAATAACACGGCAAAGCGGCTATTTACCTCTGTATTATGTTCATGCCACAGACAAAGCTCACCTTGTGTGGGGTGAATTAACACTAACGCCCCCTCATGATTGTTTGCCAGCACCCACCAAACATCGTGAATACGAATTAGTGCAGGAAGGGGAAGGTTAGCAATTTGCCGTTTGTCTAAATCATCAAGCTCACTTTCATAGCCTATAATGTGGGCACATTCTCTAAGCTCCCAGTCGGTCGGTGAATCAGAGCTCATGCCAATAGCATGCATTAATTGGTCTTTAGTGACATTTTTTTGATAATGGTTTGCCACCCACACTAAAGCCTCTAAACCATAATTTGTTTCAGTCGCAGTCATGGATTATTTTTCCCTCATGGCGGTGGTGGTATATTCTTGAATAGGGCTAAGTAAATAATCGATGACGCGACGTTTTTCGGTTTTAATTTCGGCAGTGACCGATAAACCGGGGGTTAATTCGATGTGATTACCTTCAACCAATAGGCTCTTTTTCTTTAAACCTATTTGTCCTAAAAAAACCAAACCTAATTGCTCGTCTTGGGTGCTATCTCTAGAAATCGAAATGACTTCACCATCGATAGTGCCATAGCGTGTGTAGGGGAAAGCATCTATTTTGACCGTTGCTAATTGCCCTTCACGAATAAATCCAATGTCTTTATTGAGAATTTTGACTTCGGCTAATTGCACGTCATTATTGGGCACAACCACCATCAATTGTTGAGCTGGCTGTAATACGGCACCTAAAGTATAGGTCGCGAGTTGTTGTACTGTACCATCTACAGGGGAACGAATAATTTTTAACTGCTCTCTTTCTTGTTTTTTTAGTAATTCCTGCTCCGCTGAAACTAATTTAAATTCAGCTTGGCGATATTTTTCATACCACTCTTGGGTTTTCTGTGTCTGTAGTCGGTGACGTTTTTCATGTAGTGCGGAATGTTGACTATTGAGGATCGCTAGCTCGGATAATTTTGAGGTTTTCTCTTTTTTCGCCATTAACAGTTCACGCTCTTGCTCCAAAAACTCTTTTTGGCTAATCAGTTGCTGATTATTTAATACCCGATGGGCATCAAGGCGTTTTTGTATATTGATGATCAAAGTATTAACGTCTTTTAATTCACGCTCTCTTGCCGAATAATGAGTTCTATTCAATGTTATTTCATTATCAATCTCATTGAGTAACGCATCATATTCATTTTTTAAGCTTTGATAGCTTTCTAAAAGGCGTTGCTGCTCTGTAGGTAATAATTTAGCAAACTCCTGAGTGAGCTCAGGGGAAATTTGATTTAATAACGCATGATGTACCCATTTTTCAATTTGTTGAAAATGAATTTGATAATTAAGATTATGAATATCTTGATTGATCCCTAAGACATTAACACTTAATAATGGGTCGCCTTGTTTGACGTGTTGTCCATCAGCCACATAAATATGTTGTAAGCGGCTAAGCTCAAAGGCTTGAATAACTTGTGTTCGCCCGGAAACGACCAATCGGCCTTGTGTCGTCGCTTGAATATCTAATTTACCGATATATGACCAAATAATCGCAAATAAAATGCCAATACTGATAATGATGGCCGTTGTTAAGGCTAGGTAAGACGGCGGGCTTTTTAATAGTGCTAAATGTGACGGTAAAAAATGGTTATACCGTGTCGTTGCTGCTGTTTGTTTCATAACTAACATCCGTGTCATTATTTAAAAGATTGCTGTAACGCCCATAAATGTTGATAAAACTGGCCTTGCTCAAGTAATTGTTGATGGCTTCCTTGTTCAACAATTTTGCCTTGTTGCATCACGATAATACGTTGGTGATGACGAATAGTAGAAAGGCGATGAGCAATCGTAATTACCGTTCTGCCCTGAGCAATAAGCTGCATATTTTTTTGAATGATAGCTTGAGACTCATCATCTAATGCGCTGGTGGCTTCGTCAAAAATAATAATTTTAGGGTCGGCGAGCAGTGTACGTGCAATAGCAATTCTTTGGCGTTGTCCCCCAGACAGTGATGCGCCTCCTTCGGATAATATGGTGTCATAACCCATCGGTAATTTTAAGATAAAATCATGGGCCCCCGCCATTTTGGCGGCATGTATGACTTCATCCATTGACGCATTGGGATAAGTTTGCGCAATATTATCGAAAACGGTTTGGTTAAAAAGAAAGTTTTCTTGTAATACGATGCCAATTTGCCTTCTGAGCGAATGAATATTCATCGATGAAAGAGGAGTGCCATCTAATAGGATCGTTCCTTTCTCAGGGGTATATAATCGGAGTAATAAACGTGCAAGAGTACTTTTTCCTGAGCCAGATGTACCAACAATGCCTAATGTTTCACCAGCCTGAATCGATAAATTAAAATTATCGAGAATATAAGGCATGTCAGGTTGATAGCGAAAAGAGATATTACGCAAATGGATATGGCCTTTTAAGGTATTATTATCCGCTTGTTTTGTTTGCTCTGTCGGCAAATTGATAATTTGCGCTAATTTTTCGATGGCAACTTTGGTTCTAATATAATCCCCCCAGAGCTTAACCAACTTAACAAGAGGCTGGCTTGCATGATTGACCATCATATGAAATGCAATAAATTGACCAATAGTAAGCTGTAAGGCTAAGACTTCAGAGGCACCAATCCACAAAATAACGGCGCTGGTTAATTTCTCAATCACCATCACAATATGTTCAGAGCGGGAGTTGATTTGGCCTGCCGCAAATGTCGTATGACTCATATCAGAAGTTTGCTGATCCCAGCGGCGAGTAAAATTGGGCTCTATTGAGAGGCTTTTGGCTGTTTCAATACCATTAATACTTTCGGTTAAAAATGAGGTGTTGATGGCAATATTTGCAAATTGCTTATGGGCCGCGGCCTCAATTTTAGGCGTCAGCCACCAAGCAACTAATAAATAGAAGGGAATTGAGCATAAAAAAACCAACATTAAGGTTGAGGATAATAGGCTCATGACATAAAGAAAAACAAATAAAAAGAGCACATCAACACAGAGTGTAAAAAAACTTCCTGTCAAAAATTCGCGAATAGTCTCTAGCTCTTTAACGCGTGTAACGATTGCACCAATTTGCCGAGTTTTAAAAAACGAAAGGGGCAGATGTAGTAAATGATTGACCAACTTTAACCCTAAAGTCATATCGATACGGTTAACGGTATGGTTATAAACATACTCACGCAGCCCTTTAAGCGTCACTTCAAGGATGGCGGCAATAATAAGACCAAAGATCAGCAGATCCAATGTCATCATACTATTATGCACTAACACTTTATCCATAATGACTTGGATAATAATTGGTGTCACTAATGCGAGTATTTGCAAAATAAATGAAAATAATAAAACGCTAGCGATAATATATTTATATTTCAAAAATTCTGTTTTAAACCAAGTAATATCAAATTGGCTTTGTTTGGTTTTAACCTGTAGCCATTTACCACTCCACATTTGGATAAACTTATCCATACTCCATAATTCTGGAGGATGGTTACCAAATCGCTGAATAAGAACTTGTTCATGATTAAAATTAGCTAATAGATAAGCTACGTTATCATTATCATAAATAATAGAAGGAGAATCTATCTTACTAATGTTTTTATTGGTTTGATTTTTATATTTACACTTTATATTAAGCTTGTTTTGAAGCGCTTTTAATGTATCACGGAAACTTTCTTTCTCTGTGGTGATGGTATTAAACTCGTTTTGACTAATATCACTTGTTAACTTAATGATGATGCCAATAAAGTAGAGTGTTGACTGAGTATTTTCACTTTCCATTTTTTCTGTGAATATTCCTTTGGGTTATTGCTTGTCATATAGGATGGTTGATATTTATTGCTGATAAAATAATGTTAGCAATAATAGATGAAATAGTATGGATAGTTTTCACAGAGATAATACAGAAATAATAGTTATCAGTGTATTGAAGTTTGTCTTATATATTATTGGTTCTTATTTGGTTTATAATGAAGGGTTATATATTCCCTTCATTATAAATAAAGCTTGAATTTATTGGTATTCGGGCAAGTCTAAGAAACGGTGTATGGCTCTAAGTACATGATCTGGTTTCTCTGCATGAACCCAATGCCCTGCATCCGCGACGACCCATGCTTTCGCATTTGGGAACTGTGCGGCAATCTCTTCTCTATATTCGGCTTGCACATAAGGGGAGTTACCGCCGGGGATTAATAGAACAGGTTTATTCCAAGCCGGAACGGTTTCCCAGCCAATAATAGACTCATAGTTTTCTTTGATGGCAGGCAGGTTAAATTTCCACTCGCCTTGGCGGAATGATTTGAGTAAAAACTGAATGACACTCTCTTCATCAAGGTATTCGCGCATGACTACCGTCGCGTCTTGGCGGCTTTTGACGCCAGCGTGGGTCACCGCTTCGAGAGCCGCAATAATGGTATCGTGGCGGCGAACTTGATAAGCGACAGGCGCCATATCAATAGCCACAACTTTTTCTACGAAATGAGGGGCAATTTCGGTTGCTGCCATCGCAATTTTCCCGCCCATGGAGTGACCAATCAAAATGGCGTTTTCATATCCAAGGGATTGTAAGAGTGTCATGACATCTTGTGCCATTTGGCGATATTCCATTGTCGTGGCACGGAATGAGTCGCCATGGTTTCTGACATCAATTTGGATGGTGACAAAATATTTTTGTAAATCGCGGGCTAATACACCGAGATTATTGAGATCACCAAATAATCCGTGGATCAGCACGACAGGGGTAGACGATACCGGAGTTTCAGGTTTATGAATAGTATGGTTTAGCAGGTTTGTCATAGTTCATTTTCAGCTTATTTATCTTCTTTAACGATATGATGGCATGTACATTAGCAAAATCCAAACGGGTCGATTAATTATTCAATGCTATCAATAAAAGAATAAATGGAATATTAAGGTCTCATTCTTCTCATTATTGTATTTTTTTCTGATTAAACATAAAACCACCAATCAGATGATAACTTACTGAAATATCGTTGAACTTAGTGTGCTGTTTACTTTAAGTTATTGAAATTTTAATTGTTTTGTTTTCTTGAAATCTATCTTATAATCCCAACGCAAATTTTAGTTAAAAAAGTACTGGGAAAAAATGAAAACGATAGAAGTTGATGAAGAGCTTTACCGCTATATTGCCAGCCACACACTGCATATCGGTGAAAGTGCATCGGATATTTTGCGCCGTATGTTAAATTTAAAGTCCGGTCAGCCAGTACAAGTCGTTAAAGAACTCGGCAACGAACAGCCGCCGCAGCAGGCGGTCGAGACAAAAAAAACAGCCATTACGCCGCAAAATCCAGTTAGGGTGATGAGGGAGCTTTTACTCTCTGATGCTTATGCAGAAAAAAGCAAAGCCATCGACCGCTTTATGCTAATTTTATCGACACTCTATAGCTTAGACGCCACTGTTTTTGCTAATGCGACAGAGTCAATGCATGGTCGTACGCGTGTCTATTTTGCTGGCGATGAGCAAACACTGTTAGCCGCAGGTAAGCAGTCAAAACCACGGCATATTCCGGGAACGCCATTTTGGGTGATCACCAACACAAATACCAATCGCAAACGCAGCATGGTTGAAGCAATCATGCAGGAAATGCAGTTCCCTGCCAATGTGATTGAGAAAGTTTGTAATACTATCTAATCGAAAAATTGAGGCATCGCTGGTGTCACAAATAGGGCACCAGTGCATTGGGAGATAACAAGTGACAATACATGAACGCGCAGGGCAGCTTCCGTTTCAGAAAGATTTGATTAATGTTGCACAACTAACCGCTCAATATTATCAACTAAAACCACAAGTCGGTAACCCTGAACATGCAGTGAAGTTTGGAACATCGGGGCATCGAGGCAGTGCAAGTAGGAAAAATTTCAACGAAAATCATATTCTTGCTATTGCTCAAGCGGTTGCTGATTTACGTAAAAAGCAAGGGCTAACAGGGCCATGCTTTGTCGGCAAAGACACCCACGCGTTGTCTGAAGCGGCATTTATTACGGTTATTGAGGTGTTAGCTGCAAACCAAGTCAATGTGGTTATCCAAGCCGATAACGGGTTTACTCCGACGCCTGCCATATCCCATGCGATTATCAGTTATAATCAATCCCATCAAGATGTTGCGGATGGAATTGTCATTACACCTTCTCATAACCCACCAGAAGATGGCGGTATAAAATATAATCCCTCGAATGGTGGCCCTGCTGATACCGATTTAACATCGGTTATCGAAAAGCAAGCAAATCAATTACTCGCAAACGGCCTTACGGGTGTTAAGCGTATTTCTTTTGAAGATGCGCTGGTCAGTGGTTATGTCACCGAACAAGATTTAGTCATGCCTTATGTCGCCGCACTGGGTGAAGTGGTGGATATGAAGGCGATTCAAAAAGCAGGTTTAAAATTAGGTGTCGACCCACTCGGTGGTTCTGGCATCGAATATTGGCGCAAGATTGCTGAATATTATCAATTAGATCTTGAACTGGTGAATGATCAATTAGATCAAACATTCCGTTTTATGCCGCTTGATCATGATGGCGTGATCCGCATGGATTGCTCATCGCGTTGGGCGATGGCTGGCCTATTAGGGATGAAAGAAAAGTTTGACTTAGCATTCGCCAACGACCCTGATTATGACCGTCATGGTATTGTCACCCCAGCAGGGTTAATGAATCCAAACCACTACCTTGCGGTCGCGATCGATTACCTATTCCAGCATCGCCCACAATGGGGGAAAGAGGTCGCTGTCGGGAAAACACTCGTTTCAAGTGCCATGATTGACCGTGTTGTTGCCGATATTGGACGTGAACTTGTCGAAGTACCCGTTGGTTTTAAATGGTTCGTCGATGGCTTGTTTAACGGAAAATTGGGTTTCGGCGGCGAAGAGAGTGCCGGAGCGTCTTTCCTTAAATTTGATGGCACACCTTGGTCGACAGATAAAGATGGTATCATTTTATGTTTGCTAGCGGCAGAAATTACTGCGGTGACAGGGGAAAACCCTCAGCAACGTTATAACAAACTCGCCGAAAAATTTGGTGCGCCTATTTATAGTCGTATTCAAGCCAAAGCCACCCATGAGCAAAAAGCGAAACTCAGTAAGTTGTCGCCAGAGATGGTCACTGCGGACTCTTTAGCGGGCGATAAGATCACTCAACGTTTAACGACGGCACCGGGTAATGGCGCTTCTATTGGCGGGCTAAAAATCATGACCGATTATGGTTGGTTTGCCGCTCGTCCATCCGGCACGGAAGAAGCGTACAAAATCTATTGTGAAAGTTTCCGTGGCGAAGAGCATTTACGCCAAATTGAACAAGAAGCAATAGAGATTGTGAATAAGGTTATTGCTTAATCAGCCGTATCATTATTGCTTAATCAGCCGTATCATTATTGCCTAACTGGCTAGAGCAAAATATTTTCAAATCCCGATTATGCAAAACAGGCCATAATCGGGATTATATTTTTTATTCGTCCACTATCGCTTCATAATATTGTGGTGGTATTTGTTGTGACGGGATTAACAAAATTCCTCTCTTTTTTATCAATAAATTCAACTTATCGTATTTCCCATCAACTCGACAATAACCGTTGCAGCAAGTGACAGGTGATGATACAACCATAGTTACTGAGTTAATTTAACAAACATTGTTGAAATTGAAGATAGGGTGAAATCAATGAGTCAGGTTTATAATTTCAGTGCGGGTCCTGCCATGCTACCTGTTGAAGTCATGCGTCGTGCTGAACAGGAATTTTGTAACTGGAAAGGCTTAGGCGTTTCTGTTATGGAAGTTAGCCATCGCGGCAAGGATTTTATTGCGATAGCGGAGGAAGCAGAGCAAAATTTACGTGATTTATTAAATATTCCGCAAAATTATAAAGTACTATTTTGCCATGGTGGTGCTCGCGGTCATTTCGCTGCATTACCGCTGAACCTGTTGGGCGATAAAACCACGGCAGACTATATTGTTGGTGGCTATTGGGCGGAATCTGCGGCAGAAGAAGCACAAAAATATTGCACTCCTAACATTATCCAAGTCAAACAAGAAAAAGACGGTGTTGTGGGTGTGAAACCGATGAGCGAATGGCAATTAAGCTCAGATGCGGCTTATGTTCACTATTGCCCTAATGAAACTATTGATGGCCTAGCTATCCATGAAGAACCTGATTTCCCGAAAGACAAAGTGATCATTGCGGACTATTCATCTTCGATTCTGTCTAAACCTATTGATATTAGCCGTTATGGCGTGATTTATGCAGGAGCACAAAAGAATATTGGTCCAGCGGGTCTTACCATTGTTATTATCCGTGAAGATCTCTTGGGCAAAGCTTCAAAGCAGACACCCTCAATATTTGATTATACAACCCTAGCAAAATATGACTCGATGTTTAATACACCGCCGACTTTTGCTTGGTATTTGTCAGGTATGGTATTTAAGTGGTTGAAAGAGCAGGGCGGCTTGCAGGAAATGGCAAAACGCAACTATGAAAAATCACAATTGTTGTATAACGCAATCGATGATAGTGAATTTTATATTAACCGCGTTGCGGTCGAAAACCGTTCTTGGATGAACGTACCTTTCCAAATGCAAAATCCTGCGTTGGATGACAAATTCCTTGAAGAAGCGAAAGCACAAGGGCTATTGTCACTAAAAGGTCACCGCGTTTCAGGTGGGATGCGTGCATCAATATACAATGCGATGCCATTAGCCGGTGTCCAAGCACTTGTTGATTTCATGGCAGACTTTGAACGTCGCCACGCATAATCATCTTCCCGACCTAATCCGCGCATTGGGTCGGGTTTAACTATCTTCATTTTTGAAAACGATAATAAATAATTAGGCAAACAGTACTGGAGAACCTGCGCTTTATGCAATCCCTGACATTACAACCTATCTCTTCAATTAACGGAACGATCAACCTGCCAGGGTCTAAAAGTGTATCGAACCGAGCGCTGTTATTAGCGGCTATGGCTAATGGCACAACGTTACTGACAAACTTACTGGATAGTGATGATATTCGCCATATGCTGAATGCATTAAGCCAGCTTGGTGTTAATTACCAATTGTCTGAAGATAAAACACGTTGCCGTGTTCAAGGAGTCGGTGGGCGGTTATGCCATACTGACGAACTGGAAATTTTTCTGGGTAATGCGGGTACGGCAATGCGCCCATTGACCG
This sequence comes from Providencia sp. PROV267, assembly GCF_028477825.1. Taxonomy (NCBI): domain Bacteria; kingdom Pseudomonadati; phylum Pseudomonadota; class Gammaproteobacteria; order Enterobacterales; family Morganellaceae; genus Providencia; species Providencia sp. PROV267. The sequence continues at coordinate 166,218 of NZ_JAMPLX010000007.1, read as the reverse complement.
CAGCATTGTCGTTAGCGAATAACAATATTGTGTTAACAGGCGAGCCTCGCATGAAAGAGCGCCCAATAGGGCATTTAGTTGATGCTTTACGTGAAGGTGGCGCTACGATTGATTACCTAGAACAAGAAAATTATCCGCCCCTTCGCTTACGTGGTGGTTTTTCTGGTGGTGAAATATCGGTTGATGGCTCTGTTTCTAGCCAATTTTTGACCGCACTTTTGATGGCCGCGCCGTTGGCTGAGAAAGAGACAATCATTACTATCTCAGGTGAATTGGTTTCAAAACCTTATATCGATATCACCTTAGCCTTGATGGCCACGTTTGGCGTTGAAGTGGATAATCACCAATATCAACGCTTTGTTATTAAAGGGCAACAGCAGTATCAATCACCCGGTGAATACTTAGTCGAAGGTGATGCGTCATCAGCATCCTATTTTCTTGCCGCGGCAGCTATTAAAGGTGGTACTGTCAGAGTGACAGGTATTGGTCGTAATAGTCTCCAAGGCGATACCAAGTTTGCCAATGTACTGGAGAAAATGGGGGCAACAATTCGTTGGGGGGATGACTTTATTGAATGCCAACGAGGTACGTTAAACGGAATCGATATGGACATGAACGCTATCCCAGATGCGGCGATGACCATTGGTACTGTGGCACTGTTTGCGCAAGGGGAAACGGTGATCCGTAATATCTATAATTGGCGCGTGAAAGAGACGGATAGACTGTATGCTATGGCGACTGAACTGCGTAAGGTCGGTGCTGAAGTCGAAGAGGGGCACGATTTCATCCGTATTGTTCCGCCAGCGCAATTACAGCATGCTGAAATTGAAACCTATAACGATCACCGAATTGCTATGTGTTTTTCGCTCGTTGCCTTGTCTGATACCCCTGTTACGATTTTAGATCCAGGGTGCACGGCAAAAACATTCCCAGATTACTTCCAACAATTAGCCCGTCTGAGCTAAATTTTAATCATTCGACTGACTGACTTTGCATTGAGGCAATGTCAGTCAGTATCCATAATTAGCCGCCATTTATATATCTGCATAACCATTTTTCTGCGACTCATCAGAACCTGCTTATTTCACAAAATCGTCGAGTAGGTATAATACCACTACAGATTTTAATTGCAGGTGGTGAAACCACGTGCAGAGAAGGAGACCTTTTATGGTGGCAATTGCCCCTGTAATAACCGTTGATGGACCAAGTGGTGCTGGTAAAGGTACATTATGCCAAGCGCTGGCAAACCAGTTTGGATGGCAACTCTTAGATTCTGGTGCGATTTATCGTGTTCTCGCATTAGCGGCTTTACATCATCATGTAGACATTCAGTCTGAAGATGCGTTAGTACCTTTAGCGGCAAACCTAGATGTACGCTTTGTGCCAGAAGAAAACCAGTTAAAAGTGATTTTAGAAGGCGAAGATGTTTCAAATCAAATTCGCACGGAAGATGTGGGTAAAACCGCCTCGCAAATAGCGGCTTTTCCGCGTGTAAGGGAAGCGCTATTACGCCGGCAACGCGCATTTAGAGCGATGCCTGGTTTGATTGCAGATGGTCGTGATATGGGAACCGTTGTTTTTCCTGACGCTCCCGTCAAAATTTTTCTTGACGCTTCCGCCGAAGAGCGCGCTCATCGGCGCATGAAGCAGTTGCAGGAAAAAGGGTTTGATGTTAACTTTGAACGACTTTTAACCGAAATACAAGAACGCGACTATCGTGATCGTAACCGTTCGGTTGCACCTTTAGTTGCCGCGAAGGATGCTTTGATTTTGGACTCCACAAGTATGTCAATTGAGGAAGTCATTGAAAAAGCACAAGCCTACGCGAAAAAAATTCTGCAATTATCTTAATAATTGGCTGTATTTTAGCTTATAATGTAGATAGTATACGCATCTAATACTATGTTGATTTTTTCGCTTAACATGGTAATCACCTTATGACAAGGAAAGTTGTGGGGTATGTAAAACAACCCCATTTGGCCGGAAGCTGAATGGACGTTAATTTAAAACTCTTGAAGATCATTAATATGACAGAATCTTTTGCTCAACTCTTTGAAGAATCCCTGCAGAATATTGAAACCCGTCCTGGTTCTATCGTCCGTGGTACTGTTGTTGCCATCGATAAAGACGTTGTTCTGGTTGACGCAGGTCTGAAATCTGAATCTGCTATCCCAGTAGAACAATTCAAAAATGCTCAGGGTGAGCTAGAAATCCAAGTTGGCGACGAAATCGACGTAGCTCTGGATGCAGTTGAAGATGGTTTCGGTGAAACTATCCTTTCTCGTGAGAAAGCGAAACGCCACGAAGCATGGCTGATGCTGGAAAAAGCTTACGAAGAAGCTGAGACTGTAACCGGTGTTATCAACGGTAAAGTAAAAGGTGGTTTCACTGTAGAACTGAACGGTATCCGTGCGTTCTTACCAGGTTCACTGGTTGACGTTCGTCCAGTTCGTGACACAACCCACTTGGAAGGCAAAGAGCTAGAGTTCAAAGTTATTAAGCTGGATCAGAAACGCAACAACGTTGTTGTTTCTCGCCGTGCTGTAATTGAATCTGAAAGCAGCGCAGAACGCGATCAACTGCTCGAAAATCTGCAAGAAGGCATGGAAGTTAAAGGTATCGTTAAGAACCTTACTGACTACGGTGCATTCGTTGATCTGGGCGGTGTTGATGGCCTGCTGCACATCACTGATATGGCTTGGAAACGTGTTAAACACCCAAGCGAAATCGTCAATGTTGGTGATGAAATCACAGTTAAAGTTCTGAAATTCGACCGTGAGCGTACCCGTGTTTCTCTGGGTCTGAAACAACTGGGCGAAGATCCTTGGGTTGCAATCGCTAAACGTTATCCAGAAGGTACTAAACTGACTGGTCGCGTAACTAACCTGACTGACTATGGTTGCTTCGTCGAAATCGAAGAAGGCGTTGAAGGTCTGGTTCACGTTTCAGAAATGGATTGGACTAACAAAAACATCCACCCATCTAAAGTTGTTAACGTTGGTGACGTTGTTGAAGTTATGGTTCTGGATATCGATGAAGAACGTCGTCGTATCTCTCTAGGCCTGAAACAATGCAAAGCGAACCCATGGCAGCAATTTGCAGAAACTCACAACAAAGGTGACCGTGTTGAAGGTAAAATCAAGTCAATCACTGACTTCGGTATCTTCATCGGTCTGGAAGGCGGCATCGATGGCCTGGTTCACCTGTCTGACATCTCCTGGAACGTTGCAGGCGAAGAAGCAGTTCGTGAATACAAAAAAGGTGACGAAATCGCAGCCGTTGTTCTGCAAGTCGACGCAGAACGTGAGCGTATCTCTCTGGGCGTTAAGCAGTTAGCTGAAGATCCATTCAATAACTACTTAGCAGCAACCAAGAAAGGCGCAATCGTAACTGGTAAAGTTATCGCAGTTGATGCTAAAGGTGCAACTGTTGAGCTGACTCTGGGCGTTGAAGGTTACCTACGTGCATCAGAAGCTTCTCGTGACCGTGTTGAAGATGCAACACAGGTTCTGAAAGTTGGTGATGATGTTGAAGCTAAATACACTGGTGTTGACCGTAAAAACCGTGTAATCAACCTGTCTGTTCGTGCAAAAGACGAAGCTGATGAAAAAGACGCTATCGCTACTGTGAACAAGCAAGAAGATACTAGCTTCGGTAACAACGCAATGGCTGAAGCTTTCAAAGCAGCTAAAGGCGAATAATTAAGGTAGGGGTAACAGGCGTTACCCCTTCGTAACGGTAGTTTAGGGAGGTACTATGACCAAGTCTGAGTTAATCGAAAGACTGGCTAGCCAGCAATCTCATCTGTCAGCAAAAACGGTCGAGGATGCTGTTAAAGAAATTCTCGAACATATGGCAGATACTCTGGCTGGTGGTGAACGTATAGAAGTCCGCGGATTCGGCAGTTTTTCTCTTCACTACCGTGCTCCGCGTGTTGGGCGTAACCCAAAAACTGGAGACAAAGTGGAGTTGGAAGGTAAATACGTTCCTCACTTTAAACCAGGTAAGGAATTACGTGACCGTGTAAATATTTATGGTCAATAATTGATTGTAAATCTTAATTATTAGTTCAAAACGGTGCTTGTGTTTCACAGCACCGTTTTTTTATTGGGGGTCTTTAACGTATTGATAGCGTTTCTGGCTAAAACGACACGCTCAGTAAAGGGGACCGTGAGCTGCTTAATTGCTTATCTGACTCGCAGGAAATCGTTTAAGTATTGTCGTAGGGCTGGAGCAATCTGCTAATGGCTAAAAAATAGAGCACCATAGATTAGGAGCGTAATAAAACTGGTTATGGTATAGCAATGGCTTGGAATGCAGACACAAGTTACCTGAACATGAATGACTCACTTAGGTAATTAGATTATATAGGCTGTTGATATTTAGCTTAGCTAAAATCGAGATAGACGAAGCTATATAGACAACGATATCACTCACTTTTAATTTAATCCAAGCGGCGATACTCTCTCTCAATAATTATTTAAATTAACAATAAAAACAAAATAGTTTTGCGAAGCCCCTCCTAAATAAAAAAATATGATTGAGTGATATCATCAAGTATTAGGAAGCAGCTCGTATCGCTGATATTCATGTTTTCCAAAAAAGGGTAAGCCTCGTTATGGTGCTCATTCATGTGGCGCGCTAAGAGGTGAGGAAATGTATGGCAGTATACTGACACTATTTCGGGGAGGATCACTTTCCTATACTTTAGCGGCGATCGCGATATTTATTGGCACATTACCGATTTTATTTATTCATCATATCCCCACAATAAATAATTCATTCATTATTTCAGGTATCTTGTTTCTATTTTTGTTATTTATAAAAGCACATCGTTATCTGAAGTTTTTTCTATTAATAGCTATCGCATTTTTGTGGGCATGTTGGCACGCTAATGATGTTATTGAGAAAATAAACCTACTGTCAAAAAAGTACCAATTATTAGACGTTACTATTATCAGCGTACCACTATTTAATAAAGAAAAAGAAAACATTAAAGTCAGAATTAATAAAGTTGCTGGGGTCACCGTGTTTCCGCCATTATATGCGGTATGGCAAGTGAAACATCGGTCAGGTGTTACTATTTGTGCGGGGCAAACTTGGCAACTTAATAGCCTATTAAAACCGTTACATGCATCCTTAAATGAAGGGGGCTTTGACCAACAACGTTATAGCCTATCACAACGTATTATTGGTAAATTAAAAAACACCCAAACAACAATGATCGACTCTCGCTGCTCTGTGCGGCAGAGGGTAATAGATTTTTATAAGGAAGAAATTCTTTCATTAAAAAATGCTGCGATTACTTATGCTTTAATGTTTGGTGAGCGCACATTATTAACGCCTGAGTTATCCGCACTATTACAAAGTACAGGTGTGAGCCACCTTATCGCCATATCCGGTTTGCACATCGGGCTATCTTATTTACTAGGCTATTGGCTTGCTCGGTGCTTACTGTATTTGCTTCCCAGCTACGTTATTAGCCCCAAAATACCTATTATATTTGGAGGCATTTTTGCTTTTCTGTATGGATGGGTCTCTGGTTTCGCTATTCCAGCAACACGTGCTTTAATTGCATTGGGGTTGTGGATCTATATCAAACAGCAAAAGAGCCTCTATTTTTCATGGCAATGGGCGGTATGGAGCATTGGTTTGATTGTGCTTGCAGACCCTTTAGCTATGCTATCTGACAGCTTTTGGTTATCCAGTTTTGCGGTATTGGCGATACTGTATTGGTTCAAGTTATTTTCTGTATCATCTTCTACACAGCATACAAAAGTCCTTGGTTGGTTAATTCCTTTCGTGCATTTACAAACGGGTTTATTGATCTTATTAGCACCAATACAAATGGGATTATTTCAAGGGATCAATTTTATGAGCTTTTGGGCAAACCTCTGGTTGGTTCCTATTGTTTCTTGGTTGGTTGTACCGCTTATCTTACTCTCATTTCTGCTATATCTGTTTCCAAGTGCTGCAATCCATCATTTTATTTTGCAGTTAATTGATAGCATTATTTCAATAGGAATAAAGCCATTAGCGTATCTCAGTGATTTTTGGATGGAGCTACAGTCCGTTTCATTGTGGGTTTCTTTATTCTGCTGGTTGATTGGTGTATTTATTTCATTTGGCTGGCATCGAACCTATATTGGGTTATTAGGCTGTTTTAGTGCATTGTGCATCGGCACTGAAAGTGCGGTTGATAAATCAGTAGAGCAAGGATGGAGCTTAACCACTCTGGATGTTGGTCATGGTTTAGCCGTTGTAATACAGCAAAAAGGCGTCTCCTATTTATATGATACAGGTAATCGTTGGCAAGGAGGAAGTAACGCCCAAAAACAGATCATTCCATACTTAAAACGAAAAGGGATTATCCCGATAGGCCTTATTCTAAGCCATAAGCACCTTGACCATATAGGCGGAGTGCCATTTCTAAAAAAACAATACCCTTGGTTAAATGTGCGAAGCAGTTTTGGAGGGGGGCAACATCTTCCTTGCTCTAAAGGTCAACGTTGGCAATGGGGAGAGCTGCACTTTGAAGTGCTTTGGCCTGAAAAGCTTGCTGAAAAGTCTCATAATGATGATTCTTGTGTGATCATGTTAACCGATGGCTACCATAAAATCTTACTAACAGGTGATATCGAAAAGCAGGGTGAGCAAGCAATTACCGCACTATATAAACATCGATTAAATGCGGACATTGTTTTTGCGCCACATCATGGCAGCAATACGTCATCAACGTCACTATTCATTAGAACAATTTCACCAACAACGGTATTAGTCTCTTCAGCAAGATACAGTCCTTGGAAAATACCGTCAGATAAAGTGTACTTACGGTACAAAAATAATAATATTAAATGGATTAATACAGCGGAGTCAGGTCAGGTAACTATCTGGTTTAAAAAAGAAAAGTTAAATATTTTGCGCTATCGAATCGAAATGTACCCTAGATGGTATCATCTCTGGTTTGGTGATCCGCCATTTCCCGAGTAGAATAGTGCGCTTACATTAAGTTTGGTAATAAAAACATGATTGATAAAGACCTTTCGACACGACAAACGTTTCGCCGGTTATGGCCTACTATTTCGCCGTTTAAAGCAGGCTTATTTGTTGCAGCTATCGCTCTAGTCATCAACGCAGCAGGGGATGCGTTTATGATTTCTTTATTAAAGCCTTTACTCGATGAAGGGTTTGAGAAAGCGGATAATGACGTTTTAAAATGGCTTCCTCTCGCTATGTTAGGTCTAATTATTGTTCGTGGTGCATCTAGCTTTGTTTCAACCTACTGTGTTTCGTGGGTTTCTGGGCAAGTTGTAATGAGTATGCGCCGTAAGCTATTTGGCCATATGATGGGAATGCCTGTCAGCTTTTTTGATCAGCAATCTACAGGGACACTCTTATCACGTATCACTTATGACTCAGAGCAAGTGGCGGCATCATCGTCAGGTGCATTAATTACCATTATTCGTGAAGGTGCCTATATCATCGGTTTGTTTGCGATGATGTTCTACTATAGCTGGCAACTCTCCCTTATTTTGATTGTTATCGCGCCAATCGTCTCTATTACAATCCGCATCGTCTCTAAGCGTTTTCGCAAGATCAGTAAAAATATGCAAACGGGGATGGGGCATGTTACGGCTAGTGCTGAACAAATGTTAAAAGGGCACAAAGAAGTTTTAATTTTTGGCGGACAAAAAGTTGAAACTGAGCGCTTTAATAAAGTCAGCAATAATATGCGTAGCCAATCAATGAAAATGGTCACTGCTTCGGCAATTTCAGACCCGATTATTCAATTGATTGCTTCTTTTGCATTAGCGTTCGTTCTGTATGCGGCAAGTTTCCCTGAAATTCGTGAACAGTTATCACCGGGGACAATCGCCGTTGTTTTCTCTTCTATGTTTGCTTTAATGCGTCCATTGAAATCGCTCACTAACGTTAACTCTCAGTTCCAACGTGGGATGGCAGCATGCCAAACACTATTCTCTATTCTCGATACTGAACAAGAAAAAGACGAGGGAACCAAAGTATTATCTAATGTGAAAGGTGATATTGAATTTGAAAATGTCACGTTTACTTATGCAACTAAAGAACATCCTGCATTAGATGATATTTCATTTACTTTACCAGCAGGCAAATCGGTGGCCTTGGTTGGGCGTTCAGGCTCAGGGAAATCAACCATTGCCAATTTGATTACACGTTTCTATGACATCGATAAAGGCTCTATCCGTATTGATGGGCATGATATTAGGGAATATACCCTTGAGTCATTGCGTAACCAAGTGGCTCTGGTTTCACAGCATGTGTATTTGTTTAATGATACCATTGCAAACAATATTGCTTATGCAACGGATGGGCGTTTTAGCCGCGAGCAAATTGAGAAAGCCGCAGAAATGGCTTATGCGATGGACTTTATCGCGAAACTGGATAAAGGTTTAGATACGGTGATTGGGGAAAATGGTGTGATGCTCTCGGGGGGGCAACGCCAACGTATTGCCATTGCTCGCGCACTGTTGCGTGACGCCCCTATCTTGATCCTAGATGAAGCAACGTCTGCATTGGATACTGAATCAGAAAGAGCTATTCAAGCAGCACTGGACGAACTGCAAAAAAATAGAACGTCTCTTGTGATTGCTCACCGCTTATCAACCATTGAAAATGCGGATGAAATTTTAGTTGTTCAAGATGGTCGCATTATCGAACGTGGCAACCATAAAGCGTTATTAGCGCTAGAGGGGGCCTATGCTCAACTACATAAAATACAGTTTAGCCAATGATAGAAAAAATCTGGGCTGGTCAGTCATGGCTTTATATCTTACTACTGCCGTTCTCGCTGCTGTATGGGGCGATCGCGTTAGTTAGGCGTATAAGTTATCAAGCTGGGTTATTCCGTTCTTGGAAGGCACCAGTTCCAGTAATCGTTGTTGGCAATTTAACGGCAGGGGGGAATGGTAAAACGCCTGTCGTTATTTGGCTAGTAGAAGCATTAACTCGGGAAGGTTACCGCGTTGGTGTGGTTTCTCGGGGATATGGTGGAAAAGCAGATCACTATCCACTAGTGATTTCATCAACGACGACAACGGCTGAAGCCGGTGATGAACCTATTTTAATTCACTACCGAACCAAAGCGCCTGTCGCGGTGGCCCCCAAACGCAGTGAGGCGGTGAGAGCATTATTGGAAAACCATGAGTTGGACGTGATCATCACCGATGATGGTTTGCAACATTATGCGTTAGCGAGAGACTACGAAATCGTTGTGATTGATGGTCAACGCCGTTTTGGCAATGGCTGGTGGTTACCCGCTGGGCCAATGCGTGAAAGAGCGGGGCGTTTAACGAGTGTGAATGCTGTTATCGTTAATGGTGGGCAAGCAAACGCTAATGAAGTTGCTATGGCATTAGAAGGGGATATTGCCGTTAATTTACTCAGTGGTGAAAAGTGTGCAGTGAGTGAACTTAAAACGGTGGTTGCTATGGCTGGCATAGGTCATCCTCCTCGCTTTTTCGCCTCCTTAGAAAAAAAAGGGTTAGAATTGGTGCAAACGCATGCTTTTGCAGATCATCAGCCGTATCAACAACACTCTCTGTTAGCATTAACACCTAATAATGAACCCCTGCTAATGACCGAAAAAGACGCAGTAAAATGCCAATCCTTCGCCCAAGCCAATTGGTGGTATCTGCCTGTGGACGCTTCTTTCGATGCGTCAGGGGAAGCAAAAATCCTCAGTGAGATCAAAAACACGGTAGAACGCTATAAAAAAACTTGTCTTTAAACATTTACTGTGATAATAATATCTCCAACGTGATGTAGATCTCTTTATTATGTATATAAATGTAATTCATTAATAATGAGTATCTATATTTGATTTATTCACGGTCAACTGAGTTCGTCTCTATTTCCTCGCAGTTTCCACGTTTATTCATCAGTTTTGTCATCTCAATGTCAAAATAGGCTGTTAAGTTACAGTGGATGATTGGTATGCGAAAGACCGTTAATTTAATAGTGTGTACAGATTAATAACAACAGTACATCCGGTAGTAATCGTTTACTTGCTCTTAAAGCGTTTTAATAAATCGGCAATTTATCATGGGGTATAACGTGTAAAGAGTAATAGTACAACAATAAATAGAATTATTGTTCTCAGAACAAAAGGAGTTTTAATATGAATTTTCAATTACATATGGGTCGAGTTAAATGGTTTGATGCAAATAAGGGTTATGGATTCATTTCACCAATAAATGGCGGTGATGATATCTTTGTTACACGTAAATCAATTGCAAATAAAAAAATCAAATCATTATTTGAAGGTCAAAATGTCGAGTTTTCTGTTACTCGCAATTCAGATGGCATAACGGCTGCTGACGTTATTGCTTATTAATTAAATCATTAACAGTACCGTTTCTCCTGCACCTCTATCCTCTCAATTTCTCGCAGGAGAGCGTATTCAAAAAGATTAAAGTTAACGGTGATATCGGCTTGTGTTATCCTGACCCGAAGTGAGTTAAATCCATTTGGGAGAAAACATGGATCACCGTTTACTTGAAATCATTGCATGCCCTATCTGTCATGGCAAATTAAGTTACAACAAAGAAAACCTTGAACTGATTTGCAAATTCGATCACCTTGCCTATCCTATCCGTGATGGCATTCCTGTTTTGTTGGAAAGTGAAGCTCGCAAAGTTGCATTAGACGAAGGGCAGTAATCATTATGTTTACTGTTATTATTCCTGCTCGTTATGCTTCTACTCGACTGCCGGGGAAACCCCTTGCTGATATCCATGGCAAACCGATGGTTGTCAGAGTCATGGAGCAAGCCATTAAGTCAGGGGCGTCACGTGTCGTTGTGGCGACCGATCACCCTGACGTTGCGAATGCAGTTATCCAAGCAGGCGGTGAAGCTTGTATGACTGATCCTAACCACCAATCAGGAACAGAGCGTTTAGCAGAGGTCATTGACACCTATGGCTTTGCGGACGACGAAATCATTGTGAATGTACAAGGTGATGAGCCTTTGATCCCACCTGAAATCATTAGCCAAGTTGCAAGGAACCTTCAAGGTAGCCAAGCGCAGATGGGAACATTGGCAGTGCCTATTCATGATGCTCAAGAAGCCTTTAATCCAAATGCGGTAAAAGTAGTGACAGATCACGAAGGTTATGCGCTCTACTTTTCTCGAGCGACCATTCCATGGGATAGAGATAAATTCGCCGTTAGCCAAAATGCTATCGGTGATCATTTCTTACGTCATATTGGGATCTACGCTTATCGCGCAGGGTTTATTCGTCGTTATATTAAATGGGAAGCCAGCCCATTAGAGAAAATCGAAATGCTAGAGCAGTTAAGAGTGCTTTGGTATGGCGAAAAAATACATGTGGCAGTGGCTGAAAAAGCACCGGGTGCTGGTGTGGATACTCCAGAAGATCTCGAGCTAGTAAGAAAGCAATTTAAATAAGCAACGATAAATATCGGTAGCCATATAAGGTGTGTACTCATTTCTGAGCCACACCTTTTTTATTGTTCTATTTATTCTGCTTCTATGGCCTCAGGCGTTAAAATGGGGGTTTCTAGTGCTTCGGTGTTATCTGGCTTTAAATAAAACCAAATAGAGCCGATTAATTCATACCAAGCCCGTTCGCTATGGCTAAAATAGAATGCGGAAGGGAAATATTTTTCCCACGGATTGAGTGCACTTTTGATGGCCAATTGGTTTGCAGGGGCAGGAATAGGCTGCATGCCGCGTGCTGTAAACATGGAAATGGCTCTTGGTAAGTGGTTCGCCGAGGTCACCAGCAAAAACGGCTCTTTCCCAATTATTTTTTCCACTTCAAATGCTTCTTCTTGCGTATCCTTTGGCTCTGTTAATGCAATCGTATCGCTAGCAGGTACACCAAGTGACTGAGCAACCATGGCCGCAACTTCTGCACTACTGATAGTGCTATTCGCTTTGCTTCCTGTAAAAATAAGCTTACTTCCTGGGTATTTTAGGTATAAACGGACACCTTCAGTGACGCGAGGCAGGCTATTGTTGAGCAAGTTAGAACTCGGGCTCCAATCTGGATTATAGGTAAACCCACCACCGAGCACGACAATATAGTGAACATCCTCGGGGGGATTTTCTGTGATCAGTTCATAGCGTTTATCGAAATTCCCTTCAACAGGGGCAAGTAGACTGTCGGAAATAGGCTGCAACCCTAAAAGGGCAATAACAATAAGGCTCATGGATACACAGGCCTTGCCACTCTTTTGCCAGCGTGTAAACCACAGCAATATAAGGCCGATAAACCCGATCAGCAGCAGTAGAGGGAGCGGCATAAGTAAGGCGCCCAAGTATTTTTTTAAAAGAAATAGCATAAGTGAACCTATTTTTTGGAGTTTATCGTCAATTAATTGTTCTGATTGCTGAATTCAGGACCGCACTATGCCAAAATAAGGCCGTTATCTGTTATAATCGTCATACTTCAAGTTGCTGTATTTTTGACTACACTCATTCGCACGAGTCACAGAGCTATCGATGCTCCTAGCGGTTCAAACCCTGCACATCGAGTTATTGAGCGTATATCATTTAGGTTTCAGCAGCCTTAAACATCAAGCAGATGTACAGCGTTATTTTAGCCGAATTAATATTGAATCATATTCTGGATTTGATCTTATTTCATTAACGGCGAAATAAGAACTGGCTGATTTTAACATTTGCTGGGAAGGTGGCGTTGTGTTAACAGGCATGAATGGCTAATTTAAAGAGTACCGGATAATACATGGTAGACCGCAACTTTGATGATATTGCTGATAAATTTGCAAAAAATATCTATGGCACGACAAAAGGTAAAATACGCGAAGCGGTTGTTTGGCAAGATCTAACCCAATTGATTTTATCTCAGTTTAATGGGCAAACATTGCGTATCTTAGATGCAGGCGGTGGCGAAGGTCACTTTTCGCGCAAACTGGCGGCAATGGGACATCAGGTCATACTTTGCGATTTATCCGAAGAAATGCTTGAACGCGCTAATGAACTTGCCGAAGAACAAGGGATTAGCGAAAATATGCGTTTTATTCATTGTGCCGTTCAAGATATTCGCCAACATATTGAAGGTACGGTTGATTTAGTGCTATTTCATGCGGTACTTGAATGGATTAGTGAACAGAAATATGCAATTGAACAGTTGGTAGATATAATTAGGCCAGAAGGCGTATTTTCTGTCATGTTCTATAATGCAAATGGTTTAGTAATGCGAAACGCGATTTTAGGTAATTTTCATCTTGCTACACCGCATATCCAACGTCGACGTAAACGTTCATTATCGCCACAAAATCCATTACTACCACAACAAGTCGATGAATGGTTGTCTGATTGCAAAATGGAGATTATTGGCAAAAGTGGTGTCAGAGTCTTTCATGACTACCTGCAAAGTCGGCAGTTACAGCAAAAAGATTTTCCGGCGCTTTTGGCTTTAGAACAACAATATTGTCGTCAGGAACCCTACATCAGCATGGGGCGTTATATTCATGTCATGGCACGAAAACCAATAATAAAGGACGATTTATGAGTGATTTTTCCCAGACCGTCCCTGAACTCGTGTCCTGGGCACGAAAAAATGATTTTTCGATTTCACTGCCTCCAGAGCGCTTAGCTTTCTTGCTGGCGGTTGCGGTATTAAACAGCGAACGCGTTAACGGTGAAATGAATGAAGGGGAGTTGATTGATGCATTCCGTGAAGTGTGTAAAGGTTTTGAACAGACCACGGAATCATTATCTGTCAGGGCGAACAACGCCATCAATGATATGGTTCGCCAGAAAATATTTAACCGTTTTACCAGTGATATTACAGAAGGTAACGCCATTTACCGTTTGACATCACTTGGTATTGGAATAAGCGACTACTACATTCGTCAGCGTGAGTTTTCTACATTAAGGTTGTCTATGCAGCTATCCATTGTGGCAGGTGAGCTACAAAGGGCAGCAGAGGCAGCCGAAGAAGGCGGCGATGAATTTTATTGGCACCGTTTTGTATTCGCCCCCCTGAAATATTCAGTGGCTGAAATATTCGACAGCATTGATTTATCTCAGCGCGTGATGGATGAGCAGCAAAATAGTATCAAAGAAGATATTGCTGCATTACTCAACCAAGATTGGCAGGCCGCTATCGCAAACTGTGAACAGTTGTTATCAGAGACATCCGGTACATTGCGAGAGCTTCAGGATACGTTAGAAGCCGCCGGAGATAAATTACAGGCGAATTTATTACGTATTCAAGAAGCGAATATGAATGCGCCAGTCTTTTCCGATATGGTGGATAGGCTAGTTTACGATTTGCAAAACAAATTAGACCGCATTGTTAGTTGGGGTCAACAATCTATCGATCTCTGGATTGGTTACGACCGCCATGTCCATAAATTTATCCGTACTGCAATTGATATGGATAAAAACCGTATTTTCTCGCAGCGTTTACGCCAATCCGTTCAACAATATCTTGATAGCCCATGGGCGCTGACTTACGCGAATGCGGACCGTCTATTTGATATGCGTGACGAAGAGTTGGCCTTGAACGATGAAGAGGTGATGGGGGAATTGCCTCCAGACCTTGAATTTGAAGAGTTTAGCGAGGTGAACGATCGGTTAGCCGAGCTTATGGAAGCGGAACTGGCATTCTATAAACGCGAAAAACAGCCACTGGATGTTGCCCGAGTCGTACAAGAGTACTTAACGCAGTATCCACAGAAACGTCACTTTGATGTGACACGCATTATTATTGATCAGGCTGTTAAATTAGGTATCGCAGAGGCTGATTTGGCGGGATTGCCGTCAGAGTGGCTAGCAATTAATGATTACGGAGCCAAGGTGCAGGCACATGTCATCGACAAATATTGAACAATTTATGCCAGTTAAACTGGCTCAGGCATTGGCCAACCCCATTTTCCCAGAGCTAGATAGTCAATTGCGTTCAGGGCGTCATATTAGTATTGATGACCTTGATAACCATGCCTTCTTGATGGACTTTCAAGAGGTGTTAGAGCAATTTTATGCACGCTACAATGTGGAACTGATTCGGGCACCGGAAGGCTTTTTCTATTTACGTCCCCGTTCAACAACTTTGATCCCACGCTCGGTATTATCTGAGCTGGATATGATGGTAGGGAAAATTCTTTGCTATCTCTACTTAAGTCCTGAACGATTGACTAACCAAGGCATTTTTACCGCCCAAGAGCTATTTGAAGAGCTACTATCGTTGGCGGATGAAAGCAAATTATTGAAATTTGTTAATCAACGCTCAACCGGTTCCGATTTGGATAAGCAAAAGCTACAAGAAAAGCTGAGAACCTCCCTGAACCGCTTACGTCGTTTAGGCATGGTACATTTTATTCAAAACGACTCGAACAGATTTATTATTTCTGAATCGGTATTCCGTTTCGGTGCTGACGTTCGTAGTGGTGATAACGTTCAAGAAGCCCAATTACGTATGATCCGTGACGGTGAGGCCATCTCCCTCGAAGAAGGGTTATCCTTACAGGATAGTGAAGATGAAGAGACAGACGAAGACCAAGATGCGGCTGAGAGTGATGAGGATGAACAAGTATGATTGAACGCGGGAAGTTTCGCTCACTGACGCTGATTAACTGGAACGGTTTTTTTGCGCGTACTTTTGACCTTGATGAGCTGGTGACCACGCTGTCAGGGGGAAATGGTGCAGGTAAATCAACAACGATGGCGGCATTTATTACCGCAATGATCCCCGATCTCACCTTGCTGCACTTCCGTAATACCACCGAAGCAGGGGCAACAACAGGTTCACGTGATAAAGGCTTACACGGTAAGCTACGCCCAGGTGTCTGTTATGCTGTTTTGGATGTTCTGAACTCTAAACATCAGCGCGTCATTGTTGGGGTGAGGCTGCAACAGGTTGCGGGTCGTGATAAGAAAGTCGATATTAAACCTTTCATGATCCAAGGTGTGCCAATCGCGACAGTACCGACCGAAGTTTTGACCGAAATAGTGGATGGGCGCCAAGCAAAAGTTATCGCTCTCAACGAATTAAAAGAGCGTTTAGAACAGCAAGAAGGCCTCCACTTTAAGCAATTCAACTCAATCACGGATTACCATTCAGTCCTGTTTGAACTCGGTGTTTTACCGAAGCGTTTACGTTCAGCCAGTGACCGTAGCAAATATTATCGTCTGATTGAAGCGTCATTGTATGGCGGGATCTCTAGTGCCATCACTCGCTCGCTACGTGATTATTTATTGCCAGAAAACAGTGGAGTACGTAAGGCTTTCCAAGACATGGAAGCTGCGCTACGTGAAAACCGCCTGACACTAGAAGCCATCCGCGTAACCCAATCGGATCGTGATTTATTCAAACATCTGATCAGCCAAGCTACAGATTATGTGTCAGCCGATTATATGCGTCACTCCAATGAACGACGTATTCACCTTGATTCAGCAATGGCAGCGCGTAGTGAACTATTGGCGAGCCGTAAGCAGTTGAGGCAAGAGCAAGTTCGTAGCGTTGAAATTGCCCGCGAATTGAACGAACAAAATAATGCATCGTCTGATTTAGAGGCTGATTATCAGGCTGCAAATGACCATTTAAACCTTGTTCAGACGGCATTGCGTCAGCAAGAGAAAATCGATCGCTACCAAGCCGATATTGAAGAGCTGACTTTCCGTCTTGAAGAGCAGTCGGAAGTGGTTGCTGAGGCGACAGAGCGCCAAGAAGAGTTTGAAGCACGTGCTGAAGCGGCTGAAATTGAAGTTGATGAATTAAAAAGCCAGTTGGCTGATTATCAGCAGGCGCTTGATGTCCAGCAAACCCGAGCTATTCAATATCAGCAAGCATTGCAGGCACTGACTCGGGCGCGTGAATTGTGCCAATTACCTGACTTATCAATAGAAAATGCAGACGAGTGGTTAGAAACCTTTGAAGCTCGCGAGCAGCAGGCCACAGAAGCGTTACTGACATTAGAGCAAAAAATCAGTGTTGCGGATGCGGCACACAGTCAGTTTGAGCAAGCGTACCAACTTGTTAAAAGTATGGTAGGTGAAGTCAGTCGTAGCGAGGCTTACCAGCAAGCAAGGGCGCTATTACGCGATTGGTCTTCACAGCAACATTTGGCAGAGCGAGTGCAACCATTACGCATGCAACTCGCTGAATTACAACAACGCTTAGACAGTCAGCAAAATGCAGAGCGCTTATTAAACGAATTTTGTAAGCGACATAACAAAAGCTATGAGCCAGATGAATTAGATGGCCTAATGGCCGAATTGGAAGCGCAGCAAGAAGAATTAAGTGTTGGTGTCAACGAAAGCGGCGAACGTCGTATGCAGATGCGCCAAGAGCTTGAGCAAATTCGTCAACGCATTCAAGTATTAACGGCTAAAGCGCCTGCATGGTTAATGGCACAAGAAGCGTTGACTCAGCTTAACGAACAAGCCAAACAATCATTTGAATCAAGTGGTGCTGTTACAGAGTACATGCAGCAACTGCTTGAACAGGAAAGGGAAATCACCGTTGAGCGTGACGAGGTGGCGAGCCAACGTCGCGAATTAGAGAAACAAATTGAGCGCCTCAGTCAACCTAGTGGTGCGGAAGATAGCCGTTTACTTGCCCTTGCAGAACGTTTTGGTGGGGTGTTGTTATCGGAAATCTACGACGATATCACCATTGAAGATGCCCCTTATTTCTCGGCGCTGTATGGTCCTGCTCGAAATGGGATTGTTGTTCAAGACCTTTCGGTGGTGCGCAGCCAATTAGAAACGTTGCAAGATTGCCCAGAAGATGTTTACTTTATTGAAGGGGATCCCCAATCCTTCGATGACAGTGTTTTCGATGCAGAAGAGTTTGAAAATGCGGTATTAGTACGCTCGTCAGATAGGCAATGGCGTTTTTCTCGTTATCCGGAAGTGCCCTTATTTGGCCGAGCAGCCCGTGAAACACGCTTAGAAGCATTGACACTAGAGCGTGATAACTTAGCTGAGCGCTACGCAACGCTCTCGTTTGACGTACAAAAAATTCAACGTGCACATCAAGCTTTTAGTCGTTTTATTGGTCAACATATTTCGGTAGCTTTTGAAGCCGACCCCGAAGCCGAAATCCGCACCTTAAACCAAAAACGTACTGAGATAGAGCGTAATTTGGCTCAGTTTGAAGAGCAAACTCAGCAACAGCGCCAACAGTTTGCAATGGGTAAAGAGTCTCTATCTGCATTAAACCGACTATTACCTTTAGTTGGATTATTGATGGATGAAACGCTAGCGGATCGCGCTGACGAAATTCGAGATGAGCTTTCAGAAGCAGAAGAAGCTGCCCATTTCTTAAATAAACATGGTCAGGCGTTAGCAAAACTAGAGCCTATCGTTACCGCGTTATTGAGCGACCCTGAGCAACATGATCAGCTACGTCAAGACTATGAGAACGCGAAACATAGTCAGCAAATCGCGAAACAACAGGCCTTTGCCTTGGTGGAAGTGGTGCAGCGTCGCGCCCACTTTAGCTACAGTGATTCGACGGGGATGGTGAATGAGAATGCCGACCTTAACGAAAAACTCCGCCAACGCTTAGAGCAAGCTGAAAATGAAAGAAGCCGCGCTCGTGAGCAGTTACGTCAGCAGCAATCACAATCAGCACAATTCAATCAAGTTTTAGCGTCGCTTCGCAGCTCGTTTGATACCAAACAAGAGATGTTAAAAGAGCTAGAAGCAGAAATGCAGGATATTGGTGTTAAAGCAGATCCTGATGCGCAAGAGCGTGCACGTATTCGTCGTGATGAGCTACATCAATCTGTCATGGCGAATCGTAGCCGAATTAACCAGCTAGAAAAACAGCAGACCTTATGTGAAGCGGAAATGGAAAACTTGCAAAAACGTATTCGCAAGTTAGAGAAAGATTATTATCTATTGCGCGAACAAGTGGTATCGGCTAAGGCTGGCTGGTGTGCTGTCATGCGCTTGGTGAAAGACAATGGTGTTGAGCGGCGTTTACACCGTCGAGAATTGGCTTATACCGACGGTGATAGTTTACGCTCAATGTCGGATAAGGCTTTGGGGGCGTTACGTTTAGCGGTAGCAGATAATGAACATTTACGTGATGTACTGCGTTTATCTGAAGATCCGAAACGCCCAGAGCGTAAGATCCAATTCTTTATTGCTGTTTATCAGCATCTTCGCGAGCGTATTCGTCAAGATATCATTCGTACTGATGACCCCATCGATGCAATTGAGCAAATGGAAATTGAGTTGGCTCGATTAACAGAAGAGCTAACGGCTCGTGAGCAAAAACTGGCGATCAGTTCGAAGAGTGTGGCTAACATTATTCGTAAGACCATTCAGCGTGAACAGAACCGTATTCGCATGTTGAACCAAGGCTTGCAGGCCGTTGCGTTTGGTCAGGTGAAAGGGGTACGCTTGAATGTCAATATTCGAGAAAGCCATTCTCTGTTATTGACGGTGCTCTCAGAAGAGAGCGAATTGCATCAAGACCTGTTCACCAGCCAGCGTTTAACCTTCTCTGAGGCGATGGCTAAGCTCTATCAACGCTTGAACCCACAAATCGATATGGGGCAACGCTTACCGCAAACTATCGGTGAGGAGTTACTTGATTATCGTAATTACCTTGAACTTGAAGTTGAAGTTAACCGCGGATCTGATGGGTGGTTGAAGGCGGAAAGTGGTGCATTATCGACAGGTGAAGCGATTGGTACAGGGATGTCGATATTGGTTATGGTGGTGCAAAGCTGGGAAGAGGAGTCACGTCGCTTACGTGCAAAAGATATCATTCCTTGCCGTTTACTGTTCCTTGATGAGGCCGCTCGACTGGATGCAAAATCTATCGCCACCTTGTTTGAGCTGTGTGAACGGTTAGAAATGCAGCTGATTATTGCAGCACCTGAGAATATCAGTCCTGAAAAAGGAACGACCTATAAATTGGTTCGTAAAGTGTTTGATAATCGAGAGCACGTACACGTTGTTGGATTAAAAGGGTTTGGTCAAGATAACCCAAGTTCACAAGCACAATTGCCTCAAGGGTAATTAGCCTATTTAAGTCACTAAAAACGGCGTTAGAAATAATGCCGTTTTTTTTAATAAAAATCCGCATAAGTTAAATTTACTGAATAGTGGTTAATTGGATCGGAATAAGAAAGTCACTATGAGACATTAATCTCATTTTTATGAGAGAAAAGACATTATTATCTGAATTCTTGTGATGCATTCCAAATAAATTATATTTCGTATAATTATGGCTTGCTTTCATGATGCCTGCATCGTCAATAAATCAGTAAGGATCCAACATGAAAAAAACGACATTGACCCTAAGTGCCATCGCGTTAGTATTCAGCTTTACGGCAACGTCACAGGCAAAAGTATTAATGCCAGACGTTGTTAGCCCAGGGGTAACTGTGGCAGAGTTAGCTGAACAGAAACCAATTCATTGGGTTTCTGTTGAGCAAATTAAAAATAGCCTTGAAGGCCAAGCTCCTATGGCTGTTGGTTTTGATATTGATGATACCGTACTTTTTTCCAGTCCTGGTTTTTATCGCGGTAAACTAGAATATTCTCCAAATGATTTTAGTTATCTCAAAAATAGGGAATTTTGGGAAAAGATGAATAATGAATGGGATAAATTCAGCATGCCTAAAAAAGTCGGCATCGAGTTAGTCCAAATGCATCTAAAACGTGGTGATACTGTTTACTTTATTACTGGCCGCACGAAGACAAAAACAGAAACCGTTAGCCAATATGTACAAGAAGGGCTTGGTATCCCGGCAGATAAAATGAACCCAGTCATTTTTGCGGGGGATGAACCGGGACAAAATAATAAAGTCAGTTGGATGCGTGACCATAAATTAAAAATTTATTATGGTGATGCTGATGCCGATATTGCCGCAGCTCGTGAATTAAATATCCGTGGTATTCGTATTTTACGTGCCGCAAACTCCTCCTACCAACCATTACCTAAAGCAGGGCAATTTGGTGAAGAGGTTGTGATTAACTCTGAATATTAATTAGGTTAATCGACATAACATGAATAATATAAAGGCGCCTAGCGCCTTTTTTAGTATCTCACAAAGATTAACTCATAAGAGGTAAATGTATCATTCGCCATGAAATAGTCAAAAGAGGTGTAAAGAGGAAATTATCACACTTAAGTCATATTTAATTTGACAACCTAGTTATTATTTCATTTTTATGATTTGTTTTTAGGTATTTTAGCAGTAAATACGTCTATTTTTCATTGGTTGTATTTATTCTGTTTTAATGGTTAAGCGTAAAATCGTTTCGCGTTATTTAAAGACAAAATTAGCCAATTCCTATAACATTCTTTTCGAAATTAAATACAATTAATATTCAATATAATAAAAAATGATTGTTATCCATGTGGTTACTTAAGGTGGATTTATGGCAAAGAAAAGAGTGAAAGCTCTGCAACTTTCGGTAATTTGTGGGCTGTTGTCGATACAACTTCCTGTATTTTCAGCGCAAGACAATGGGCTAATTTTGACAGAAGAAGCGCCATTGCAGCAAGAGGTGGTGGCAGCCCCTGTGGCGACTATCACACCAACTGAAAGTTTAGCGCAAATTACGGGAGCATTACCTGCCGATATAAAACCTGTTTTTTCTTCACAACTCGCGAAGATTTATGCAGATCGGCAGATGAAACTGTTATGGCAAGATGAAACGGCTATCGAACAGTTTCAGCAACAACTGGCGGAGCTGGCACTTTCAGGGGTACAACCTCAATTTAATGAGTGGTTAGCCGCCCTTGAACATGTTCAGTTGAGCGAATTAGGCCGTGATGTGATTTTGTCTGATGCCATGTTGGGTTATCTACAATATCTTTCTGGTGTTTCAGCTAATGGACAATTTTGGCTATACCGGAAACAGCCTTACAAAATAGCGGCACCTACGGCAGAGCAAATGAAGCCATGGTTGGATGCCGCCGCCGAAAACCGCCTTAATGAATGGGTCAAATTACAAGCGCCTCAACATTCCCTGTATCAGCCTATGCGCGAAGAAATGTTGAGGCAACTAAAAATGGATGACGATGGGTTGGCTTTAGTGGATACCAAAACCCTAAAACCGGGTCAATCGAGTGATGATGTTATCGCTTTACGTGAGATCTTGTATCGCCAAGGGCTACTTGATGAAACGGCGATTAATACAGAGTTAGATGCCGCAGCGCCAGATGCAGAAATCGCCAAAGCGACCGCACAAGCGCGTTTGTACAGTGATGAGCTAGTTGAAGCTGTCAAAAAATTTCAACAGCGCTACGGCTTGGAAGCTGACGGTATGGTGGGGAAAGGCACCAAAGTTTGGCTGAATATGAAACCTCAGCAAAAAGCAGGGCTAATGGCGTTGAATATTCAACGCTTACGTATTATTCCTGAAAATAATGGCACTGGGATCTTGGTGAATATTCCTGCATTTTCATTAAATTTCTTCCTAAATGATGAAGTGATTTTAGATTCGAAAGTGATTGTTGGCCGGCCTGATCGTAAAACGCCAATAATGAGCAGTGCATTAAATAATGTGGTGATCAATCCACCTTGGAGCGTGCCTACCAGCATGGCTCGTAAAGACATTGCACCAAGAGGGAAGCAGGATCCTAGCTATTTTAGCCGCAAAGGTTACACGGTCTATTCCGGATGGGGGGAAGACTCCTTTGAGATTGATCCCTACTCCATCAATTGGGATGTGATCACTCCAGCGAATTTCCCTTATCGGATCCGCCAAGCACCGGGGCCAACCAACTCATTAGGCCGCTATAAATTTAATATGCCAAGTTCGGATGCAATCTACCTGCATGATACACCGAACCACAGCTTATTTAATCGGAGTGCACGTGCTATCAGTTCAGGGTGCGTACGGGTAAATAAAGCTAGCGAATTAGCCAGTATCTTGTTAGGTGATGCAGGGTGGGAGCAAAAGCGTATTGATGGTGCAGTAAAAGCAGGAAGTACGCGTTATGTGAATATTCCGGATAGGATCCCCGTTTATCTTTATTATCAAACGGCGTGGGTAGACAAAGAGCAACAGCCTCAGTACCGCGCTGATATTTACCAATATGATAATAGTATCAATAATGCTGAAAAATATTTACCCGCAATAAAAAACATCTTACATTAAATGTGATATCAGGGAGGTTTCCTCCCTGATATTTCTATTATCACTAATAATTAGTTGATAGTGGGTTACACTTAAGTATCAAAACCTATATTTTCAATGATTACTCAATAACAAGAAGATATTCTGTTTATTATGAGTGACCAAGTTCACTCTTTTGGCGTAAATATGCCAAATTTGCGCTTATTTACTTATTTCTTTACATTTTTATACATTAAAGTTAAATATCATTTGTTAGACTGAACAATAGTATAAATTTTGTTCCTATACTCTCTCATTCGAGATGCAGCTAGGCGCGCAATGAAGTGATTCGAAAGAAGTTAGCCGCTAAGTTGTAGCTCGAACGGCTGGGTATGTTTAACCCATTGAAATTTGAGTTACCATCTATGGATATTATCGACCAAAATCGCCGCAAGTGGTTAGGTGCTGGTGCAGCCGCTTTTGGGCTGAGTTTATTGCCTAGCCATGTTTTTGCTGCTATGACGACGCCTAAACCAAAAATTTTGCGTTTTCAAAACCTCAATACTGGGGAATTTTTAAAAACAGAGTTTTTTGATGGACGCCATTATAACAAATCTGAGTTAGCTCGATTAAATCACTTATTCCGTGATTACCGTTGCGATAAAGTCAAAACCATTGATCCTAAGTTATTCGACCAAATTTATATGTTACAGGTTATGTTAGGGTCGAATAAGCCTATTCAATTGATTTCAGGTTACCGTTCACTTGAAACAAATAATGCCTTGCGCAGTAGCAGCTCGGGGGTGGCGAAAAAGAGTTACCATACTCGTGGACAAGCAATGGACTTCCATATCGAAGGGATACAATTGAGCCATATCCGTAAAGCGGCACTGAAAATGAGAGCTGGCGGCGTTGGTTATTATCCAAAAAGTAATTTCATCCATATTGATACAGGTCCGGCAAGAACATGGTAATCTGTACCTATGCTCAGCGTACTTCAAGTCACCGCACTCGCAGGGATTACTTTGCCTTGCGCTGTTTCTTGAAGTATTTAGGGTATAAATAAAACAGATTACGGAGCGATTGCTTAATGAACTATATGATTATCCCAGTCACCCCTTTTCAGCAAAATTGTCAGGTGATTTGGGATGAAAATACGATGGAAGCAGTGATAGTCGATCCCGGTGGTGAAGCTGAAAAACTCATTGCCGCTATCGAAGAGCGTGGTTTAAAACTCACTAAAATTCTGCTCACGCATGGGCATGCTGATCATATCGGTGCAACGGCTATCATTTCTAAGCACTTCTCAGCCCCTATTTATGGCCCACAAAAAGAAGATGCTTTTTGGATTGAAGCGCTAGCAGAGCAACATGCGATGTTTAATATTGAAGGTGGTCCTAGCTTCACCCCTGACTATTGGTTAGAAGAGGGGCAGACTGTTCATTGTGGAACGATGGCCTTTGATGTATTGCATTGCCCCGGTCATACCCCTGGTCACATTATTTTTGTTAACCATGCAGATAAACTTATCTCAATGGGGGATGTGCTGTTTAAAGGGGGGGTAGGGCGCAGTGATTTCCCTCGTGGAGACCATCAGGCGTTGATTGCTTCAATCAAAAACAAGGTTCTGCCTTTAGGGGATGACTATCAGTTTATCCCAGGCCACGGGCCAATGTCAGATCTTGGTCATGAGCGCAAAACCAATCCATTTTTGCAGGATGATCTTCCTGTTTGGTGATGACGACTTAATCACCATCTAAGCTTGCTTTCACCCTATGAAGCCATGCCCCAACCTGTTGGGACATGGCTATTTCTGTGATTTTATCGAGCTAGTTTTCTGTTATTTAAAAAGAAAAAACGCCTCTCATAATTTATTGAGAGGCGTTCTATTATTGTAAAAACTTTATCGTGTTAAGCCATTACAGTACTTTTACGATGGCTTCACACAGTGGTACCATGTTTTCCAGCGTTAAACCTGCGACGTTGATACGCCCAGAGCTAACTGCATAGATACCAAATTCGCTACGTAAGCGCTCTACCTGCTCTTTATTGAGGCCACTGAAGGAGAACATACCATTTTGGTTGATAATGAAGCTGAAGTCCTGTTTAGCGCCTTTTTCTTCCAGTGTATTCACCAGCAACTGACGCATACGTTTAATACGCTCACGCATTGAGGTCAGCTCTTGGATCCACTCTGCTTTTAGTGCGTCATCAGAAAGAATGGTCGTAACCACGGCTGCACCGTGTGCTGGTGGGTTTGAGTAGTTAGCACGGATAACCGCTTTTGCTTGGCTAAACGCACGCTCTGCATTATCGCTATCTTTCGCAATAATGGTGCAGGCACCGACACGCTCATTATATAAGCCGAAGTTCTTAGAGTAAGAGCTGGCGACGATCATTTCTGGATTTTGTTGGGTAAAGATACGCAGCCCTTCAGCATCTTCATCTAACCCTTTAGCAAAGCCTTGATAAGCGAAGTCAAATACTGGCAGTAAACCTTTCTCCGCGCATAGGGAAGAGAGTTTAGCCCATTGCTCAGCTGTTGGGTCGATACCTGTTGGGTTATGGCAGCAGCCATGCAGAACGATAACATCACCGGCTACCGCAGAAGATAAGCTGTTGAGCATACCATCAAAGTCCATACCATGACTTGCGGCATCATAGTAGTTGTAAGTCAACACTTCTAAGCCAGCGGCTTCAAAAATATTTTTGTGGTTTGGCCATGTTGGATTGCTTATCCAAACACGTTTAGCATTGGTTTGACTAGCGATAAAGTCAGCGGCAATACGTAGGGCACCCGTACCTCCAGGCGCTTGTGCAGTACGAGCGCGTTTAGAGGTGACAATTTCATGTTCTTTACCAAATAACAGCTCTTGGGTGACACGACCAAATTCTGGCATCCCACTGATGGCAAGATAGTTTTTGGTATTTTCGTTTTCAAGCAGGAATTTCTCTGCTTTTTTTACAGTGTCTAAAACAGGGGTTTTACCAGACTCGTCTTTGTAGACGCCGATACCGAGGTTAATTTTGTTTTCACGAGGATCAGCACGGAAACTATCAGCAAGGCCTAAAATAGGGTCAGCAGGGGCAGCAGTAATTTTTTCAAACATGTTGTCGATTCCAAAGCTCAGTTGTTAAGCCGAAAATGTTGAGTGCTCAGGTTAACGCGCAGAAAACAATTTGCCAACCGTTTTACTAAAAATTGGCAAGATCTTGTGATGCAGGTATAAATTGCATGGGATATGACCATTAATCGCACAAAATACAGCGGTTTTCACTTACTTCCCCACAGATTAACTTAAGAATTGATTTTTATGCGAGATTTAATGGCTTAGCGGTAACTAAAAGGTGGAAAGACAATAGGTTGTGCAAGCTCGCTATACAGACGAAAAAAGCAACGCCGAAGCGTTGCTTTTCAAAACAGATTTCACTGTTGTCTGAATTATTGTTTAAACAATAATTAGAACTGGTAAACCAGACCCAGACCCAGAACGTTATCAGTGTTGATACCGTTTTCACGAGTGAAGTCGTTGTCTTTCAGCAGGTTGATTTTGTAATCAACAACTGCAGACATGTTTTTGTTGAAGTAGTAGTAAGAACCTACAGAGATGTATTTAACCAGATCTTGGTTGTTGTAAGTTTTACCATTATAAGCACGGCCTAAGTCTTTACCTTTAGATTGGTTATAACCAATAGATGGTTTCAGACCGAAGTCGAACAGGTATTGAGCAACTAATTCAACGTTTTCAGTTTTGTTAGCGATACTGTCCTTTGAACCATAACGAGTAGTGTTCAATGTTTGACCGTACATAGCGGCTAAGTAAACGTTGTTAGCGTCGAATTTACCACCAACGTTCCATGCTTGTGCTTTTTGACCACCAGCAGTTGTGTTATGTTGCTGATTAGGAGTACGAGAAGAGTTAGAGTAACCACCACCCAGTGATACGCCCCAACCTAAATCATACGCTGCTGAGAAACCGTAGCCGTCACCGTTGTCTTTAGCAGCTTCACCTGCTGATGACTTGTTGTTGTCACCGTTTTTACCTTGGTATTGCAGAGCGAAGCTCAGGCCATCAACATAACCGAACGCGTTGTTGTTACGGTAAGTTAACAGGTTACGGTTACGGCTAGTCATGAAGTTGTCAGACTGAGCCATAGTGTCCGCGCCCCACAGTGGGAACACGTCGGTCCATGCGTTCGTGTCGTATACTACACCGTAGTTACGGCCGTAGTCGATTGAACCGAAGTCAGCAAATTTCAGACCCGCGTAAGCCAGACGGTTTTTGTTTTCACCTTCATTTTCAGCTTTGTTAGTCTTAGTTTCCCACTCGAAACGACCAAAACCAGTCAGTTGGTCAGTGATTTGAGTATCACCTTTAACACCTAAACGAACGCGTGAGTCGTCGCCATCTTCACTTTTCTTACCTTTATCAGCGTCAGCAAAATAGTGACGAACGTCAACTTTACCGTAAACGTCTAGTTTGTTGCCGTCTTTGTTGTATACTTCAGCTGCGTTTGCTGCGCCTGCAGCCAACAGAGCTGGGATAACCATTGCAAGAATATTGCGTTTCATCATTATTATTACCCTCATTGGTGTTATTCGGACACCTGCCACTGCCAAAAATAATTCTCAAAAAAATTTGGAACTATTTATGAGAGATTAGTGTCGTCTATGTCGGCGTCCAGTGTTCCATTGGTAAATAAATTTATCTACCCTCAAAGTGCTACAAAAATAAAGATTCTGAAACAAATGGTAACAAGGTGTTTCAAAATGTAAAAAATAGAGTGGAAAATAACCACAGGTATGACCAGTTTAAAAATAATTACAAAATTTAGGGAACTTTTTTAAAGGTCAAATTGAACTTTTTTTGAACAGCTTAGATAAATATAAGTGATAGATTTGCTTATAGAGAAAACAAAAAACGATGAAAAAAGCGGAATTTTCCGATCTAAGCTAAATCAATTTAAAAAGGGTGCAGAAATTGTGCTCAGTTGGTAACGCTGTGATGTATTTCGCAAATCGACTAAAAAGAATGACGGTGATAAAAAATATCGAGCCATGATAGGCTCGATATTGGAAGCTTATTTGGAAAAGCTGTAGTGATTAGAATGCCGCATTGCGTGGTGTACGTGGGAATGGGATCACTTCACGGACGTTACCGACACCTGTTACATAAGCCACTAAGCGCTCGAACCCGAGGCCAAAGCCTGAGTGAGGCACGGTGCCGTAACGACGTAGGTCACGATACCACCAGTAATCTTCTTTGTTCATTCCAAGCTCTTCAAGACGCGCGTCTAACATATCAAGGCGCTCTTCACGTTGTGAACCACCGATGATTTCACCAATACCGGGGGCGAGTACATCCATTGCTGCCACTGTCTTGCCATCTTCGTTAAGGCGCATATAGAAAGCTTTAATGTCCTTAGGATAGTTTTTAACAACCACAGGTGCTTTGAAATGTTGCTCAGCCAAATAGCGCTCATGCTCAGAAGACATATCAACCCCCCAGTAAACGGGGTTTTCAAATTTCTTACCGCAGGTTTCAAGGATCTTGATTGCGTCAGTGTAATCAACTTGAGCGAAATCTGAATTAACGAAGCTTTCAAGGCGGTTGATAACCTCTTTGTCGACACGTTGAGCGAAGAACTCAAGGTCATCGCGGCGCTCATCCAGCGCAGCTTTAAAGACAAACTTCAACATTTGCTCAGCAAGACCCGCAACATCGTCTAGGCTAGCAAAGGCCACTTCTGGCTCTACCATCCAGAACTCCGCTAAGTGGCGGCTGGTGTTTGAGTTCTCTGCACGGAATGTTGGGCCAAAGGTATAGACTTTGCTTAATGCGGTGGCATAAGCTTCGCCGTTTAATTGACCGGATACGGTTAAGAAGGATTCACGACCAAAGAAGTCTTCACTGAAATCCACTTCGCCTTTGTCGTTACGTGGCAGGTTGTTGTAATCCAGTGTAGAAACACGGAACATTTCACCTGCACCCTCGGTATCTGAAGCTGTAATAATTGGGGTAGAAACCCAAAAATAGCCTTGCTCATCAAAGAAACGATGCAGCGCTTGGGCGAGGGTATGGCGAACACGAGCTACTGCACCAATTAAGTTGGTACGAGGACGCAAGTGTGCGACTTCACGTAAGTACTCAACGCTATGACGTTTTGCAGCCATAGGGTAAGTATCCGGATCTTCAACCCAACCAACAACGTTAACGGCTGTTGCTTCTAATTCGAAAGATTGGCCTTGGCCCGGTGACTCTTTCACGATCCCCGTGACTTCAACAGAACAGCCTGTCGTCAAATGCAGGACTTCGTCGTTATAATTAGGTAAATTATTATTGATGACAGCCTGTAATGGGTTAAAGCAGGAACCGTCATAAACGGCGAGGAAAGAAAAACCAGCATTTGAATCTCTCCTTGTACGTACCCAGCCTTGAACGGTGACTTCAGAGCCAACCGCCACACGGCCTTGCAGTACATCGACTACAGGCGCTACGATCATAAAAATTACTCTCTTTTATATAAACGAAATTAACGATGACATTTTCACTGGGCTAAATAAGCCATTTTTCATCTTATAGACCAGTGAAAGTATTTGTTTTCCCGAAATTCTCTATTTCAAGGTTAAAGTTCTATGTTACTTGCCGTGAGGCAGGAAACAAGTAAAAAATCGATACTTTTGTACCAAAAAGTGCAATAGCCTCTAGCTATAACCTAGTTGGGGTTAGAATAGCAAGCAAATATATTATTAAGCGACAAGTTATCGTGTTATTGCGTACGCTGAAAGGGGAATTGGTGTGATACCTATTCCCATTAAGGTATCACACAGTGCATCGCCAAATTAGCAAGCCTTTTCCATTTTAGGAAGATCGAACGCTTTGCGAAGCTGATTAACGAACTCATCGTCTTCACAAATGGTTTTACCCGGACTATCGGATAATTTCGCGACGGGTTTGCCGTTGCATTCAACCAATTTGATCACAATATTCAGAGGTACGACACCGGGAATATTGCAAGTGAGCCTTGTGCCAATCCCAAACACAAGGTTAATGCGTTTATGGAAATAGCGATACAGCTCTAATGATTTTTGTAAGTCGAGACTATCTGAGAACACGAGCGTCTTAGTCATTGGGTCAATGCCTAATTTCTCATAGTGCGCAATGGCCTTCTCTCCCCATTCAATAGGATCCCCTGAATCGTGGCGTAATCCTTGGTAGCGCTTCGCAAAGTTATCATCGAAATCACGCAAAAATGCATCCATCGTGATACAGTCCGTTAATGCAATGCCAAGTTGGTCGGGGTATTCGTCAAGCCAACTTTGGAGTGCAGCACGTTGGCTATTGGCTAACTCAGGGCTAATTTGTTGGTGCGCTTGGAACCATTCATGGGCTTGGGTGCCGACGGGGGCTAGCCCTAATTTATGTGCCAGTTTGTAATTACTTGTGCCCACAAGGTAAGGGAACTCCTCTTTAAGCAAGGAGACGATAGCAGATTGGACATCATAGGAAAAACGGCGGCGCGTGCCGAAATCCATGAGTTTAAAGCGGCTAAGGTCGATATGGTTTTCGGCCGCTTGATCATAAAATACCGTCAGTAATTTTTTCAACTGAGTAACGGCATCTTCTTGGGTCACCTGTGGATGCCTATCGCGTTGAACTATTTCACTGATCAAGGCGAGGAGGGGAACTTCCCACATAATCACTTCGCACCATGGGCCACTAATACGAATTGCGAGCTGCCCATCATCCGCAGTGGTGATATTGACCTGTTCAGGTTTAAAGCGAAACGTTTTTAGCCATGCAAGATAATCGTCTTTGAAAAAAGGAAGCTCTTTTAAATAGTTGGCCTCATCATCGGTGAGTGAAAGGTGAGCCATCAATTGGACTTGCTGGCGGATTTCATCGGCATAGGCACCTAGAATTTCACGACTACGACAGCGGAACTCGGCGACAACCGGTACTTGGCTGTAATGGTGAAATACGGCCTGCTGCATATGAAGCTTATAAGCATCAGTGTCAAGCAGTGATGTAATAATAGGGGTAGCGTCTAAATTCATGGCGCGCAGGCGTCCTCGCGGAGCTATCTACTTATTAGCTAAATCGTTAAAGTTGGAAAAGTATACTCACTTTGACAGAAGATAGAAGCCTTATTGCATCACTCTTGTGTCTGTGAGCATTTCCAATATTTATTTATACTCATCACATTTCGAGTTGTCGCCTTATCGGTGACGGTTATGGCCTATTTGCCATGGCTCTCGAATGATTTAGAGTATACGTCATTGACCAGAATGGCACATTAGCGATTAGAGTTGATTAACAAGCGTTAATATACTCATTGCCAGTCATTGAGCATGAAACGATACTAACACGTAATTTTCTATTTAACAGCGTTATAGCATCAACGAACAAACCAATTGTTAACATTTATCGATACTGATAGTCATAAATCGTTAACATAGTATGATGAGAGTGTTTCTCATATAGCATTTATGTTGCAGCAGCGTATAGTAATATAAAGAAGAATTGGTAAACGACTATATCGAATTAACGAATAAAAAAGGTTTCATATGACCCAATTGCGACAAGCGAAATATCGTCAGGACTACCAAGCACCTGATTATACTATCTCTGAAATTGATCTTGATTTTATCCTCGATCCCGCAAAAACCGTCGTGACGGCAATTAGCCAAGTCAAACGCCTTAACCCAGCCTCATCTACACTGGAACTGCATGGTGAAGACCTTAAATTGGTCTCTATTGAAGTGGATGGTCAGCCTTGGACTGATTATAAAGAGCAAGATGGTAAGCTGATATTGGCATCATTGCCTGAGGCTTTCACATTACGCATAGTGAATGAAATCAGCCCTGAAAAAAACACAGCATTAGAAGGCTTATATGTTTCAGGGGATGCATTATGCACTCAATGTGAAGCAGAAGGTTTCCGCCATATTACTTATTATCAGGATAGGCCGGATGTGTTAGCGCGTTATACGACGACAATTACCGCCGATAAACAGCGCTATCCTTACTTGCTATCGAATGGTAACCGTATTGCCGAAGGGGCACTCGATGATGGGCGCCATTGGGTGAAATGGCAAGATCCGTTCCCTAAACCAAGTTACCTATTTGCGTTAGTTGCGGGGGATTTTGATGTTCTTCGCGACACTTTCGTGACGCGCACAGGCCGCGAGGTCGCATTAGAGTTGTTTGTTGATAAAGGCAACCTTGATCGTGCACCATGGGCGATGCAATCCCTAAAAAATGCCATGAAATGGGATGAAGATCGCTTTGGTCTTGAATATGACCTTGATATCTACATGATAGTGGCGGTTGATTTCTTTAATATGGGCGCGATGGAGAATAAAGGGCTGAATGTCTTTAACTCAAAATATGTGCTCGCTAAAAATGAAACCGCAACCGATAAAGACTACTTAAATATAGAATCTGTTATCGGTCATGAATATTTCCATAACTGGACAGGTAACCGTATCACTTGCCGCGATTGGTTCCAACTGAGCCTAAAAGAAGGTTTGACCGTTTTCCGTGATCAGGAGTTCAGTTCAGATCTTGGCTCTCGCTCTGTCAATCGCATTAATAATGTCAAAGTGATGCGTGCGGCTCAGTTTGCTGAAGATGCAAGCCCAATGGCTCATCCAATTCGCCCTGAAAAAGTGATCGAGATGAATAACTTCTATACGCTAACGGTCTATGAAAAAGGGGCTGAAGTTATTCGTATGATCCATACTCTGCTAGGGGAAGAAATGTTCCAAGCGGGTATGCAACTGTATATTCATCGTCATGATGGCAGCGCCGCAACCTGTGACGACTTTGTGCAAGCGATGGAAGATGCTTCGAATGTGGATCTTTCGTTATTCCGTCGTTGGTACAGTCAATCAGGGACACCTGTATTAACGGTTCGTGATGAGTACTTCCCTGAAAAGCAACAGTATGTGCTGCATGTGAGCCAAATGACACCTCCGACCGCGGATCAGTCAGAAAAGCAGCCGTTACACATTCCACTCGATATTGAGTTGTATGGTGAAGATGGGGCCGTTATTCCTCTGCAATATCTTGGCAGTAGCGTAAACGCTGTATTGAATGTTACGCAAGCATCACAAACATTCACTTTTGATAATGTGCCAAGCCGCCCTGTGCCATCATTACTACGTGAATTTTCTGCGCCAGTTAAATTGGACTATCCATACAGTGATGAGCAACTCGCTTTTCTGATGCAGTATGCAAGTAATGAGTTCTCACGTTGGGATGCGGCTCAGCAACTGATTGGTAACTATGTGAAGATCAACGTTGCGAACTATCAGGCGGGCAACGCGCTCGTTCTCCCTGAGCATGTGATTGATGCATTCCGAGCAGTGTTACTTAATGACACCATCGATCCGGCACTCGCGGCACTGATTTTGACTCTGCCTTCTGAAAATGAGATGGCAGAATTTTTCCAAACTATCGACCCTGATGCCATCCATCATGTTGCTAACTTTATCGCTCATCAACTGGCGACAGCAATGGCTGATGAATTCCTCGCGGTTTATCAATCGATTAAAATTGATGGCTACCGTGTTGACCACAGCGATATTGCGAAACGTTCATTACGTAACGTGTGTTTACAGTATATTGCAGCAGGCGATGATCAAGCACTCGCAGACAAATTAGTGTCAGAACAATTCAAATCGGCCGATAATATGACCGACTCTTTAGCCGCATTAACGGCGGCGAGTGAGTCTCAGTTACCGTGCCTAGAGTCATTAATGACGGCCTTTGATGAGCGTTGGCACCACGATGGCCTAGTGATGGATAAATGGTTTACATTGCAAGGTACTAGCCCTGCTCCGGATGTCTTGCAGAAAGTACGTAGCTTGCTGAATCACCGTTCATTTAGTATGAGCAACCCAAATCGTGTGCGTTCTTTGGTTGGGTCGTTTACCTCCGGTAACCCGTCAGCTTTCCATGCGAAAGATGGTAGCGGCTATCAATTCCTGTATGAGATCCTCGTGGATTTAAATACACGTAACCCACAGGTCGCATCGCGATTGATTGAACCGTTGATCCGTTTGAAACGTTTTGACGATAAACGCCAAGGCCTGATGCGCAATACGTTAGAGCAACTCAAAGCGTTGGATAACCTTTCAGGTGATCTGTTCGAAAAAGTGACGAAAGCGCTCGAAAGCTAAGTTCTTTACTGATATTAGCTGTGTTGTTAGCCCTTGAACGTCGTTTCAAGGGCTTTTTCTTTTAAATCAGGCAATCATATTAGGTTGTATGCGGTGTTATTCCATTGACAGCAACGGTTCAATTGCCGATTAAGGCAACTTTGGTTTGCAAGTAGCGAATAAATGAATTTTTTATAGAAAAAAAGGCGTAAAATAGGGTAATCTATGTCGCGTTTTATCGGATGAAAATGTATCCCTGTTAAAAATGGCCTCAGCAAATTTCATTTGTTGAGTGTTTTGACGCGCGGAACATTGTGTCTTTTAATCGCTTTATACACAAAATAGTTTGAGGTGTCGGCAGCAAGTGTTATCGCAGTGCTTACAACTTAAAATATGGTGGGTATAGACAGAAATAGGTTATTGGATATGTTATATCACCTTGCCCGCAAGGCTCTATTCCAGTTCGACCCAGAAAAAGCCCATGAACTGACGTTTCGGCAGCTTCAATGTTTAAATAATTCCCCGCTTAAATTCCTTCTCCGCCAATCTGTTGCTACTAAACCTGTTCAATGTATGGGACTGTCTTTTAAAAATCCACTTGGCCTAGCTGCGGGTTTAGATAAAGACGGTGAATGTATTGATGCTTTTGGAGCAATGGGCTTTGGTTTTGTTGAGATTGGAACGGTGACGCCACGGCCGCAATCAGGTAATGATAAGCCTAGATTGTTTAGATTAGTGGAAGCGGAAGCACTGATTAATCGTATGGGGTTCAACAATAAAGGCGTTGATAACCTTGTTGAAAATGTCAAAAAATCAACTTACGGTGGGGTTATTGGCATTAATATCGGTAAAAATAAAGACACCCCAGTGGAACAAGGCAAGGATGACTATTTAATTTGCATGGATAAAGTTTATGCACATGCCGGTTATATTGCTATTAATATTTCATCACCAAATACGCCAGGTTTACGCACTTTGCAATATGGCGAAGCGTTGGATGATTTATTAAGTGGCATAAAAGCCAAGCAACTGGAATTACAATCGAAATATCAAAAATATGTTCCTGTTGCGGTTAAAGTTGCACCGGATCTGACCGAAGCAGAAATAATCCAAGTTACCGATAGCTTAGTTCGACATAATATTGATGGTGTGATTGCAACCAATACCACGTTAGATCGTTCTTTAGTTCAAGGTTTAAATCATTGTAATGAAGCTGGCGGTTTAAGTGGACGCCCAGTGCAACTAAAAAGCACAGAGGTTATTCGGATCATTTCTCGTGAATTAAAAGGGCAGTTACCTATTATTGGAGTGGGTGGTATAGACTCATTAACTGCTGCGAGAGAAAAAATGGACGCGGGTGCATCATTAATCCAAATTTATTCTGGTTTTATATATAATGGGCCAAAATTAATAAAAGATATTGTGAACCATATATAGTTAACTGTAAATTTACCTAAAGGGGGCTTTATTTATGCTCCCTTTTAATCTATATTGAGTTGGCTGTCTATTTTTAAATCATTTTGTTTTGCATTTTTAAGATCGAATTATTTTGAGCTAGTATCTTAAAAATATATTTATACTCTAACTCATTTGAGTTGCTTTTAGGCAGTAAGCGAATTATTCGTTTAAAAAATCCTTAGAGCAAAATAATGCAACAGCTAGGGTAATTGAGCACGACTCAATTGGCAACTTAAAGTATGGTGAGTATACCGGTAAATCGCTAAGGGATCGTTTATGATAATAAAACCCGATGATCATTGGCGTTGGTATTTTGATCATGACCATGATAGGGTGATGCTAGATCTCGCCAACGGCATGATATTTCGCTCATGTTTTCCCGCAAAAATGCTGACAGCATTCGCACGTGATGAAATGCCTTTTAGCATTGAAGATGCTGCGGAGTTTTATATATTTGATGAGCAGGCTAAAAAATTAAATCTATCTCATGAAGAACGGGCTGAATTAGTACTGAACAGTTTAGTGGCATTTCGCTTTTTAAAACCGCAAATGCCGAAAAGTTGGTATTTTTCTCCTTTTCACGATATTCAAGTACCTGCGCAAGGTCAGCTTATTCAAGTGTGTTTAGAAAATAGCCATCATATAGCGACATTTATTATTGCTGAGGCTGGTACGTCGGCAAGTTTGTGTTTATTAGCGGAGGCACAATTAGAATTGCCTGATCGTAAATTACGCTTTTGTGATCCAATTAAGATCATGAATGATCGCATGAGGCAATATAAACGCAAGTCTAATCGCTTACTGTATGAGAATGTCATTTAATTGATCGTCCATGATCTATTAATATGGATATTCTTTAATATTCGCCAATAACACCATCAATAAAATAATCGTTATTATGAGATGATGGTGTTAGAAAATTAGCTTAAAGCTAATTTAATCGCACTTTTGGGAATGCAACTACAGGCTAAGATATAACCATCCGCTTTAATTGCACTTTGTTTTAATGGCGTGACTTCCCCTTCAATCAACTTTATTTTGCATTGACCACAAATACCAGCACGGCAGGAATAAGGTAAAGTGATCCCTTTTGATTCCAATTGTTCAAGGATCACTTCTTGGTTATTTCCTTCATAATCATGATTTTCAAAAGTGACTGTGACCGTACTTAATGGCGTAGAAGGACTTTTCGCTTTATTATCCGTTTCTCGCTCTTTTGGGATATACTGATTAGGTTGTTTCTTTTCAAGAACCGTCACGGTATCACCCACTCGTATAATTCCAGTATTATGGATAACGACATTTTGCCCGAAATCCACATCACCACTTTCCGTGGTACGGAAGGTTTGTAGGGTTGCTAATGGTTCGCTGTGTGGATGTTTAATGCCTTTTTCAGGGCTAACAGTCGTTAGAATACAGCGGCTACATGGTCTGTCTAAGCTAAAAACGACATCGCCAATCTGAATCGTTTTCCATGTATCTTCTTCGAAAGGTTGGGCACCGGTGATAATCAAATTACCGCGAAATTGCTCGAGCTTAATGCTGGCGGGGCAACGCCTTTGTAGCTCTTGTACCGAAGCTTCATTAATTAATAAGAAGGGGTAGCCATCGGCAAACGACATAGGCACATCGGGCATGGTTTTGACGCGACGTGACAAGTGAGGACTTAACCAGCGTAGTTGAACAGGCTCATCAAAATAACGACTTAGCCAAGTATTGACTGATTCAGGCGCAATGAGTGCATGAAAATGATTGCCCCAGACTTCAGTTGGACTCTGATTCTCATCAAAGTCCTGATACAATACCGTCACACTTTCACCATCGGGTGCTTTGAGATAAAGCCCATTATTTAACATTGCTGGTGTAAATAGTAACATCTGAGGGTATTTTCTTGCCGTGATAAATTTACCTTCCAGCGTTGTTACCATAAAATTGCGATCAAATATTAGCCCACTGGTATCGGCGTATGCATGAGACAGGCGTATCCCTCTCATTGATTTGACTGGGTGCGTATAAAGGCGTGAAAGCGTAATCATTATTTAATCCTTATAATTGTTGCTGAGCAACTTTATGACAAGTCCATAAGATTAGCTATAATGCGCAACAATTTTTCATCCAAATTGGTAAAAAATACTATGAATTCTCTGTTTGCCAGCACAGCTCGTGGCCTAGAAGAACTATTGAAATCGGAATTGGAAGCTCTGGGCGCTAGTCAGTGCCGAGTTGCACAAGGGGGCGTCTATTTTCAGGCTGATGAACGGGTGATGTATCAGAGTCTACTCTGGAGTAGGCTGGCATCCCGTATCTTATTACCATTGAATGAATTTGATGTTTATAGCGACTTAGATTTATACCTTGGTGTACAAGCTATCGATTGGACTGAGGTATTCTCAGTTGAGGACACATTTTCAGTTCACTTTAGTGGTACAAACGAAGAGATCCGCAATAGCCAATATGGTGCTTTAAAAGTTAAAGATGCCATTGTCGATTGCTTCGTACGTAAATTAGATCAGCGGCCTGATGTTGCACGCCAGCAGCCTGATATTCGTATCAATGTTTACTTGAATAAAGAGAAAGCTAGCGTAGCGCTTGATTTAAGTGGTGATGCACTTCATATCCGTGGTTATCGTGATTTGGCAGGGCAAGCGCCATTAAAAGAGACGTTAGCCGCTGCGATTATCAATCGCTCAGGCTGGCAGCAGGGCACCCCCCTGGTCGATCCTATGTGTGGCTCCGGCACACTATTGATTGAAGCGGCTATGATTGCAGCAGACAGAGCGCCTGGCTTGTACCGTGAACACTGGGGGTTCTATGCTTGGTCAAAATATAACCCTGCATTATGGCGAGAGCTGATCACGGAAGCGCAAGTGCGTTTTCGTCAAGGCCTAAAAGAGACAACATCGCGTTTTTATGGTTTTGATATCGATAAACGAGTGCTTGATATGGCGCGCTCTAATGCACGTAGGGCGGGCGTTCAAACATTAGTGAGTTTCAATCATGGCGATGCTGCTATGCTTGAAAACCCTGTTGAAACAGGCATTAAGGGAACCATTTTAAGTAACCCGCCTTATGGCGAACGTCTTGAAAGTGAGCCTGCATTGATTGCTTTACATAGCCAATTAGGCCGTATTGTGAAGGCGCGTTTCCCTGGTTGGCGTTTATCTATTTTTAGTGCCTCTCCTGAACTGTTAAGTTGCTTACAACTACGCTCTGAACGTGAATTTAAGGCCAAAAATGGCCCATTGGATTGCGTACAGAAAAATTATTTATTGGCAGAAACACCGTCGGAAACGGTCGGTGAAATCTCCCCTGATTTTGCTAATCGCTTACGTAAGAACCATAAAAAACTCAGCAAGTGGGCTAAACAGCAAGGGATTGATTGCTACCGCATCTATGATGCAGATTTGCCAGAATATAATGTGGCTATCGATGTTTATCGTGACAAAGTGGTCGTACAGGAGTATGCACCACCGAAAACGGTGGATGAACGCAAAGCGCGCCAACGTTTATTTGATGTGATCACGGCGACGATGAATGTATTGCAGCTGTCATCTAACCAGTTGGTATTAAAAACACGCCAACGTCAGAAAGGTAAACAGCAATATGAAAAGCTAGCACAAAAAGAGGATTTCTTTTTAGTGCAAGAATACAACGCTAAGATGCTGGTGAACTTAACCGACTATCTTGATACAGGGCTGTTTTTAGACCACCGCATTGCTCGGCGCATGTTAGGACAAATGAGTCGTGGTGCAGATTTTCTTAATCTCTTCTGCTACACCGGCTCCGCAACAGTTCATGCAGGGCTTGGAGGCGCGAAAAGCACCACGTCAGTTGATATGTCGCGTACCTATCTTGAGTGGGCAGAGAAAAACTTACAGGCTAACGGCTTAACGGGGCGCCAACATCGCTTGATCCAAGCTGACTGCTTAAACTGGTTGGCGAATAGCCCAGAACAATTTGATTTGATTTTTATTGATCCGCCAACATTCTCAAACTCAAAGCGAATGGATGGTACTTTTGATGTACAGCGCGACCATGTTCAGTTGATCACTCACCTAAAACGCATGTTACGTCGTGGTGGTACCATCATGTTCTCTAACAATAAGCGTGGCTTTAAAATGGATATCGAAGCTCTGAATGCGTTAGGACTACAAGCAGAAGAAATTACCGCCAAAACGCGTTCAGAAGATTTTGCTCGTAATCGTCAGATTCATAACTGCTGGCTGATCCGCCATGCAGCATAAAGGATAACATCAATGGCTTTAATTAATTTATCGGGTGCATACCTTTCGTTTAGTGATGCCCCTTTATTGGATAACACGGAACTTCATATCGAAGAAAATGAGCGTGTCTGTTTAGTTGGACGCAACGGTGCGGGTAAATCGACACTCATGCGCGTCCTAACTAAAGAGCAGCCTCTTGATGATGGGCAACTGCTTTACCAACAAGATCTCGTGGTTGCTCGTTTACAGCAAGACCCACCCCGTAATATTGAAGGGACGATTTTTGACTTTGTTGCCGAAGGCGTAGCAGAGCAGGCAGAATACCTCAAAGAGTATCACCATGTTTCTAAATTGGTGGAAACCGATCCGAGTGAAAAGAATTTAAATAAATTAGCTGAATTACAAGAAGTACTAGATAGCCGTAACTTATGGCTATTGGATGCCCGTATCAGTGATGTCTTGAAAAAATTGGATTTGCCAGCGGATACTCAACTGTCATCACTGTCTGGGGGCTGGCTACGTAAAGCGGCTCTTGGTCGTGCATTAGTGAGTAATCCACAAGTCCTCTTTCTTGATGAGCCGACTAACCACTTGGATATCGAAACCATTTTATGGTTAGAAAACTTTTTGAAAGATTTCCAAGGTAGTATCGTATTTATTTCCCATGACCGCTCATTTATTCGCAATATGGCAACACGTATTGTTGATCTGGATAGAGGTAAGTTGTCGTCATGGCCGGGCAATTATGATGATTACTTGGTGGCAAAAGAAGAAGCGTTGCGTGTGGAAGAGATGCAAAATGCAGAATTTGACCGCAAGCTGGCCCAAGAAGAAGCGTGGATCAGACAAGGTATTAAAGCGAGACGTACCCGTAATGAAGGGCGTGTTCGTGCACTCAAGGCCTTGCGCGTAGAACGCTCTCAGCGCCGTGAAGTGCTGGGAAGTGCGAAAATGCAGGTTGAGGAAGCGTCTCGCTCAGGGAAAATTGTCTTTGAACTGGAAAATGTGAATTACCAAATCAATGATAAAGTACTGGTTAAAGACTTTAGTGCGCAAGTGTTACGTGGAGACAAAATCGCTTTAGTTGGGCCAAACGGCTGCGGTAAAACAACCCTGCTCAAATTGATGTTGGGTGATCTCAAAGCAGATAGTGGCAGAGTGCACTGTGGAACTAAATTAGAAGTCGCTTATTTTGATCAGCACCGCGCCGCACTCGATCCTGATAAGACGGTCATGGATAACCTTGCAGAAGGGAAGCAAGAGGTGATGGTCAATGGTAAACCACGCCACGTACTCGGTTATCTACAAGACTTTATGTTCCCGCCCAAACGCGCCATGACACCGGTACGAGCATTATCTGGTGGTGAGCGTAATCGTTTGTTACTTGCACGCTTATTTTTAAAGCCAAGCAACTTATTGATCCTCGATGAACCGACCAATGACCTTGATGTCGAAACACTAGAACTGCTTGAAGAGTTGGTCGATAGCTATCAAGGCACTGTTTTATTGGTTAGCCATGATCGTGAGTTTGTTGATAATAGCGTAACAGAGTGTTGGATTTTTGAAGGTAACGGGGTGATTAACCGTTACGCTGGCGGCTATTTTGATGCCCAACAGCAAAAAGCACAAACCGTGAGCTTGAAAAATTCACAACAAAGTAAAATAGCGGAGCAAGATAAATCGCCTAAGGTAAAAGAACCTACAAAGCGAAATAATAAGATAAGCTACCATTTACTACGTGAATTAGAACAATTACCATCGAAGCTCGAACAGCTAGAAGGTGAAATTGAAGCACTTCAAGCGGCGATTGGTGATGCTGATTTCTTTAACCAGCCTCACGATATAACCGAAAAAACATTAAATACATTAGCTGAAAAGGAACAAGCGCTAGAGCAAGCGTTCGACCGCTGGCAAGAGCTTGAGCTACTGAAAAATGGCTAGTTTATCGTTCAGGAAATAAGAAGGGGCGAATCACCTTGTGCTCTCATGAGTCTCATGAACATGTGCTGTGCACACAATGCGACATGCTGGTTGCGGTACCTGAATTAGAACAGGGAACTAAAGCAACCTGCCCACGCTGTCATACAGTGTTGGTGTCAAAGTGGCGCTATCCATACAAGCAGCCGGCAGCGTATGCGTTTAGCGCATTAATTATGCTGCTCGTCGCTTGTATGTTTCCATTTGTCAAAATGAGTGCGGCTGGGATTGAAAATGAAATTTCTATATTTCAAATTATCGAGATTATTTCGACAACGCGTTACAGCAGCTTAGCCCTCTTTTTTCTGTTATTTTCATTAGTCATCCCTGCCTTTTGTATGGTGACAATCATACTATTGGGATTACAAGTGTATGTTCCAAAAAGAATCAAAGTGTGGATCAGCCGTATCCTATTTCAAATGAAATCTTGGTGTATGGCGGAAATTTTCCTCGCAGGGGTTCTGGTTAGCTTTGTAAAACTGATTGCTTATGGTGACATTGGTGTTGGGTTAAGCTTTTTGCCGTATTGTCTATTTTGCCTCTTGCAAGTTAGGGCATTCCAATGCCTTGACCGGCATTGGATGTGGAACAAAATTGAAGCAGCCCCTAAGTTAGCCCATAAATTAGAAGTAGGGCGAACTGGGATCAGCCAGAACGTAAGGCTGTGCCTAGTGTGCACGGCTATCTTACCGGCGGAACAATCCCAATGTCCGCGCTGTTACGCTCGTGGTAGCGTACGTAAGCATCAAAGTATACAGTGGACAGTTGCGCTGCTATTGACCTCGTTTTTCCTATATATTCCAGCGAATGTCTTACCGGTGATGACGACCAATATGTTGGGTAGCGATATGGACTCAACGATTATGGACGGCGTGATATTATTGTGGGGGGATGGCTCTTATCCTGTCGCATTAATTATTTTTATCGCCAGTATTATGGTGCCCTCGTTAAAAATGATAGGTATCGCGTGGTTATGTCTTGACTCTCAAGGTTATGGCAACCGAGACCCACATCGAATGCACTTTATTTATGAATTGGTGGAGTATGTGGGGCGTTGGTCAATGATCGATGTGTTTGTCATTACTATTTTGGCCGCATTGGTACAAATGGGGCAATTAATGAGTATCGTCCCTGCACAGGGCGTTATTTTCTTTGGTGTCGTTGTGATTTTAACGATGTTTGCTGCGATGACTTTCGACCCTCGATTAACATGGGATCGTTGTGAAAAGAAAAGTGCGGTAAAAGTTGTTGAACAAGAAGGAGCCATCGGGTGAGTGAACAAGAAACACCACAGGCCAATGCCAAAATCAGTAAATTGAAAAGTTGGTCACCTGTTTGGGTGATCCCTATCGTTACTGTTCTCATTGGTGCTTGGATACTATTTTATCACTTCAGCCATCAAGGCCCTGAAGTGACATTAATTACTTACAATGCAGAAGGCATTGAAGCGGGTAAAACCAAAATCAAGAGCCGTAGTGTGGATATTGGTATTGTTGAAAGCGTGACGCTGGATGACAACTTTAGTCGAGTTGTTATCAAAGCACGCTTAAATAGCGATATGAAAGATCTCCTACGTGCGGATTCTGCATTTTGGATCGTAAAACCGACAATTGGCCGTGAAGGTGTGACAGGATTAGGCACATTGCTTTCGGGAGTTTTCATCGAATTACAACCGGGTAACTCTAAAAAGGAGCATAACGAGTTTACACTGCTTGATTCGCCGCCTTTAGCCTCACCGGATGCGAAAGGGATCCGCGTTATCTTGGTGAGTGACCGCGCTGGGCAACTCAATCCAGGCGACCCTGTACTGTTTAGAGGTTACCGTGTTGGCTCAGTTGAAACCAGTAATTTCGACATGAGTAAGCGTGATATGCGCTATCAACTGTTCATCAACGCACCTTATGATAAGTTAATTAGTACGAATGTGCGCTTTTGGAAGGACAGTGGTATTGCATTTGATATGTCATCGCAAGGGATCCATGTTGAGCTTGGCTCTATTGCCACCTTGCTGACAGGAGGCGTAAGCTTTGATGTACCTGCTGGCTGGGCGCCGGGGGAAGGTGTAAAAGAAAATACAGAATTTAAACTCTTTGATAACCAAAGTAGTATTCAAAACTCTCTGTATACTGAATACCAAGATTTCGTTCTGTTCTTCTCTGACTCAGTACGTGGGCTACAGCCTGGAGCACCGGTGGAGTTCCGTGGTATTCGCCTAGGAACGGTCGCTCAAGTGCCATTCTATACCAAAGGCCTCGACCAAAAACTGGATAACGATTTCCGTATTCCTGTATTAATTCATATTGAGCCTGAGCGTTTTGCAAAAGATGTTGGTGCTGATTTTAACTTGAAAAATGAGTTGAAATTAGCGATGAAGGATGGGCTTCGTGCATCGTTAAAATCTGGGAACTTGCTAACAGGGGCACTGTTTGTTGATCTCGACTTTGTGCCTAATGTGCCTGAATATAAAGGGCCAACTGTGGTGGCTGGTTATAAAGTCATCCCAACGACGAGCGGTGGCTTAGCGCAAATTCAGCAAAAAGTGATTTCTGTGCTGGATAAAATCAATGCGATGCCGATTGAGCCTATGCTGAATCAAACGACTCAAACGTTGGCTGAAGGGCAAAAAACGATCAAAGAAGCGCAAGTTATGCTCGCTGAGCTAAATAAAGTGATGGGAAGTAAAG
The DNA here is from genome assembly GCF_028477825.1 of Providencia sp. PROV267. Taxonomy (NCBI): domain Bacteria; kingdom Pseudomonadati; phylum Pseudomonadota; class Gammaproteobacteria; order Enterobacterales; family Morganellaceae; genus Providencia; species Providencia sp. PROV267. The sequence continues at coordinate 121,644 of NZ_JAMPLX010000007.1, read as the reverse complement.
AGTTCCAGAAACTCCCTCAAGACTTGCAAAAAACGTTGAATGAAATGAACCGTGCGATGCAAGGGTTCCAGCCGGGGTCTCCTGCATATAATAAGATGGTCGATAATATGCAACGTTTAGATCAGGTGCTTAGGGAAGTCCAGCCACTGTTACGTACTTTGAATAATAAGAGTAATGCCTTGGTATTCGAAGCTGAGCCGTCTAAGGATCCTGTACCGAAAGGAGTGAAAAAATAATGAGATATCTGATATCGATATTTGTTTTAATGCTGGCGGCTTGTAGCAGCACCCCTGAAAAAGTGTATTACCAATTGCCGGTGAAATCGCCGGCAACACAAAGTGCGGTTGTGATGGGGCAACAAAATCAAATTTGGTTACAGCGCATCATGCTGGCGGATGTTCTGACATCAAATGGTATTACTTACCAAACGTCAGATGTCAGTTACAATAATGCTAGCTCCCATTTATGGGCTAGCCCATTAGAACAACAGTTAGGACAATCCATGGTGAGTGAATTGTCTTCTGCGTTGCCGGGGCGTTTAGTCTCATTACAACCTTTGCAGAATTCGCCGGACACATTGGATATTACGCTAACAAGTTTTAATGGCCGCTACGATGGCAAGGTATTAGTTCAAGGGTTCTGGACTTTGTCGCGTGGCAAAGAGATCATCCGTCGTAACTTCGATATACAGCTTGAACAAAAAGAAGATGGCTATCCAGAATTAGTCCGTACGCTAGCTGATGGATGGCAGCAAGTTGCGAGTGAGATTGCTAAAGAGGCCAATAAATCTTAAGTAATATTCACTATTTTCATCAATAAAGTGCATCTTACGCCGTCATTGGCTAAGGTGCATTTTTTTATAAAATTGGTTGCATATCATTCAATTATAAAATATTTCAATATAAATACATATAATAAAATTGATATTAATTTATTTAAAATCAACGAGTTGTCATAATTTGAAAATATAAATCACATTTATAGCATTTATGACATTTATATGAAATTCTTTACTTGATTTTCTAATCTGTCGGCTGTATTTCTATAGTGTACCTAAATGAGATGATCCCCTACATAGTTTGAATTGTCTGTGAGTGGCAAGGCAAGCTATCCCTAAGTATCAAGAAAGGGTCGGTGAGCGGAATCCCACTAGTGACTTAACTTAACGCTATGAAGGGCTTAGGTGCTGTTTTCTTTTCCATTTTAGACAATGAGGGAAGTAAGGCATGAAAAGACAGAAGCGAGACCGTTTAGAAAGAGCTTTATCAAGAGGTTATCAAGCAGGTATAGCAGGTCGTTCCAAAGAATTGTGCCCCTACCAATCTGTAGATGCACGATCGCACTGGTTAGGAGGCTGGCGTAAAGCCATGGAGGACAGGGCGATTCTCTCTGCATAATCAGGCAGAACAAAGCCTAACTTATTCGTTAGAGAACCTAAATAAACGGTTTTTTAATTCACTTCAAACAAATTTTAAACCTCCGCCATTGCGGAGGTTTTAGTTTTTAGCGCTTAGGTGCGGGATCAGAAAGCACTAGTGTCTTTAAATAGACCCACTTTTAGGTCATTAGCCACGTAAATGACTTTACCATCAACCAGTACCTCACCATCGGCAAGACCCATAATCAATTTACGGTTAATAACACGTTTAAAATTGATACGGTAAGTCACTTTTTTAGCCGTTGGAAGTACTTGGCCCGTGAATTTTACTTCACCAACACCAAGAGCACGACCTTTGCCTTCCCCGCCGAGCCACCCGAGGTAGAAACCAACGAGTTGCCACATGGCATCTAGGCCTAAACAGCCAGGCATAACAGGGTCATTAACAAAATGGCAGCCGAAGAACCATAAGTCTGGATTGATATCCAATTCAGCTTCGACATAGCCTTTATTGAAGGTACCACCATCTTCAGTCATGGTGATGATACGATCCATCATCAACATATTACCTGAAGGTAATGGAGGCCCATTTTCGCCAAATAATTCGCCTCTTCCAGAAGCTTCTAAATCACTTTTTGTATAGGAACTGCGTTTATCAACCATGTTCTTCTGATAGCCTTAATTAAGTTTAAGAATACAGGATAGCTTACACTTGTACGCTGAACAACTCCGATCTGATATTTTTTTATTCAACCAAGCCATTTTAGGAACCATGGAACTTTTGGTTTTTCGGGTGAATTTGCTTGATTGATGCGTTCTTGAATTAAAGCTAACAGGTGTACGTTATCACCTTCAGCTTGCTGCTCAAAATAGGGCTGCTTAGTGAGTAATGTGATCGCTTGAGCAACATGCTCCACAGGCCAAATATGGAATTGCCCCTCTTGTACGGCATTGACAACAGCCTCTTTGACACAGAGATGGCGCACATTAGCCATTGGGATAATTACCCCTTGTTGCCCTGTTAAACCACGCTGAGCACAAATATCATAGAAGCCTTCGATTTTTTCGTTTACACCACCTATAGGCTGCACATAACCAAACTGGTCGACAGCACCGGTGACGGCGATTTGCTGATCGATAGGCTGGAGCGCTAATGCACTAATTAACGCACAAAGTTCGGCAAGAGAGGCGCTATCGCCATCAACTTCACCATAGGATTGCTCAAAAACAATCGAGGCTGAGAATGGCTGAGGCTGCTCCAATTTTAGCTCATAATTTAAATAAGCTTGCATGATCATCATGCCTTTAGCATGAATGTTGCCGCCAAGCTCGGCTTTCCGTTCAACATCGACAAATTCCCCATCACCTAAATGGGCGACACAGGTAATGCGCGAAGGCTCTCCCTGCGCTTCTGGGTGCCCAGGATAGTGCAAGACGGACAATCCATTGATTTGTCCTATCACTTCGCCTTCGGTTTTGATAAAAACCTGTTCTTGCAGAATATCGTCTTGTGAACGTTCTGTCAGGAAACTATGGCGCCATAGGCGGTTTTCCACAGCCTGATTAAAGGCATTGGCGTCCATTAAGTTGCCTGACTGATAGTGAGAGGCATCCGTCAATCGGCGGGCTAGCCACTGTGTATCAAGAGGCAGATTAAATTTATCTTCACAAAACCGTGTTGCCTGAGTGATAAACGTAGGCCAACCATCAGGTGCGATTTCGGGGAGATGGTTAGCATTAATAATTGATTTTATATAGCGCATCCACAAGGCGAGTTGTTCTTCATTATCAAAGAACATTATGGGTTCATATTCCCCATAAATAGCATGTTCAAAGAGATCTGCGTGAGTGTACTCAAACTCTTCAAGCTCAAGCCGGTCACCAACAATGATTAACTTGATATCGAGTGGCTGAGGTTCAATTTCAATCGGTAATGGTTGATTATCGGAGAAAGGCAACCATTCGAATTGGCGGCGAGCTATCATATTTTGTAGCCGCTGCCACATCAGGGGTTGAGAGACCAATGATGATGCCGATAATATCAATACTCCACCATTAACGTGATGTAATAAACCCGGCACTGGATGTAATGATGGTGTGATATACCCAAACAGTTGTTCCGGCTCAATCCAATGGCGACAGGCAATATTTGCTCGGCTTGAGAAGCGCCCCTCAATTTCAGGACACCATTTGAAAGCAAGTTTATTTTCAGTGAGTTGATAATCACCATTAATGGGCGAAAATGGGGTCAGTAAAGGGCGGATCGCCTCAGCAAATGTTGCTAGATAATGCTCACTGTCATCGGACTTGATAAACATAAATCGAGTCCGTGAATTCTCTTTGATAAAGCGCTCAATGCTATCAAATAGCCTTGGCTGGATTTCTGACAAAGAAGCAGGAGTCAGGGTATCTGAAGAAACAAAGTTTGCCTGGTAAGGCGTTAGGTCAGGTATTAGGCCTTGCCATGTTAGTTCTTGACTGATCACTATAATTTTTCTGCTATTAATATGATTATAAGTAAAATGCCTGTCGGTGAGCAGGGCGCGTATGCCTGAATTTGGTTTGGATATTTTATACTCTTTTTATTGTAGGCTGCCCCGTTATTGACGACATACATATGTACGACTCACAGACTTTAGTACATTAGCGGCGGCTCATTTTTTGAGCAATTCGCTGTACTGCAAACTATTTAGAGTATATGTTGTTTTCAGGCCAATTTATTACCCATAGGGCAAGGTTGCTATATTAGCGTTTGAGCGCCAATCTTGCAGCAATAATTGTCGTATAATCAGTTAGAATAAAGAAAATAATAGCACAACAGGCAAAGACATTGGCCATGTTAAGCCAATTAAGAGCGCACTGAGCAATCTCATAAAGATATTAGGGTCTTTAGTCAGGAGTAGTGTTATAAGCGCTGAGCACACCCCGCCTATCCCATATACGAGAAGTATGCATTCAAATGTGGACATGCTTGTTCATTAAATTGTTAATAGATGAGCGTTGATTGTACACTATTTTGTGCCTAGTTGTTATCTTCTTTGTCAATAATAGGTCGACGGTGGTGCTTAAATTGCGTATCTTCATCTAAAATTGCTAATATAGGTCAGGTTCGATCTTCGTCAGGAAAAAATATGAAATATCAGCAGCTTGAAAATTTAGAATGTGGCTGGAAATGGGAATATCTGGTGAAGAAGTCCCGAAGTGGTGAGCCAATTACTCGGTATATCGAAAGAAGTGCCGAAAGTGAGGCTATCGCGCTATTGCTCAAAATGGAAAACCAGCCCACAGAGGTTTTAAAATGGATCGCTTTGCATATGAATCCACAATTGGATAACCGTATGAAGCAAAGCATTCGAGCAAGACGTAAACGTCATTTCAATGCTGAGCATCCCCATACCAGAAAAAAATCTATCGACCTTAACTTTTCTGTTTGGCAGCGTTTATCTAACCTTGCAGTGAAACGCAATAAAACATTATCAGAGACGATCATTCAGTTGATCGAAGATGCTGAGCATAAAGATAAGTATGAGAGCCAAATGAGTTCGTTAAAGCAAGACCTACAGGCGATTCTAGGGAATTCAAGTACCAAGAAATAGGGGAGACGATTATCTCAAGTTGCCCGTTGATCAACCACGATCGTTTTATTCCCAACGAAATGCTTTGTAACCCGCCATTATTTTTCGACCACGATTGATTTAATCGTAACAATGACAGATTGTGTTTAGTGACCTGATGATTTTTAGCATAAAAAAAACCCCATCGAAATGGGGTTTTTTGTATTCAGTTCGAAATTCGAACGAGGGGCTAAGAATTAAGCACCTGGTTGAGTGACAACTTCAGTTGTACCTTGAATTTCGATTTCAACGCGACGGTCTGGAGCCAGACACTCGATCAGAGCTGCACGGCCTTTAACGTTGTCACATTTGTTACCAGTTACTGGATCTTCTTTACCACGACCTTCAGCAGCGATTGCGCTTGCTGGAACGCCTTTAGCAACTAAGTAATCAACAACTGACTGAGCACGTTTTTGTGACAGTGGCAGGTTGTAGTTTTGTGAACCGATACGGTCTGTGAAACCAACTACCAGTACGCGACCTTGAGTTGGGTCGATGCTGCTCAGTTCGTTATACAGTTCGTTCAGTGCTTGCTGACCTTCTGGTTTCAGAGTTGCTTTGTTGAAGTTGAACAGAACGTCTGAACGCAGAGTGAAACGCTTGTTCTCAACAACTGGCGCTGGCTCAACAACTGGAGCTGGCTCAACAACTGGTGCTGCTTCTTGGTTGAAGCGGTATGCCAGACCAACGCTCAGCATGCCGTTGTCAGGACGTACGCCCAGGTTGTCGTTATCACCGATGTTGCTAACCCATTGGTAATCTAAACGAGTTGCCCAGTTTGGAGTGATTGCATATTCAACACCCAGTGCGTATACAGGAGAAACACCAGTATCGTTTTCTTTGTAACGCTCTTCACCTGCTTGGTGTGCTTTAACATCAGTACGCCATACCATACCACCTAAACGAGTGTAAACGTCTAAGTCGTCCATTACTGGATAGCTCAGTTTGGTAGTCAGAGAAACACCCATTGATTTCAGGTCGCCGTTGTTACCAGCACCTTTGTATTTCATTTTACCAAACCAGTCATAACCAAGCTCGAAGCCCATGTACTGGTTGTATTGGTAACCTGCGTATGCACCAGCACCGAAAGTATCACGGTCAGTACTTTTACCTACAGTGTTTTCACGATCAACTGGAGTGAAGCTGGTATCTTCATAGTGAGACCAACCCAGTTTAGCACCGGTATACCAAGTGTTGTCTTTTGGAGCTGCCTGCGCAACAGTTGCGAAAGCTGCTACTGCCACTGCTACTGCGATAGCTGTCTTTTTCATTTTTTACGCCTCGTTATCATCCAATATAGGCATGGCTTCAAAGAGCCTTATTATTCGCCATTGGTTTAAAATACTTGCTAGGTTTCGCTGACATTATCTACAAAAATTTATAAAAAGTAAAAAATAATGCCATAACCTTAACAAGCTAAAGTCTACAACGAACTAAAAAAGATACAAGTAGAGCAAGCAAAAATCATGGTAAAAAAACATTTTTTAGCGGATAAATCAGAGAGATAAACGTAATCCTATTTTGAGTTGATTATTATCTATCACATTGATCTCAATTATTTTTTCGGTATTTTCTGAGTCTGAGATATCCGAATGTCAAATTTACTAAGAATATTCTTAATCTTGGCTAGTGATAATAGTTAGAGTGAATTTTTAGGTTATTTTGCTGTCCAGAATGGATACTTGCGATATTATGTGTTTTTTGAGGGCGCATAATAAAGCCGATAGAATGTCCTTCTTGTGCTGCCGTTTGTAAGCGAGCAAAGTCCTGTTTATTTAATTCCGGTAGCCAACCTAAAACAACACTATAATTACCACTTCTTAATGCCTTTTCCATCGCATCTATCGTCGTTATCGACGCCATATTGCTGAGTTGCATAATTTTGTTAATAGGCAAGCCTGATTGCATTAACCAGTGACGACTTAACTTTTTATTGGGGCTTAGCCAAAGCAGCCAACGAGATTGCGCCCCGAACTGACGCAACATCGGCAGTAGAATGTAATCCATAATAGGATGTTTTTCATCGTAAACCAGCTCACTCACCATGCCTTGTTGCATCGAGCCATCAATAGGCGGTGTTGAAGGCATTGCTTGTGTGCTGTGGTTAACAGAATGTTCAGTTGCCTTGTTCCAAGAATAAATAGCCATAGTTCACCTCACAATCAAACTGTATGCATATACAGTAACTGTATATTTATCCAATATCAAGACTATTTTTTCAAAGCGCTTCGCAACTTTGTTGTTTTTATCTGCAATATTCTTGGAGTTTTTAGCGGATCCTCTCAGAATGTAGTTCTGCTAATTGTTTGTAAAATTAAGGTATTTATAGTTTCACACACAAGGATGGAAGTAGATGAATGCTCATAAGGAGTTTGGGTGTATGTCTTTAACGGAAAAAAATGATTCTCGATTAGATCAGCTGTTAAAAGGTTTTGGTGAATTTAAAAAGAAAAACTATTTTGGCGGCTATTGTTTGATTGTTGATAACGTTATTGTTGGCTTAGCGCTTGATGGGCTCTTATATTTACGTGGCTGCCTTTTTGCAAGGAGCTACTTTGAATCAATTGAACTTGAACGGTTAGTTTTCAGTAAAAAAGGGATCCCACTAGAGCTGCGCTATTATCAGTTACCTCAGCAGATTTGGGAGAATGAAGCGCTTTTATTGCACTGCATTGATTTAGCCTATCGCTCAGCTATTGAAGAGCGGCAGCAAAAGCAGTCTGCCGTCACTCGGATAAAAGATTTACCTAATATGAATATGTCGGTTGAAAGGGCATTAGGGAAAATAGGTATTCATAAAGCCGACGATTTACGTGAAATAGGCGCGAAAGCGTGTTTTTTGAAGTTAAAACAGCTTGGTCGTTTTTCCCCTAGTATCAAATTATTAATTGGGTTGGCTGGTGCAATCGAAGGTTATCACAGTGCTGTGCTGCCGACACAAATTAAACAAGAGTTGATTAATTGGTACAACAGCGTTGGTTGAACCGTATTAGGCTAAAGGTCGCACAAGCGGGTGTAACAATTAATGCTGTATTTTGACACCCGCTCATCAGTTTGATTTATCCGCTATATGGCTGAATGATGGCCATTTGCAAGAGGCGAAGTAACGGGAATATTAATTTGCTTGATCATGGATTTTATTTCAGGGATCAGTTCAAGCAGCAGCCTTGTTTGTTCCATAATAAGGACCGTCTTTTCATCATCGCTGGTCGATATGCTATCTATGCGATGAGTGATGCTCTCTCGTAGACGTTCTGATTTCTCATCCATTAAGGTATCTAGGCTCATGACTTGTAATGATGTTTCTACATAACAGATAGCATCACTCAAAATAATCAGGTTTTCCTCATTTTGCATTTGCTCTCGGTGCGCACCCAATGCTGAAATATAACTCAGTAAGGTGTGGTTGAGGCAGAGGAGCCTAAAGGCTTGCTCTTGAGTGACTTTATACGATTTAGGATCGGATGCCATATTGGAAACGATAGAAGCAAACTCAGCATCATTATTGTGGGCATCGCGGCGTGCAACACGGTATTCCAGACTGTTATCTTTACCTTGGTAATATTGCTGTAAAATCGCATCTAAATAGCGGCAGTTACTGTTCATGGTTTTTTGCACAACCTGCGGTAATTGGCGGAATTTCCAATCAGGCCATATAAAGCTAACAGCAAGGAAGGCTATAAAACAACCAACTAGCGTATCAATGACCCGAGGGAGAGCAACTTCAAATCCTTCCCCTAGCAGGTTGAAACAAAATAGAACGAGCAGAGTAATAAATAGTGTCGCTTGCGCATATTGGCTACTGCGGAAAACAAAAAACAGTAACCCAGAGATAACAATTAAGGTGAGCTGCCCTTCCATAGAAGGAACAAATTTTAATAGCGGCAAGCCAACGAGGATCCCAATCAGTGTGCCAATAATACGGAGTGCGAGCCGCCGTTTTGTTGCGCTATAGTTAGGCTGACAAACGAACAAGCTAGTCAATAAAATCCAATATCCTCTTTCTAAATCAAATAATTGGATGATGAGATAGCCTGTACATAATAAGAGAGACATCCTAACTGCATGGCGGAACAGGGCGGATTGCGGCGTTAAATGGTGCTTGAAGCGCGCGATGATATCACTGATGCCTGAAGGTGACTCATCTGAGAGTTGTTCAAATTGTTTATTATTCTGTTGGCGTGAACCTTGTTCGAGGCCAAGCCCTCTCAGTTGGACATCAATCCCTTTTAGATTTTTGAGTAGATTATACAGCGCCTTAATTTCATGAATTGCAGGTGACTGTTGTTTTAGCAGTTGCAGTGAGTTTTCAAGGTAAGCAAAAGTACCTTCAAAGCGCGGGTTATGTTGGTACTGCTTACGCCACAAAACAGATTGTGCTACCTGTTGGCAAGCCCGCGCTTGCATGCTAAGTAGTCGTTGGAAACGAAAGAGAATATCGCTATGGCGTAGCGTACGACTCAGTTGCTGATATTGTATGTGTGATGAGCTAGCCCGTTCATGGATATCTTGTGCAACGAAATAATATTGTAGGGTATTACGTGTTCCTTTCTGGCCTCTATCGCCTTTGAGCCGACTGAGCAGCGCAATTTTAGCCTGATTCATCGTACTGACTAAGGTGCTATTGACTAATGCTAAATCATAGACTGACTGTTGGTAGTCATCTTCAAGATCAGGGTCGAATAAGTTGGCCTTTGCATCGAGGTAGGCGGCTAGCTGTTGATAACATTGAGTGATCGCATCTTGTAAAGGCCGAACAGGGAAAAGAATGTGGCCGATCAACGTAAGAAGGTTATACCAAATAGCCCCAATAAGTAATAGGGCGGGTTGTTGGTACCAAGTATCAAATATTGGCACCCCAAGCATGGTATAGATGGCTATCAATAACGCACCAAATGCAATAGTGGCGTAGCGTTGACCTAGCGCCCCTAAGAGAATAAACCCACAGGTCGAGAGTGCCAACCCAAAAAAGAACAGAACGGGATGCGGGAACAGTAACTCAATCGAAACTGAGGCAATAAAAAAACAAAGTAGGGTGATAGCTAGGTTTTTTAATCGGCCAGTCAACCTATCATCTAGGTCGGTCAAGGCGGCCGCTACCATACCTAATGTCAGAGGGATTGTGACTTTAGGCTCTTGCCCCAATAACCAAGGGATCAGTGTCGTCCCTGTCAGGGCGATTAAGATTCGGATATAATATAGAGCATGACTGTTATATAAAACACGACGATAACTGGTAAGCAGCGTTAACACAAAGTACCTCAGAGGCGAACATTTCGTAGTCTATACTCGTTATATTTTAAGTTGCCTAGCTGTTACGTGTTGAAGTGCTCAAGGTTTATAGGCTCCTTGGGCGTCTTTTCGACGAATAAACAAGCAGTTTAACCTGCCGCCTAGATACAACTCGAATATTTAGAGTCTATATAGGATAGCGTGTTTGTAAGTAATAAAAAACTGTCTGGAATCAAGCAGCCGTTATTTTCATGATTGAACTACTCAGGTGCAGGATGTATGGAACTGAAATCAACACAGATTGGGCAGCGCCTGGCTCAGCATCCCTATAATCGGGTTCGCTTATTAAATGCTGGCATTGAGGTGAGTGGTGAAAAACATCAATATCTTATCCCTTTTAACCAATTAATTGATATTCATTGCAAAAGGGGAATTGTTTGGGGGGAGTTAGAGTTTGAACTAGCTGATGAGCAAGTTGTTCGTTTGCATGGAACCGAATGGAAGCAAACGCAACGCTTTTATCACTATTTAAATGATAAATGGCAACAATGGAGCATTGAAATGAGTGAGGTCAGTGCTCAAGTGCTTGTCGCCCTCGCAAAAGGAATACAGCAGCAAACTCAGCAGGATAATTGGTTTAGCTTGCGTGAATTAAACACCTTTCGTAAAAAGATCAGCGAGCAATTTTCCTCCCTTCCTCTGCCGTTAGCGCGAGTCAGTCAATTTGAAAACTGTGCTGCCTCTTATCACTACTGTTTGCAATGGCTCAATGATGGAGAACGTTGTCGGCAACAGGTTAACCAACAATGGAGTGAATCAATCCTGTCACGCTATAGTGATTTTTTCCAACATGTTGAAACCTCCCCGTTAAACTCAAGCCAAGCACTCTCCGTCATTAATGGAGAAGATAACGTTTTAGTACTTGCTGGGGCGGGGAGTGGGAAAACGTCAGTATTAGTCGCGAGAGCCGGCTGGCTTCTTTTAAGAAAGCTCGCTAAGGCTGAGCAAATCTTATTATTAGCGTTTGGTCGTAAAGCGGCGCAAGAAATGAATGAACGTATCCAAGAGCGTTTGCAGCAGGAGGATATTGAAGCCAAAACATTTCATGCGCTAGCGCTCTATATCATTCGTGAAGGAAGCAATAAATCACCTGCTATCAGTGAATTCGAAACTGACTCTCAAAAACGCGGTGAATTGTTATTGAATGAATGGCGTACACAGTGCAGTACGAAAAAAGCGCAAGCGAAAGGCTGGCGGGAGTGGCTAACTGAGGAGCTACAGTGGGATGTGCCGGAAGGTGAATTCTGGAAAGATGAAAAAATCAGTAAAAAGATAGTAAGTCGCTTAGAGCGCTGGTTAAGTTTAATGCGTATGCATGGCGGTAGCCAGAAAGAGATGATCGAATCTGCCGACGAACAGTTTAGAGATCTGTTTCAAAAACGCCTTCGTCTCATGTCACCTTTATTAAAGGCTTGGAAAACTGCTCTAAAAGATGAAGGGGCTATCGATTTCTCTGGGTTGATCCATCAAGCTGTTAATTTATTAGAGAAAGGGCGTTTTATTAGCCCTTGGAAACACATATTGGTCGATGAATTTCAAGATATTTCGCCGTTAAGAGCAAAACTGCTACAGGCATTGCGTCAACAGAATAAACAAACGTCACTCTTTGCTGTTGGTGATGATTGGCAGGCTATATATCGTTTTAGCGGGGCAGAGCTTGATCTGACAACCTCTTTTGAACACAATTTTGGCGAAGGAGCGCTGTGCGCATTAGACACCACTTATCGGTTTAATCAGCGCATTGGTGAAATTGCGAATCGCTTTATATTGCAAAATCCGACGCAGCTCGATAAACCACTTAATAGCCTCGTTAAAGGCAATAAAAAGTCAGTCGTTTTGCTTTATGAAAATGCACTGGAGCGTTTATTCGATAAGATGAGTGGTTATGTCACGGAAAATGAAACTATTTTATGTTTAGCACGTTATCACTATCTGCGACCAGAAATCTTAAATAAAGCGCAAACACGCTGGCCAAAGCTTAAGATTGAGTTTATGACCATTCATGCCTCTAAAGGGAAGCAAGCCGATCATGTCATTATTTGTGGGCTGAACAGTGGGAAGGATGGATTCCCAGCGGCGGCACGCGAATCCATTATGGAACAAGTGTTACTCCCTAAACATGAGGAGTTTGAGCATGCAGAAGAGAGGCGACTGTTATATGTGGCAATGACGCGTGCAAAACAGCAAGTATGGCTACTGTATAACCCCGATGAACCATCAGAGTTCGTTAGTGAATTAAAACAGTTAGGTGTGCCTAGACAGAAAAAACCTTAAATAGCAAAGAGCCGGATAAACTATCCGGCTCTTGAAGGCTTATTTTGTGCGTTCTTGTAAGTACTGCTGGTAATCAGGGATCACTATATCAATTGCACCATTAAAATAGGGTGACGTAATAATAAAGTCTGCTGTTGCTGGATTAGTGGCTACAGGGATATTCCAAACAGCCGCTAAACGTAATAAGGCTTTCACGTCTGGATCATGAGGAACAGCATTCAGAGGGTCCCAGAAAAAGATCAAAACATCGATTTTTTGTTCGGAGATCATCGCTCCTATTTGTTGGTCACCGCCCATAGGGCCGCTAAGCATACCAGTAACATGAAGCCCTGTATGGTGACTAATCAGTTTCGCGGTGGTACCCGTTCCAAACAGTTGGTGAGATTTAAGCTGTTCGCTATTCTTTGTTGCCCAAGCTAATAATGAAGATTTACAGTGGTCATGGGCAACGAGTGCTATATTTTTAGTGTTTTTTATTGTACGAGTAGTTGATTCCATGATGTTCCCTTAAAGGTGGCGTGGTATCACGCTAAGCATATTAATAATGACGTGTTTGTCGCGATCTGCTGGTTTTTATCGCAATAATGAGAGAAAAACTATCTCATAACTTTCTGGGGTAATTGAAAACATAATCCATGTTTTCTCTCATCTTGCCAGCAACATCAACGTGGTACTCATAGTAGAAAAATTGAGTTAGCACACACTACAACATATATCATATTGTAGATTAATAGTTTACTGATTTAGGGAGTTATTTTGATGACTAACCAAGAAATTGCTGAAATATTACGTAGTGTCAATACGATCGCCTTAGTTGGCGCAAGTGATAAAAAAGATCGTCCAAGTTATGAAGTGATGGAGTACTTATTAGAGCAAGGATATACCATAATCCCTGTCAGCCCTAAATTAGCAGGGCAAATGCTATTAGGGCAAAAAGTCTACGCAAAATTAGCGGATATTCCTCAACCAATAGATATGGTGGATGTATTTCGTAATGCTGAAGCCGCGGTGGGGATCGCACAGGAAGCCGTTGCGATTAAAGCCAAAGTACTGTGGCTACAAAAGGGGGTTATTAGTGAAGATGCGAAAAACATCGCACTTGCTGCGGGCATGAAATTTGTTATGGATAGATGCCCAAAACAAGAAATCCCTTTATTAGGTTTAGAAAAGTAAGCATGACAATACAGTAAAGCAGCGTTGGGCTGCTTTACTGTTGGATACAAGTTAATAATTTTATAAACAACTAGTTACGTAGGCGCGGTGCCTGTAATTGTGAGCGAATAGACTCTGCCAATTCGTCCATGGAAGGTTGCTCTGGATGGTCATCAGCGGTTTCATAAGTAATTTGCGCTTCAGCCAAATAAGTATGAATAGCTTCGCCGTTGTCATCTTCCATAACAACATGGTACCAAGGCAGATCACGTAATGTGCTGTTTGAAGCAATATCATCATCGTGTGGTTGTTCGAGCGAATATTCGGCATCGACGTCGACCACAACGCCTAGGTAGCCGAGTAGTTTATGTCTAACTTGTTGCCCGATCCCATATTTACTGGTGATCATCATAGCCACCTCCTAAAAGCCTTGCTTATGCTATAACTTTATATTGGGGCAGTGTTCCGCGTTTTCAAGCCAATGTATGGACAATTACTCATAACGCAATACACTGTCTTATATGCAACATTGAAAAGCAGTGCCTCAATTCCAGATTATATGTTCGATGAATAAAAGACAACTGTAATAAATCGTATTTTAGTAAATAATGCACTGATAATGGGGGCCAAAATGACAACATCAACCGGACGTTTGTTTTATATCTATGGTCGCGTACAAGGAGTTGGTTTTCGTTACCAAACGTATCATTGGGCGAATCAAAATGGCATAAAAGGGTATGTCTATAATCGCGAAGATGGCAGTGTCGCACTGGGTATCTATGGTTCAGACCAAGATATCCGTTTTGTCGAAGAATGGCTCAATGCAGGTGGCCCTCCAGGAGCAAAGATTGATCACTATTTTAGTGAAAATTGGCACACTGAAAAAATAGCGGATTTTTCGGTCCGCTATTAATTGGCTAGCCATTTAAATACATTTCACGGGCTTTGGCAGGCCGGCAAGTTTTGTTGCTTGCTTTGCTGGGCCTTTAGGGAATAGTCGATATAAGTAGCGGCTATTTCCTTTATCTTCCCCAAATTGCTGTGAAACGGCTTTCACGAGCATACGGATGGCAGGAGATGTATTAAATTCCAAGTAGAATGCGCGAACAAAGCGAATGATTTCAAGATGCTCTTCTGTCAAAGTGATATTTTCTTGCTCTGCGAGAAGAGGAATAAGATCTTCGCTCCATTGTTGGCTATCGATAAGGTAGCCTTGAGGGTCAGTCTCAATTTCTTGGCCGTTAAAAAGCAACATACAGATTTCAACCTAAACAAAAATAGAGTGCAAATTTAGCAAAAAATAGGCGATAACCCAAGCGACCTGTTGGAAATGTTGATAATTTAGCCCATTAACACATTAAGTGCCTATTTTTATAGCAATTGATAAAATAGGGGGTTTACATCGAAAGCGCAGATGTTTATAGTGCACGTCATCGCGGAGGGGTGGCCGAGCGGCTGAAGGCAGCGGTCTTGAAAACCGCCGATGGGAAACCATCCGAGAGTTCGAATCTCTCCTCCTCCGCCATCTTGACTTCCAATCACGTCTATTAAAGTCTCCTAACCTCAGTTAAATCAAGCGTTCCAGCGAAATCTCACTCTACCGAAGTCTACTAACATAGCGTTTATCCTCAAACACAAATTCAGCTCTGCATCATTCATATGGTGCGTAACAGCTTAAAGTACGTTTCTTGGAAAGATTACAAGGCCGTGACCGCAGGGCTAAAAACGGTCTATCGTGCCGCAACAGAGACGTCTGCGTTGATGGCACTGGAGAAATTCGCTCTTATATGGGATGAAAAATACCCACAAATGAGTAAAAGTTGGTACGCACATTGGGAAAACTTGAATACATTTTTTGCTTACCCTGATGATATTCGTAAAGCGATTTACACAACCAATGCCATCGAGTCATTAAACAGTGTTATCCGTCATGCGATTAAGAAACGTAAGCTCTTCCCCAGCGATGACTCTGTACGGAAAGTGATTGATTTAGCGATTGAATCGGCCTCTAAAAAATGGAGTATGCCAATTCAAAACTGGAAACAGGCAATGAGTCGTTTTATTATTGAGTTCGGTGACCGCCTAAACGAAACGGCCACATTTAATAAAAGGCAAATACACCGAATTATTTACAGGGTCCCCTTTGTTGATAAATTAACGTCGAGTATTAAGATAAGGACAACCTAATAAAACCTTATATTTTTTAATCTAGCCTCACCTATCAATCTTAACAATTCTTAACGTTTTTCTGATGACAAAACCCTAACACATCCTAACGCTTTAAGCTGAGGAATACAGAGGCTAGTTACTAGCAAAATGTATAGATTGAACTTTGTATTCTAATCAAGTGTAGAAAATAAATATCAGTTGGATTAATTGATTTTATTTTAACTATTGAAAATTATGTTATATGCTTAATGGCTAATAAACGATCAATACACAAGGAGTTTGTGATGTTTACTTATTCAATAATCGAATTACCAGAACGCACCATAGCAGGAATTTCAATTGAAACAGATATGCGAAAAGCAATGGACGATTGCCCTACTTTATGGCAAAAATTTTTTACGTTATTTTTAAGTCAACAAAAGGAAAGTAAAACTGATTTAGAAGTAGAAAGTTTTGGTGTATCAAGGATGCTGGGTGAGGATAGATTTATTTATGAGGCGGCTGTAGAAGTAGCTGATGGAATGGTTACCGATGGGTTAATTAAATCTGTTTTACCAAAAACATTATATTTACAAACAACGGTTCCCAACCTTTCAAAACTAGCCGATGCTTATCAAGATATTTATGGACGCTGGGCAAATGAACAAAATGAATACGCACTAAATTACATGGAAGCAAGCCTAGAGGTTTATCCTGTCAATTTTTGTGAGAAAGAATACTTTACCTTACTAGTGCCTATTTTAAAAAAATAGGAGTATTAATAAGTTATTCACATTAAGCGAGTGGGTTCGTCAAGCCGCTCGCCCTATTAACGGTAAGCAAATTAAAATAGAAGATTGATACTGAAATTAACTTCCCCCACAATATCCTTGTGACGCTTCCACGCTGAATAAATATCCTTATCCCACGCTTTGCCGCCTTTAGTCTGGTAGCCAGCCTCATTAATTCGTTCAGCGATAATGCGCCCGTTATCTATTCCCTCTGGTAGCACCAAATTAACCACAGAAACGACAGCAGACTCATTATAGGTATGCGGTGGGATATCTGCCTTACCCGCAATTAAAGACGCTACAGACGATTCTAGGCGTTCCACCAGCGATAACATACGAGCGTCAGGATTATTGTCTGGGGCGGTTTAACTTCTCTTTGATAGCTGAGACTATCTACGCTGTTTTATCGCTGCCAGAGTTCGATACAGCATCATTAAACAGGGCTTGCAGTTCAGCAGGTATACGAAAAGGCAATAAGATTAGATTTACTCATGATAATAGTCCGTTATTAACTCATTGAATGCTTATTATATCAGCGTATAACAGTGTTATACAGATAAGAAAATATAAAGTTGCTGGTGGATTTAACGGATAATTCTATAACTTAAAGTTATGGTAACTTACTGTAAAACAAGCAAAACGTATTATTGCGCCTTGTAACTGATTGAATATATGGCAAAGCTCAAATTTGAGCGCAGTCTAATTTTACTAACAAAATCAATCGGCTCATTTTTGAGCCTATTTCAACCATTGTGATTATCGCAACAATCGGAAAGGGTAACAGTTGAAATGCTACCCATGCACCAAACCCACAAATTAGTGCCTTTAGCCAAAGCAGATAAATATTAGCCAGTACAGCTAACAACAATAACTATTAATCACGGTGTTATTACAGTGATATCAAAAAGAACCACGGTGGTTTATTTAGCTATTCGAACCTCACAAAACCAGACATCATTTTTTTTATTTTAGGTATGTAGTAGGTACTTAATTAATACTAACTATTGGTTATAATTAAATAAAATCCAGACTTTCGTGAGCAGTACGCGAAAAGGTACGCAGCAAAATGATATTGTTCGTATCAGTAGCTGCTTGATTTTTTCGAGGCCGTCACTTTGGATTGTGTAGGAATTGATTGAAGTATCGATTGTTCCAATTCAGCACAATCAAGGTATTGATATAATCACAACACTCCTTGAGGTATAGCCATGTTACAACGTGAAGCAATAGAAGCCGTTATGATGGAGATAGCCAACCAGCAAGGGCGATCACTCAATGGACGCGATAGGTTAGCAATTAGAACGGGTGTAGCCCAGACAATACAGGCTAAAGAGCGTCACAGGCTCAGAATGACAGCGCCAACTTACCAATGGACTAAGCCCGCACCAAAACGCTGATACGATGACCATCGAAATGGTTAAATATTAAGCGAAGCACTAAAAAGTGCGACGGTATACAGGTATAGGTTTCCTTGAAATCAAGAGCACATAAGGCGGCTAAATTGGACTCCTTAATCTCAAGGAGTCATGAGGCTCTGAAATCGGAGGCTCGTCACTGGCTGGCAATGTTCTAATCATGATCATTAGATAAAAGTAACCACTCTGGTAACCACTAAAAGTAACCACAATGCAAATAAGCATTGCGATACCCACAGGACAATTTTGTCCTCTGAATAAATATCAATAAGTTACCATGACGCAAAAATGCGTTACCGATGAAATCAATAGGTTATCTACTCTGAATGCCAAGGCTACAGCAACGAGCTACAACAAGTTTAAACGGTAAGGTTTTACATGCGGGATTATCCCGTATCATCATCGATAAATTAACGTTTAGATCACCCCTTATAATTAGAGTTATTATCTATATATCCAGAATTTCACCAGTATTATATTTTAACCGATAGCTTATATTGTGATGGTATCAAGATGAATAAACCAGAAATGAGAAAAGTAAAATCAATCAGGATCACCACATCAGGAATGGTAATAAAAGCCCCTGAGCGAGTTAAAACAGCCACAGGTAAAGTTATGGCCACAATGACTATTCAGGCTGAGAGTGACAAGCGTAGCCCGTACCCATTAAAGATAGTGGCATTCGATATTAACGCGCTGGAGCTTATGACCTGCCAGAAAGGAAACAAAGTAACAGCTACAGGTCGCTATGAATGGTTTAATGGTTATCAGCTAACAGGGGCGCAGATAGTTACCTGTTAGTAAATGAGCCCTATGATAAAAATAAAGCTCAAAATAAATGAACGTAGATTGAATCGCTATCCCAGAATTAATAACCCAGCTAAGTTATCCTGAAAATTAAAAGTAACTCTTACATATTCAGAGGATAGCTATGGAAGATGATTCACTTTTCACGGTAAAGGAATATGCAGCACTACTTAAGCTTTCTGAGTCGACTGTATATAGAAACCCTGCTAAATATCATATGTTCCGTGTTGGCAGGTCATGGCGCGCTAGTAAAGAAAGCTTGAAACGGTTTGAGCAAGATCAGTTTCATGATGGTGTGAGTCTGTCTATTAGGGAAAAAAGAAAGAAAAGCACCTTATCGAATGGAAGTTTTAATATGTTTATGTCTCAGATTGAAGCGGAGAGGGAGCTGGAGCAGAGATTGGCGAAAAGAAAACGTAGGCTAACTAATTAAAACATAGTGAATTGTAGGATAATAAGATTAATTGGATTTCTACTGTGATTTTATCAGTATTACGATCTTTAAAGTTAGCATGTATTCTAATTGTAAATATTTTTTATGATTTCATTGGGAAAGCATATGAGAGCTTATGATATTTTATCATTATTAAGAGATAAGGATGTTTCGTTCCGTACTATCCAGCATGGATTGACACACAATGGATTAGCATCAGCAAAAGGATGGGAAGCCGCTTTAGATTATTATAATGAAATTTATGATAGTGATAGTGATGAGATAGTTAAAAATTTATATCTATCCCAGCTGTATTATGGAAAAAGGACTGTCTATTTTAGACGGTTGTCAGATGTAAATGACAAAAACGTAAAGAATACGGTTGATGTAATAAATCGTATTTTTACAACAACAAAGCATAAAGATATTAAAACATATAAAAATAGTTACCCTTATATATTAGACAATAAATCGTTGTTTAATTTGAAATTAAATAATCCATGCCCTGTTCATATCGATGATAATGCAAACGAGATTAGAGTAGTAATGACATATCCTCGAGCTTATAAGCAGAGAGATACATTTGATATTAATGATATAGATTTTGATGGAAACCAACCAAAGCAGTTGGATGGCTATGAAGAAATAATAGGAATTAAAAGTGGTAGAGCTCAATCGTTTGATAGTATTTTATTCAATAAGTTGAATGGTGTTCTGCAAATCCAAATAGACCATAGTCGAAACATTAACAATGAAGAGATTGATAATGCTAATTTAAGATACTGGAATATGATTTCAAATGAATTTAATACATGGTTAAAGATACAGTCACCATTTAAAAAAATAAATTTATTCGATAAAATTAATGAGTTATATGTTAGCGGCGATGGTTTGATTAACACTCTATCACACTCGACTGGAACAGGATCTGTAAAAAAAGAGAGAATGAGGCGTCGTGACGAAGATCTAAGAAGAGAAAAATTTCACCAGGTTGGGTTACAAGCAATAAATGGAGATACAAACAATTATAATATTACTAAACAATGGGATGGAGAGTGTGGTACAGCACTGAAATTGACAATTGATGCAGGAGTAGCGGCAATTTCTCAAAGCAATCCTACTGTAAACTGTGCTATTATTGAAGGGTGTATCACTGAAAGTGATTTTAACTTTTTGGTATCTAAGGTTATATGATGGTAACAAAGGCGCAATTATTAGAGCAGATATCTATAGAGGTCAGTTTTGATCAAGACCTTATTTGCGCCTGCAATTCAATACTAGACTATATTTGTATCTCAGAGAAAGACAATCTCAAACACTTACCTATATATAAAATAAATAAAATTATTAAAAATAAAGAAAGTAGCTTTACTTTCAATGTCATTAATTTTTTGTCTGGTGAGCAGTTTCCTATTTTTAATGTGTGTTTCGAATTTATTGATGGTGATTTTATTGAACAGGTAGATCATGAAACACTAGTTTATAGCCAGATAAATAATGTTTATTATCATCCTGAGACTGGGGAATCAGTTCAAGATTATGAGTCTAAGATATTTATGTATCTATCTCTTTCTGATTTTGGGAGAGAGATAATATGCAATTAGGCTCAAATGACCTTACAATCGCTGATTTAAAAAAATTTGCGCTTTTTGATAAATCAGTGGAAAGTTTTCTAAATAAGTTGCTATGCAATAGCTATGATGATTTTGTCAAAAATGTTTATAAAGAGCTAGAAACATGCATTGAGTTTATGGAAGAGGATCCGTCAGTACGTAAAAATGATGGAGAAGATAGATTAACTACAGATATTATTCACCATTTTAGGGCGAAAGGCTATCATGCAACACATGATGAAATGATCGGCGGTCACTCAGACATAGTCATTAAACATAAAGATTATATGTGGTTGGGAGAAGCCAAAATACATTCAAATTATAAGTATTTAATGCAAGGATTTAACCAATTATGTACAAGGTATTCGTCTGGTACTAACAAAAATTGCAATGGTGGGCTAGTTATATATATAAGGACAAATGATGCCTCAGCAGTTATTGATGAGTGGAAAAAACGATTGGATAGCGAACAGCTACCTGAATATAGTTCGACTCAATGTGACTCTAGGCAAGGATTAAGTTTCCACTCAATACATAAACACGCCCGTTCAGGTTTACCATACAAGGTAAGACATATGGGAGTTGTTCTCGGCTTTGACCCTAAAGATAAAAAATAAACCTAGAATGGTATTTTATAATTTGCAATGATTTTAAGATTATTGATATTTCTGCAATAATGTTAATGGAAAGTGTAGGGCTAACATTGAGGTTAAAAATCACCTCAAAACAAGTATGACAAAAATATTAGGGGGTACATTTGGGGGTATCTAGAAAATTATAAATTAAATAATTATTTATTATCAGTGTGTTGACTGTTATGTGTGGTTCTCTCCTCCCCATCTTGACTTCCAATCACGTCTATTAAAGTCTCCTAACCTCAGTTAAATCAAGCGTTCCAGCGAAATCTCACTCTACCGAAGTCTACTAACGTCTTTCTAAATCTCTACAATTTGTTGTATAGTTTTTGTATAGAATTTACCTCTACAATATTAGTGACTTATGAAGCTAACAGATATGCTAATCAAGTGTGCTTACACGCCGACCTCATATTGTGCCGCTATCAGAGCAGGTGATTGATTTGCTGAAACAGATACATCCCATTAGTGGCAGTTATCAATATATATTCCCTAGTCGCACTGATTATAGAAAGCACATACCAGATATGGCACTGAATACGATGATTAGGCGCATGGGCTATAGTGGGCGAGCCACAGGCCACGGCTTCAGGCACACAATGAGCACCATCCTACATGAACAAGGTTATAACACTGCATGGATTGAGACACAGCTAGCACACGTTAATAAACTCTATTCGTGGAACGTATAATCATGCTCAGTATATTGATGGGCGTAGAGTGCTAGGGCTACTTTGCCAACATCGCCTTCATCCAAGAGTCAATCTGAGATGGCGGTATATGAATACCTGCTTGGGGATCTGACAGGACTCCATCAGTTAGCTTTACAAGGCAGTATGCGGATATTACAGCTGCTATCAATTCAAGCGGTCGGTTACCAACTGAGAATAAAATACAGAAATCAGCTGTAGGTATATTAATTTCTTTTTTATGATCATCATCCATAAACCATGAGCCGTATTCAAAGCCGGTAATCTCGTTATCTAATTGATAAGGAAGAAAACCAGAAAAGGTGAGTAAGTCAAAATCAGTATCCATAATCAGTGATTTATTAACCTTGGCTATTTCCGCCAGCCACTCGAAAGGTGATGGGAGTGACTTAGAAGAGAGGTAAACGTTAAAATCTTGAGACATAGATATTACCCTAGCTAGCATGTTTTTCATTTTAGCCTACTAAATACTATTAATTGAGAAAAGGCTTTTAATAGGAAAATAATTTCTAATAACCATAAGCAAACACGGTGTGGTTATTTTGATATCAAAAAGACTCATAGTAATAACGTACCAAAATGGTACTGTGATAAACCACGGTAGTACTATTGATTGGGCTATATAAAACCTAATGCTTGCCATTGACCAAAATTAGATTGGATTGATTAATATCTTTGTTATCACTAGTGTTTTATGAGTATGCAGTAGGTACATCTTCGGTTTCAAATTAAAGCAGGTTATACAGCATTTACTATGATGGTATGAAGGTGAGTAAATCAAAAATGAGAAAAGCGAAATCAACCAGAATCACCACATCAGGAACGGTAATAAAATCCCCTGAGAGAGTTAAAACAGCTACAGGTAAAGTTATGGCCACAATGACTATTCAGGCTGAGAGTGACAAGCGTAGTCCAGATTTTCATAACCATGTTGGTTGGCTTTAATAAAGGCATATTTAAGTCGGATTGACTTGCAAAGTACAACGCGGCTTTTTTAATGTATCCTGCTTTTTAGTGACTCTTTGTAACTCTTTTTTAAGTCGCAGAATGTCATCACTTTCAATAGATATAATTTGATATTGCGAAGAGTCTGGCTTATTTTTTAATCCATGCGTAAAGACTATGTGTCCACTCCCTACTAATTGAGACACACCCATTTAGAATTTTCTAGTTGCTGACAATTTGCGTTTCAGTAAAACGAACGTTTTCATAACGGCTTCTGTAATTTTTGGGCAGAAACTCTAATTATAGCTATCTTATTTTAGGGGAAGTGGACAGTTGAGATATCGTTTTTTAAAAAGTAATAACTAAAAAATGCCAGACGCGTTACTTAAAAAAATCATGAACAGTATCATTCCATTCGTGTCCTAAAATAGACCATTTATGATTTGTTGGTGGCGGAAAACCACTACGACAATACCCATTTTTAGTCTCAAAATTAAATATACCATGTGGGTAATTATTAATTAACAGAACGCACTTAAGACTATCTTCTGACCAGCCAATTTTGACATCAGATGGAATGTTTCTATCTGAAATATCCTCTACATTGTAAATATGGAGGGCGTCCTGAATTGGGTTGCCGTCAGCAGATTCATCTAGCGCATAGAAGTATCCTGTTTCTCCATCATCTTCAAATACAGCTGCAAATGTACCTTCAGGGGCCAAGCTTTCGATTACTTTTTCCTGCCCCACGATAATTTGCTCTTGAGCTGTAACTAGTATTGTCATATGTGGTTCCTTAATTTATGCACCTGTAAAGTAAAAAAACTGTCAAAACTCAGTATAGAAAAAGCTCGTCATATGTAAAAATATTTATCTTACAATCCTACATATGTATAAATACGCTAGTCTTAGTGGTGGCAGTTTTTGTTAGGGATTCATTTTATTATAATCGCTCAAATCTATTAATACCTGAATTTAATTGGTAATGAGTGGAAATGCCTATGGCTGTTTCTCCATTAGTGCAAAACGTTATCGACGGTTTACTTGGACGATAATTGTGATGTGCTTGATTAAATACTAATTACTCTTGTACCAATCATCGTGGCTTGCCCTCCAACTCTAACACGACGAATCGCCTGTGCTTGTCTATCAATCGTCACTTGGATCATCGAGGAACAGCCCATTGCTCGCCCTTGCTCTAACAGAAAGTGAGTTTCATTAGGTAAAACATGATTGACCAAATAGCACCCTAGCGCGCCGCTGGCACTGCCAGTTGCCGATTCTTCATCTATGCCATATAGAGGGGCAAAATTTCGGCAGTGGGCCGTGATGGGGGCATGGTGGCTCAGCTCAAAGACATGGAAACCGATAGTACCGAATTCACGACTTAAGTTTGCGATAGCGTCATGATCGGGGTGCAGAATATCTAATTGGCCAGCCTGCACGGGAATGATGATATCAGGCAAACCTGTTGAAATGATTTCAATGGGAAAGCCAGTTCCTGTAATAGCCTCGGGTCGTATACCGATGGCAGCGGCGATATCTTCAACATCAGGCCCATGCCGCGTGATAGGTAAAGCTTGATCCATAACGATACTGTCAGGACTGACGGTTACGTTTAGAATACCAGCTTTGGTTTTTTGTGTATAAGAGCCTGGTGTAAGCAAATTAAGTGAGGCTAGAGTGAAAAAAACGGCTAGTGTTGCATGCCCGCAAAAATCGACTTCCCCTTCCGATGTGAAAAAATCCACTTCAAAATCCGTCTCCTCGCCAGTATAGACAAATGCAGTCTCGGAAAAACCAACTTGACGTGCGATAGCTATTTTTTGTGCAATGCTTAGGTTTGGGGGATTGAGAACCACCCCAGCAGGATTACCGCCAGAATTATTCTGGGTAAATGAGTTCACAAGGTATACCTTGACGCCGTGCTCAACCGAGTATGTTGCCTCGTTTTGCATTAACTGCTCCTGTGTAATAAATAGGTTCTATACGTTTTGTGTATCGTTAATAGGTTGGATATCTTCAATGTGAGGTTGGGCATGGTCGCTTTTGTGTCGTGCCTAAAACATAAAATAGATTACATAGACGTTGCGGTAGCTCGGAAAAGTACCAATATTTTCAAAGCAACCTCTGCCCCAATATACCCAGATATTTTTCAATGCCACAGACAGCTAAATGCTTTCTCTGACCATCAAGCCTTTTATTATTGTGACAGAAACCCTTTCTATCATCTTTTTAGGAAGAAAGCTTGTAAAAACTAAAATGCTCGGACTTGTGCAGCTAAAGTAACATATAAAGCATCTCGATTTATGGGAGAGGTGCAATATTAGCTAGTACAACGAACGTTTAACTCAATATCAGCGTCACTCACCTCTTTCATCATATTGTTTGTCGGTATATTAATTAACATAAATGGAATTTTTCTATGAAAGAGTGGGGTAAAATCATCGATTAACTGCAATATTAAGAATAACTAGGTGGTAAAAGATAATCGCATTTTACTGTTACTCGACAATAACTTGTTGGTCATTATTAATAAATGTAACATTCGGTATGTAAAATATTTTATTATTCTGTCCATATAGGTATTTAGTTAAATGAGAAAATTATCAGTCTTATGTGTTTGTATGGTTGCCTTATCGGGATGCGCAGTTACGGAATATAACTATATCCCTTCTTCACATAAGGTGAGCGAGCCAAAAATAGGAACTGTAAACACGATAAGTATTGGGCAACCCTTAGTAAGGGATGGAGTAATTAGTGAGATTGATGGGATCAAAGTGCTCGATTCAACTCAGATAGATTTAGCCTATAAAGTGACGCCAGGAACCTTTAAAAAGGTAGGGGAAAGCGATAAAGGTGATTTTTATATGCCTACGAATACGAATGATTCTGGTAGTGTGGTCGTTGAAGTTATTGGGCAACCATGGACTTCATTATTAGTAAAAAAAGAGAGTCATGAGCTATGTGTCGTCACCGAATTTAATGTCTTTATCTGTAGCGATAAGGCTAAATTTGATAAGGTGAAATTAAGTAATCCTGCAGGAAATTCCTTTGAAGAAGCATTAATTTTCAATGGGAAAAATGGTGACTCTGTAAATATAGGCTATAGGCAAATAGGTTCTAATATTGAAAACCAAGGCTTTAATAATGATATCCAGTATGATTTAAAGAAAAGTAATATTATTTCATACAAAGGCGCAAAAATTAAAGTGCTTGATAGCTCAGAACAATCAATAACATATGAAGTATTAAGTCATTTTTAGCGTCAAGTTATTTTCGTCAAACAGCCCGTACAACGGGCTTATTGGCATATATCTTCTTTAATGCTGTCTCAATGAAAGGCTACTTGCTAAATCATAGAACTTGTCATAATTTTTGATAGATTAAAACTAGGGGGATCGATATGAAAAAAGTGATAGACAAATTATTCGTGGTCGCTACATTTTTGATTGTTGCTTTATCCTTTATTTTTGCTAACGGTCTACCGTTTGATCCTACTGAAAAAAGCGAGCAAAAATAATTTTCAGAGAGTTTAACAAAAGGTCACTATAGTGAAGTGGCCTTATAAATCTACCACATGGGCTTCTGTTATAGGTCATGACTTGAAGTTTACAACAACAAATAGCCGTCACTTGTAGAGTATACTTATATCTTCGTGTTATCTTATAGATGATGTAAGTTTGGTGTTTTTAAACGTAATCTGATAATGACCTATGGGGCAGAGGAATAAAATCTTTCCTAGCGACTTTTTTAAACATATTAAATGAATGCCAGTCAGTAGGTTATCTAATTGATTTTATACTCCTTTGGTCAAATAACGATAATTAAAATGTTATAGGAATGTACTGGCTCAATATGAAAGTTATCATTTATTGAAGCTAGATTATGAAAAAATTACAGCCCACTAATGAAAGAAAGTTATGAAATACGAAATGGTGACAGTAAGTTAAATATCCTGTATTCTTGTCTAAAATTTTTCGTAAGCTGATAAGGATATTAAGTGAAAAAACCTATTTCATTATGGATAATTCAGATAATTATTATAATTAATATATCTTCATTTTTGTTTTATTTGTTAAAAAACACATCTTTTTTATTTGTTGTTTACAAGATGAACATTCCTCTTTACTTGAAAATTGAAACTTACTTCTTTAACGCAATCATGTTATTAGTATTTGTCATTCAAGTTGCTGCTTTGTATTTATCATTTAAAAGAAATCGGTTAGCCAGAATATTTACCTTATTAGGATGGTTTTGTTTTCTTATTTCATTCTTATATTCTAATTTTAGTGGTGGGTGGGCCAGCATCCCAGAAGGTCCTATTCGTTATGATAGTGATCTTGAAAGGTTGGGGGCACTTTGGGGGAAGTATGAGGAAACTGCATTATGTTTGCTGTTAACTGCATTTTTGTGTTTTTCAAAAAAAATGAAACAGTATTTTCAATTTAACTAGTTCCTTCTTATTTTCTTAAGAAACAACCTTAATTTAAGGTCTTAATGATAGATGTGTTGATAGAGTTGGTGTTTTATGTTGTTGAAAAAACAGTACATTTATATGTTGATTTAGAGATGGCGTATGGTACTTCCACATGCGTAAATAAAGATGAATAAATGTATATTCACTGCAAATTTTCTAATTCGACAATTCTATCTATAACAGGTGTTGTGACATTATTCGCATATTCAAAAGTGTCGAGATAAATAATGTTTTTTCTGTCGAATCCTTTTCTATAAAACATGTATTTCAAACCTGGGGCGCAGACCAGAAGTCTAGCACCTTGTTCAATAAGTTTTTTTATATCTGATTCGGTGTCATCTCGGTAAACATGCCAGTCTAAATTTTTCTGTGCTATCGCTTTTTGTAGGGCTAATATATAGTTATCTTCGGTATATAAATTAAACAAAGCGCCGAAAATACCGGAACCTGTTACCCCTTGTATAGGGTTTCTGCCAAGTATAGGGCTAGGCATATAGATAAAGTATATTTTTTTCTTTTCCATCTTTTGCCTTGTCGAATTATCAATATCGTAATATATAAACGTACCACACTGACTAGGAACATTGATATAAATTTATGCTAGTTTCAACCCTACTGATGGATTGAAATAACTGTTTTTGACCTTTGCTTGTAAAACATCACCTCTATAGCTAAAGAGGGGATACATAAGCGCTCAAGACGTGTCCTCGGTGTGCTCTTCATCTATGAACGTCGGGTGGCGCCATATTGCCATATAAAGAGGTGAATAGTGTGATGGCAATTTCTTCACATTTAGGTGCCTAATCTTCTGAACTGCGCAAATCAATTCGACCATAAAAAGTACCGTATGATATAGATTGGTGTGTGATAAGACGGGGAATTGCGGAAAGGATGATTTTGTCGCTATGCCATCATCACTCATCTCACTTTGCACATGTTCTGATGTTATCGATTTATAATGATTGTGCATTGAACATTTATGTTAATGAGTAGTAATTTTTTTATCAAATTAAATGATGAGCGATAAGCTATTTTATTACGCTTGATGGTGAGTAAATGAAAATATAGTTATTTTTACTTATATCAATATTCTGGGGTGTGAAAATTAAAGCCATTTAACCTTAACAACAGTACCTGTTTCTATGCATACTATGACTTCGGATTTATAAGAGTAAAGATATTTTTACAGTGCTTGGAATATTTCGTAAGTATAATATAATTAAAAGTTATTTTTCCTAATTTAAGTGTCTTTTTGCTTAAATTTTACTCAAATTTGCTCATCGGATGGCTCGAAAAGATGAGATAAATCTTATTTATTTAGGTGGTTACCATTAGCATATTTAGGGGCATACATGCTATTATTACGTGTAATGTTTTTTATTAACTAACTGATTTTTATGTAAAATATTATATTGATAATAAATTAAATTAATGATTATTGAAAATAAACCACAGCATACAAGTCGTTTAGAGGTATAAAATTAAAAATGAGTAATAAATACCTATTGGCAATTACACCGCTAATTACTTTTTTTATCGCTTCTGAATCTTTGGCATTTCAAAAGCAACAATATAATCCTGTTGTGTTCAACATGGCACAACTCTATGATTTTAATCCAGTTAAAGGAAATGTTAAAGAAATTAGGTCCGTCGTTTACAATAAAGACAAGTCTATTAACTATGAGTCATTGTTAAAAATTGGTCGTGATGGCTGCATAGATAGTTTTGCTTTAAACCAAAAAAAGGACGAATACCTCAGTGGTGTACATAATTATCTCTTTGTTGAGAGAGTTAAAAATAAATTAGTTGGTAGGGATAATAATGGCCCTGTAGAAATGGAAATCGGTAATAACTGTACGATATTATCAAGAAAGGATAATAATGGAAAACTGATATATCGATATAACAAAGAAGGGATTATTATCGGCTCTGTATTGGCAGATAATAAAACAAAGTTTAGCGAAAATAATTATAATGAGTTTAAACTACCAACAACGATAAAATATTACAAAGATAATAAAGTAATATCTGAAACCATTATTACATATGGGAAAGATATCACTAAGCCATTTGATCTGTTAATGAAAATTCGTGTGTTAGGTCAGACTATTTTACAAGTAGACTCTAAATGTGATTACAATAGCCAAAATATTGCACATAAGTGTCATTTTGAACTAACAATAAATGAAAATGGTCAGGACATTAAGTTAATCAAAGATAGTACGACGGAAGTGTCATTCTATTGATAGCGAAATTTTTATAAAGGATCTTTAGTCTGTGTCCAAGAATCGCCCTCTCAGAGTATAACTGGCTTTTAATTTTTAAAAGCCAGTTATAAGAGGGTATAAATTGTTATTTTAGCAACCTAACTTGAAATCTGGTGTTAGGCGTATCCCGTGAATGGCTACTATGGCGTAGTCTTAAGGAAATTTACCACGACCCTGAAGAGCCGCCTCCACCGGAGCTCCCGCCACCACCTCCGCTAAATCCGCCACCGCCTCGGCTTCCACCACTGCCGCCTCGGCCATTATTATTGCTCCCACCAATGTACACATTGATAAAACCAAAATAATGACCAATGCCAATGATGCAACCAACACTACTTGAAATAACGGATGAAATAACAAAATCACCTTCTGATATGACGAGTGCAAATAGAAAAATAAAACCAGTAAATAAGAAGGCAATAGTAATCGAAAGACGCTTTTTTTCTGACTTAATAATGAGGCCAAGTATTTTATAAATAATAGCAACAGCCAAAAATAAAAGTAGAAATATCGCAACAAACATAGTGAAAGCGAGGATGAACACCATCCAGGTGGGTAGTATTTTGAGAAAAAGGAATTGGCTCCAACGTGGTAATTCTGTATATAAAAAATCTTCTCCAAACTTCATGCCATTACCTGCGGGGTTATTAAAGCCGCCAGTGTAAGCAGTTAACAAGAGAATGATAGCGATTGGAATTGCAGCCTTAAGTTTATGTAATTTAATAAGATGATATATGATAAAAAGCCAGATATAAGCGCTTGCCGCTAGTACGATAGCAAGTGAAGCATCTAATAAACCAAAGGGAGCAGGTTGTTTAGAAATAAAAAAGCTAGGAGTTTTGGCGTCAGGGAGTGGCTCATTTTTTATTAAGGCGATTAGGGAATCAATAGTACGGTTGAGACCTCCTGCATAATTACCGCGCTTAAATTCAGGTATAAAATCATATTCTAAAATACGCTTTGCAAGGCTATCGCTGATTGCCCCTTCTAACCCATAACCCACCTCGATACGCATTGTACGGTCATTGACAGAGACGAGTAAAAGAACACCGTCATCAATATTTATACGACCAATCCTCCATTGATTGAATACTTTTTCTGCATAGCTTTCAATATCTAATGGGGAAGTACTCTTTACGATTAAAATGGCAATTTGCGACCCAGTTTGTTGCTGAAATAGCGCTAACCGTCGAGCTAAACTATCGCGCTGTTCTGTTGTTAATAAATGTGCTTCATCCACGACGTGACTGGTCATCGTGGGAATAGAAAGTGTATTCGCAAAAGTGGGAATAGAGAACAATAAGAAAAACAATCCCCATAGCCATTGTTTTGTTTGCTGAATTTTGCCAATCATCGTGGAATCCTTTCTGAAAGGGTGAATTTCATTATATTCGATAGTCATATAACGTCAGCATATACTGACTGAATAATACATAATCTTATTTAATTTGTAATCGTTTTCATAGGATGGAATAGCGTTTTGAGAAATAATGATTAAATTAAAATTAATTTAATCATTGAATATTGTTCCGATAAAATAAGAATATTCGTTAAAACCTGTCATTCATATCATTAAATGTTAATAGGCTACTCTTGAACTCTTGAGTAGCAAAGCTCACATATTGTCTAACAAAAGCTTAATTTCTAATCGCAACGAGGTGACATTACTCACATTCTTTAACTTATCTTGCTATTTAAGACATTTTTTTCTCGCACTTAATAGATTTATCGTCTTTATTAAATTTTATACAGAAATGTTATTGAATTGTGACAGACGGATAAAGAATAAAGTGAATACAGCTTATGTGAGGGCAGAATGGAACTGATAACAGCTTGGTTAGGAGAACTTAACGGTATTGTGTGGGGAGTTCCCATGTTGATTGGGATCCTCGGTGTTGGGATCTATATGCAGCTCCGATTGGCATTTTTGCCAATCCGTAAATTGGGTACAGGGTTTAAGTTACTGTTTCAGAAAAATGAGGATAGGGGTGAAGGGCAAATATCGCCTTTTAATGCGTTAATGACAGCATTATCGGCGACAATCGGTACTGGTAATATCGCAGGGGTTGCCACCGCTGTGGTGATGGGAGGGCCAGGCGCGCTGTTTTGGATGTGGATCACGGCATTGGTTGGTATGGCCACAAAGTACTCAGAAGCTGTGCTTGCGGTACGTTTTCGAGAAGTCGATAAGTATGGACAATATGTTGGTGGCCCAATGTATTACATCAAAAATGGTTTAGGGCCTAAATGGATTTGGTTAGGTACATTATTTGCTCTTTTTGGTGCTTGCGCCAGTTTTGGAATTGGGAATACTGTACAAGCGAACTCTGTTGCCGATGTGCTGGAAAGTAACTTCGGCGTGCATAAATGGTTGACTGCTGGGGCACTTGTAATCTTAGTTGGTGCTGTGTTAATTGGTGGATTGCGTCGTATCTCTGATGTTGCAGGGAAACTCGTACCATTCATGACCGTGGCTTATTTTGGTGCAGGTTTATTGGTATTAGGGCTCAATTTTACGGAGATCCCAGCTGCATTTTCTTTAGTGATTACCTCAGCATTTACACCGGTTGCGGCTCAGGGTGGGTTTGCCGGTGCTGCTGTATGGGCGGCAATTCGCTTTGGTGTTGCGCGTGGCGTATTTTCCAATGAGGCTGGTTTGGGAAGTGCACCTATTGCTCACGCTGCGGCAAAAACTCAAAACCCGATCCGCCAAGGGTTGATCGCAATGTTAGGTACTTTTATCGATACCATTATCGTGTGTTCGGTAACAGGTCTTACTATCATTATTACTGGTGGATGGTTAACAAGTGAAACAGGGGCGACACTAACCGCATCTTCTTTCCAATCAGCGATCCCCGGAGGGAATTATATTGTTGCCGTTGCGTTAGCCATATTTGCTTTTACCACTATCCTAGGATGGAGTTTTTACGGTGAAAAATGTGTGCAATATTTATTTGGGGTGAGGGCAATTAAGGTCTTTAGGGTGTTATGGCTTATTGCATTACCGATTGGTGCAACCCAATCTCTTGATTTTGTTTGGCTACTTGCAGATACCTTAAACGCGATGATGGCGATACCGAACTTGATTGCTCTATTATTGTTAAGTCCGGTTGTTTACCGTTTAACGCGGGATCATATTAAAGATGTCAATGCCGACAGCATTGATATGGAAAAATAAATAATATCACTGATGGCCTCACGCTCTGTGAGGCCATCTCAACATTTAGGTGGTAGGGTATTTTCGTTTTTTATTTTGCTCTTATTCGCACCTAATTCTTTTCCAACGCCTTTCCCTGTTAGACCTATATTTCTTATATGTAATATCGATTTTTTCTATTTATAAATAGAATAGCGCTATGATTTCACAGGAAAAATATTGCAATTGTGTAGAGGCAATGTTTTCATAAAAACCCGAATGGTGATGCGAGTAATATATTAATAAGCTAATAATACGGAGGGAAAATGCTAAAAAAGGGGATTTCGATTGCGATGTTGTGTGCGATTTGTTTACCTGTGCAAGCGATGAAAGAATATGATCTTAAATGCCCTGAAAGGGGAGTGATGACCGTACTACATACAAATTATTTAATTAGCACATTGAAGTGGGGAAGCCGCTTTATTGTCTCTCACCCGGCCATTAGTTATAACGAACACAATGTAAACTATAAAATTTATAATTTCTTAAATGGTGATTCATTAGTGAAAAAGGCAGGGGATCATAAACGTTACTATTTTATTTATAAGGATGGGGAAAAGGTCGAATGCACGAAAATAGGGGAAGCGGAATTGGAAATAACGAAATTACCGATTGTTCATAATGTGAGCTGAATATCGCCACCCAAAGTATGAGTGGCGATAAAAATAACTTACTTACGTGCGTCTAACAGTTGTTGCGCATTGTCTTTTGTGACTACAGTCCAAGGGATTTGGTAACGTTTATCTTTACCGTCATTCCATTGCAGTTGATCGGCATATTGTTTCCAAATAGCTGATTTGGGTTGATAGCTGTCGCCTTTGACTGACTTCATTGCGATATCAATCGAGCCCTGCATTTGAGCATTGGCATCTTGTAGGATAGAAACCATTTCTCCGTTCTGCACTGCTAGGATTGCATCAGAAACACCATCTACACCAGCAATAGCAAAGCTATTTACATCAAGGCCGGCACCTTTAATGGCTTCGATAGCACCTAAAGCCATTTCATCGTTTTGAGCGATGACGCCGTTGATTTTGCCACGGTGTTTTTGTAACCAGTTTTCCATGAGTGGCATTGCTTCTGCACGTGACCAGTTAGCCGTTTTGCGTTCTAATACTTTAATTTTTCCGGGGCCACATTCAGCGATAGCTTTATCGTTACCTTCACCGCGTTGGATCTCACCGCTACCCCCTTTAGGGCCTTCGATAATCACAACATTACCTTCACAGTTCATTTTATCGAGGACGGTTTTTGCTTCCATATAACCACCTAAAACGTCATCAGAAACAACTTCAGCGGTCATTTTATCCGTGTTGAGGCGTGCGTTAGTCACGATCACAGGGATTTTGGCATCATTTGCCATAGTGACGACATCAATGTTCGCTTCATAATCCATTGGGTTGATGATGATAGCATCTGCTTTAGTCTGAATTGCTGTTTCCGCTTGGTTGTTTTGCACCATCGGATCATAGCGACCATCGTAAACGGTGATCACCGCTTCACCCTCTTTAACCGCAGGGTGCTCTTTGGCGGCTTTTTCCATTAATTGAACAAATTCAGCTTTCATGCCATACATCAAAATAGCAATTTTGACAGGCTCCTCTTTGGCTGCAAGCGCCATATTACTCATGAATAGTGCAGTGGTAAGAGCTGCAATTTTAGTCATTTTTTTCATTATGATACCTTTCACAGTGAGGGTCAGTGTTGTTTTAATTAGTCACGTCTTTGTTTACGTGAAGGGTCGAGCAGAACCGCGATGACGATCAACGCACCTTTAATGATTTGTTGGTAATAAGAGGGAACACCCAACAAATCTAATCCATTGTTCATAACGCCGATAATTAGCACACCAAAGAAGGTGCCAACCAGTGTACCAACGCCACCAGACATACTGGTTCCACCAATAACGACGGCAGCGATAGCATCTAGTTCATAGGCTCCTCCGGCACTGGTTTGTGCAGAGCCAGTTCTTGCGGTAAGGATCAGCCCAGCAATACCCGCCAATGCACCACACAGGGTATAAACCAGCACTTTGACTTTGATGACACTAATACCGGATGTTCTTGCACTTTTAGGATTGCCACCAACCGCATAGACATAACGACCAAATGTTGTTTTATTTAGCAATACCCAAGCGAGTGCAAAGATCACGATTAATATGACGACGGGCACGGGGATATCAAAGATATAGCCATTACCTAACCATCTAAAGTCATTATTGAGTTGTGATACGGGGTTGCCGTCGGTAGTTAATAGGGTTAGGCCACGGGCAGCGGAGAGCATCCCCATGGTCACGATAAACGGTTGTAGGTTGAATTTTGCTAAAATAGTTCCGTTAATGAGACCACAGATGATACCAATGCCTAATGCGATGATCATTGGCATCATAACGGCATTCGCGGTGTCGCCAATGGATAGGCCTGCATTTGTGGTTGCAAAACGCGCTGCTACAATACCGCTCAGAGCGAGGACTGAGCCAACCGATAAGTCAACCCCCGCGGTGATAATGACGAAGGTCATGCCAATCGCTAAGATACCGTTAATTGATATTTGGCGTAAGACAATCAACATATTGTCTTGACTAAGAAAATAGTTGTTAGTCCATTCGCCGCGCGCAACTTGCACTTCACCTATCACAGCAACAATTAGGCAAAGTACAAAGAAAGCCATGATAATGCCGTACTTGTGCATGTTTTTCTTATTGCGGGCTAAAAAGGACATCCCCGTTGTTGGCGTAGAGTAAGTACTATTCATAGTTTTTCTCTTTATTTTTTGAATAAAAACCAATGTGCTGAATTAAACAGCAAGTTTCATTAATTCTGTTTGAGTTGCTTCAGTTGCCGATAACTCACCAGCTAATTCACCATCACGGAATACAATAATGCGGTCGCTCATACCGATAATTTCTGACAGTTCAGAAGAAACCATGATGATCCCTTTGCCTTTTAAAGCGAACTCCGACATATAACGATAGATTTCTTTTTTGGCTCCCACATCGATTCCACGGGTTGGTTCATCAAGTAGCATCACTTCAGGGTCGAGAAGCGCCCAACGGCCTAAGACAACCTTTTGTTGGTTACCACCACTAAGATTTCCTGCAAGTTGATCGGCATCTGGTGTTTTAATGTTGAAGAGTTTGATCATGTCATCTGCACGAGTTTGCTCTTTCTTTTCATTGATAAAACTCGCTCGGCTAATATCAGAGAATGAAGCGATATTAATGTTTTCGTTAATTGAACGACCCAGCATTAACCCCGTTTCTTTCCTGTCTTCAGTGACATAAGCAATGCCCGCTTTAATGGCATCTTGAGGGGAGTGTTTCCCTAATTGGATGTCATTAATTTTAATGGTTCCCGATGAGGCGTGTTCAATACCAAAAATAAGATCAAGAAACTCACTACGGCCCGACCCAACCAGCCCATATATTCCAAGGATCTCGCCTTTTTTCAGGGTGAGGCTGATATTTTTTATTTTATTGAGCCAACTTAATTGTTCGACAGTTAAAATAGTTTCATTAGTTGGTTGGTTGAATTTGGCGAATTCATCTTTAAATTCGCCACCGATAATATGCTCAATTAATTGTTCGCGAGTAATATCGGCAATCGCCCCTTCAGTGATAAATGTGCCATCACGGAAAATCGAAAAAGTGTCCGCGATTTGGAATATCTCGGATAGGCGGTGGGAAACATAAATAATCCCTTTGCCTTTTTGAGCTAAACGCGTAATCACATCAAAGATTTTTTGCGCATCCTCTTCACCTATTGCGGATGTTGGTTCATCCATAATGATGATGTCAGCATTTGAGTGAGAAAGTGCTTTAGCAATTTCCACCAGTTGTTGTTCAGCAACGCTGAGATTGCGCACTTTTTCTGTTGGCGAAAGATCAAAATGTAGGTCAGCCATTAAATCTGCTGTCAGTTGATTCATTTTTTTGAAATCAACGAAACCGAGTTTTTTAGGCTCGCGACCTAACCAAATATTCTCTGCAATTGTCAGATCAGGAATCGAACTCAGTTCTTGTTGAACAATCGCTATACCGGCATTGAGTGCATCCTTTGGTTGATGAAAGTGACACCGTTTTCCTTTCACAAAAATGTCGCCTGAGTCAGGCTGAATGAACCCCATTAGGATACTTAAAAAGGTCGATTTACCTGCGCCATTGCCGCCACATAAAGCATGAATAGATCCTTTTTTCAGGCTAAATTGCGCATTTTTCAGCGCAACGACTGGCCCAAACGATTTTTTAACCCCAGTAATATGTAAAAGTTCATCCGCCTGAATGCCCGCTGAGTTTGTCATACAGCCACCTCTGGATATTCAGTTTGGAGTAACGAAAGATAGTCTTGATATAAAGCTTCATAGCGAGAAACTTTTTCACTATCAGGATTGACCAGCGTGCTCTCATCAAGGTGAACGAAACGCTGGCAAATTTTTGCTAATAATTCTGTTTTATTATCTTGCTCTGTTAAGGTGTCGCACCAAACAGCTTGAATAGCCGCTCCCAGTGCGGCAGCTTCGCTGTTAGTCACACAAATAACAGGGGAATTCATAATGTTCGCGACAATTTGACGCCATTTGGCACTTTTAGCCCCGCCACCAGTTAGGCGGATTTCGTTGGTTTGTATCCCTTGTTTACGGAATAAATCAATGCCAAAGCGCAAACCATAAGTGGCGCTTTCTACGACAGCAAGGCTCAAATTTTGTGCATTTAAATTATTACTATCAATATTATGGATGCTCGCCTTAGCGAGAGGCAGTTGAGGAACACGTTCGCCATTGAAAAATGGCAGTATTTGTAACCCATTAGCACCCGGCTCTGTTTGCTCTAAGGCCTGATTAAAATCATTAAGATCAAGATTCAAAAATTTTTGTATCGTCGTGGTGGCTGATGTGACATTCATTGTGCAAATCAAAGGCAGCCAACCATTGGTTGAAGAGCAGAAACCGGCAATCATTTCTGAATCGGCGACAACAGGTGTATTCGAATAGGTAAATAGTGTGCCAGAGGTACCTAAGCTCATGGTGATGATACCCGGTATAATATTACCAGTACCAATTGCAGCCATCATGTTGTCACCCCCGCCTGATGCCACTTTCGTTTGGCTCGAAATGCCAAGTTTATGGGCGATTTCAGGAAGTACGGTGCCAATGCAGGTTTCAGCAGTGACAAGTGGAGGTAAAGCTCGTTGTAGACGGCCTGAATCATCAATTAGATTGATGGTATGAACATCCCATTCACGGGTACGAATATTTAACAGGCCAGTACCAGATGCATCACCAAATTCAGCCACACGAACGCCCGTTAGCCAAAAATTGAGGTAATCATGTGGCAGTAATACCGTCTCTAACTGTTCCCAAAGTTCAGGGTGGTGAGTTTTCAACCATAAAATTTTAGAAATGGTATAACCTGTTTGAGGCATGAGTCCGAGTTGAGATAACGCACCGTCAGTGCCACCTAAAGCATCAATGATCTTTTGGTTTTCTGCCGTTGTTTCCGTATCACACCACAGTTTAACCGGTGCGATCACTTTGCCTTGGGCATCCAAAGGCACAAAACCATGTTGTTGGCCTGAAACGGCGATTGCGGCTATCTCTTTACCATCAATACTGGCATTATTGAGCGCTTGATGAAACGCACTGACAAGTGCGTCTGTCCACCAAGAAGCATGCTGTTCACGGCGCCCAGATGCTTCGCTAATGAGTGGGTGAGGCGCAGAGCCTTCACCCAAAATTTGTGCGCTTTCGCTATCCACGATAACGACTTTGGTACTTTGTGTACCGCAATCGATCCCAGCATACAATGTCATGTATTACTCCATTTCCAGCACAATCTTAATATCGGTTGGACGGCCTTCAGCTGCACGCTCATAAGCCTCAACACTGTCTTTAAACTTATAAGTGGCTGACAACAAAGGTTTTACGTTGAGCTTACCGGAACTGAGTAGGCGGATAGTACGTGGGTACATGTTTGCGTAACGGAAAATGGTTTTAAACGTAATTTCTTTCGCTTGCGCTGAAACAATATCTAAAGGCGCAGGATCAATTGGCATACCAACTAATACGGCAGTTCCACCCGGTGCCATATGCTCAGTGATATTAGCGATCACCGCTTTCGCTCCGCTGCATTCGAATAAGACATTCACCCCATTACCTTCAGTGAGTTCATTAACTTTATCGGCGATAGCTTGAGTATCTTTGCTATTGATAGGGTGTAGGCCTGGATATTGTTTAGCGACTTCCAGTTTTTTATCGAAGAGGTCACAGATGATGACATCTGAACAGCCGCCAGCGAGTGCAGACAACGCGGTGATAATACCGATAGTTCCCGCACCAATAACGAGTGCGATATCACCGGGCTTGATTTCAGCTTTGGTCGCGGCTTGCATACCGATAGCGAGTGGTTCAACCATTGCGCCTTCAGCAAAAGAGACATTTTCAGGTAATTTAAAAGTGAACGCAGCGGGATGAATAACGCTCTCGCGTAGGCAACCATCAACAGGAGGAGTCGCCCAAAAGCGTACAGCGGGATCGAGGTTGTACAGGCCAGCGCGCGATTGCGTGGATTGTAAATTAGGAATACCGGGTTCCATACATACGCGATCGCCAACTTTTAGATGAGTGACATTTTTACCAACAGCGGTAATTACGCCGGATGCTTCATGGCCCAAAATCATTGGCTTTTCAACGACGAAGGGGCCGATACGACCATGTTGGTAGTAGTGAACATCACTACCGCAAATGCCTACGGTATGAATTTTAATTTCGACATCATCCTCTCCAAGGACTTCAGGACTTTGCCAATCTTGAATAGAAATTTTCCCTGCTTTTTCGAGTACTAATGCTTTCATGATTACCTCTGGCTCATTTTTATGGTATCGATATCATTTTTATGATGCGGATATTAGATCGAATTTTATTATTTTTATGTGACGCAGGTTATAGTTTCATTAAATGAGTGGCACTTTTGTAAACAAAAGCGGAAGAATAGGCTACCTGATCACATTTTTTGAGGGGGGGATGCCGTTATAATGTTATCGGTATCATTGAGGAGAGCAGAGCATGAATAAAGCACACTATCGGCAGCAAGTCGTTAATTTTCTAGAAAAAGCACATATCCGTCTCACAGAAGAAGAAAAAGCACGAATTGAGATCGCCAGTTTTGGATTACCAGACTATCCACGTTCAGGCTTACAACTGTTAACTTATTGTAATAGCGAACGTTATTGTGCTAAAGAGTTGGTGCTGTTTCCCCATCAGGTTTGCCCTGAGCATCGGCATCCACCGTTTGGCTCTTCAATGGGTAAGCAAGAAACTTTTCGTTGTCGGTGGGGGGAAGTATACCTATTTGTTGATGATGATTCGTTAACATTGAATAAAAATGAATCGGGGGAACCGATTTGCCCTAAACCAGAAGGTGATGAGCAGAGGTATCAGTGTGACCGCTTTATTTTACTCAAACCGGGAGAGCAGTATACGATAAAACCTAATACATTACATTGGTTTAAAGCTGGCAGTATGGGAGCGGTTGTTTCTGAGTTCTCAAGTGAAAGTCGTGATGAATTTGATATTTTTACCGACCCAAGAGTACGACGTTTAGAAGGGATCGAATAATATTACGGTTTTGCATGACTGAAACGATTAAATGATACTAT
This sequence comes from Providencia sp. PROV267, assembly GCF_028477825.1. Classification (NCBI taxonomy): domain Bacteria; kingdom Pseudomonadati; phylum Pseudomonadota; class Gammaproteobacteria; order Enterobacterales; family Morganellaceae; genus Providencia; species Providencia sp. PROV267. Next base: position 80,842 of record NZ_JAMPLX010000007.1, on the reverse strand, counting down.
AATGGTACGAAATGATACTTAATTTAATAAGGAGATGAAATTGGCCGATCATAAGTCACAGAAAGTGACATTAGAAAATGTCGCAGCGCTTGCTAATGTCAGCAAAATCACCGCATCACGCGCTTTTTCTCAGCCAGATAAAGTTCATCCCGAGACGCTGAAAAGGATTTTAGAGGCGGCAGACAAAATCGGTTATGTCGTTAATGCCGTAGCGCGCAATTTACGTGCTAAGTCATCAAAAACGATTGGTATTGTTAGCCCCGATATGGGGAACCCATTTTTTGGTGGTTTAGCGAAGTTGATGACACAAGAAGCCTATCAAGTAGGGTACGACACATTGGTTTTTGATTCTTATGAGTCAAAGGAAAATGAGGCGCGTATCATTGAAAAGTTGATAGGTTATAATGTTGACGCCATCATTCTTTCTGTGGTTTCGTCTGATCGTTTTTATAAGCCCGATTATTTTCGGCAGCTTGAGCTGCTAAATATCCCTGTTATTTTAGTAGACCGAGAAGTTGATATTAAGCACTGTAGTGGTGTTTATATTGATAATTTAGACTGTGGTTTGCAAGCCGGGCGTTTTATACAGTCACAAGAGGCAAAAAGTGTTGTCATTGTTTCAGGACCCGAAGATTCTAATGTCGCACGGGATAGGGTGACAGGGCTTAAAGCTGCATTACAAGGAAGTGTCGATAAGGTTGAAATTTTATATGCAGATTTTCTGATGGATGAAGCTTATAAAGTAACGGATAGCTATCTACAAAAAAACAGTGCCCCTGATTTCTTTGTCGGCTGTAATAACCAGATTTCTTTGGGGATCATCAAGGCTTGTATTAAGCATCAAATTTCATTACGTGATGATGTTTCACTGTTTAGTATTGATGAGGTCTCTTATTCATCAATTTATGGTTTTAATTTCCCTTGTATCTCGCACGATTTGCAAGAAATCTCTTGGCAAGTGATTAACATGGCGGTGAGAAGGGCATCGGATGAAACAGCGAAGCCAGCAAAGGTTATTGTTAGAGGTAAACTCACCAATACGGTTTAGTCAATTTTCCTTTCATAGAATGGTGAAAATATTGTTGTTATCATAACTTAACGTGTCTGAATAAGACTATTATGGGTGATATTTCATGAGGAAATATCATTTTTATATCTCTATAGTGATACTTGCCAAGATAGATTAAAAGCCAATGTTTGGGGGCATTAGTGAGATGAAAGACCGTTATGACATCAAGTTTTCACTTTCTATTTCTGAAATACGAAAAATACAAAAGTATATAAAAGCAAACAAAGTGATAAGCGTGGCTAAACCCTATCATTGGGTCCTTAATATAGCCAATCTAAGCTTGTATAGTCTTGTCATCGGTTTATTATTCTTTTTTGCTATTGCATTATTGCTGTTGTTATCGACAGAGATAGACCCGAGTATGGCTCGCTTACAAAGAATGAGTGGCACAGCCCTAGCATTTATTGTCATAGCAGTGATGGCGCTCCTTCTTTCTAGTGTGTTAGAAAAATATTTTATGAAAAAATATGAACACAAAGAGCAAAATGATGAGATATATATTAGACATATTAAAATTAACCGTTATTTTATTGAGTCCATTCAAGATAACAGTATGTATAAGGTGTTATGGCCTCGAGTTAACAAGGTTGATGTGCAAGAAGATTTGATATTTGTCCAGGTTGGAGATAATGATTTTATTATTTTCCCTACACGAGTGTTTTCTTCACAAGAAGAGTTTCAGCAACTTTATTCGTTTATTAAAAAGCAAATCGAGCGACATACGGTGCCATAATAAGCTGTTAAGTGAAGAAAAGTGCACGATTGTTTCGCTTTTTGGTGGTTCAATGGCGTTATAATGTATCGGTATCTTTAATCGACTTTAATATAGGTTTTTATGGGCATAGAATACCGCAGTCTGCATACCAGCCAATTGACACTGAGTGAAAAAGAAGCGCTTTACGATTTATTAATTGAAGGTTTTGAAGGCGATTTTTCGCATGACGATTTCGCGCACACTTTAGGTGGAATGCACGTCATGGCTTTTGATCAACAAAAATTGGTTGGTCATGTTGCAATTATTCAACGCCATATGGCCCTAGATAATACGCCTATCTCTGTAGGGTATGTTGAAGCGATGGTGGTTGAACAAAGTTATCGTCGCCAAGGTATTGGGCGGCAATTGATGCTGCAAACCAATAAAATTATAGCTTCGTGTTATCAATTAGGGCTGCTGTCGGCTTCGGATGATGGACAAAAATTGTATCATTCGGTTGGATGGCAAATCTGGAAAGGTAAGTTGTTTGAATTGAAACAAGGGAGCTATATCCGTTCTATTGAAGAAGAAGGCGGAGTCATGGGCTGGAAAGCGGATGGTGAGGTTGATTTTACCGCTTCGCTTTACTGTGATTTTCGTGGCGGTGATCAGTGGTAATCAAAATTGATAATATAGGGTTATTATTCTGGATTACTGTTAATAATATTTAGGTTAGTTTTCATTTTATTGATAAAAATAAAACCATTAAATGGTAATCCAGTTTGACAACAAAATTGTTATATATAGAATACAGGCTGATTTTTAGTCTAAGGACTCGTAAGCGTTTACGTTAATCAACGCATATAACTTGTCATGCAACAGTTATATGCTGTTGTGTTCGTCTTATTTGGAGTCTGCACGATGTCTTCACAAAATAAAAATACCCTTTTTGGAATACCTAAACTTCCCACCAGAGCACTGATCTTTTTGATCCCTTTTTTCTTGTCATTAGTGATGAGTGGTATTGTTTCTTTAATCAGTACAGTTAAAGCGTTAGGGTTGAATAGTGAAATGCTAGCACCTTGGTTAAGTTCTTGGATGTTATCATGGATAATTGCTTTTCCTACCGTACTGGTCGTTCTGCCACTAGCGAAAAGATTCTCTCTATTTTTTGTTAAGAGTTAAGTAATCGCCATCCTTATGATGGATGGCGTATTGGTATTATTAAGTTATCTGCGCTTCTTGTGGTAATGCTGGTTTTGGGTAAGCCAAATATCTTGTCAAAGGCTCAATTAATAAAGAATGTGTAGATAGAGATACACATAATTAAAGCCAAATCCAATATCAGAGCTTGTAACAAACTCATTGATAGCCACCAAATTCATACGAGATTAATGGTGGGTCGCTACAAATAAGGGCCATCAGCGACTGAATCCCTTATTTTCAATTCAGACGTAAAGATGTTTTCTTTTGAAAAATAGCCACCATCAAGCATTGAAATAGTGCGATGGATCGCCTCATTAATCATTGCACTTATTGGATCTTTAATGCTGGATAAAGTAGGTTTTAGGAAGGGGGCTAATGGAATATCATCGAAACCGATAACGGAAACGTGGTATGGAACGGTTATACCTGCATCATCCAACGCTTTGATTGCACCAATGGCCATATCGTCATTACTGGCTAGAATAGCGGTGAAAGGCGTCGCTTGCTGCTGTAATTTTATTACGGCCTGAGTACCACAAGATGGTGTCCAGTGACCAGAAATAATTAGTGACTCATTAATATCAATACCATTGGCAGATAAGGCATCTTTATAACCAGACAGGCGTTCAATCGCGGTTGGCGAGTCCATTGAACCAGTGATAAAGGCAATTTCTTTATGCCCTCGGGAAATGAGATACTGTGTCGCATTAAAACTGGCGCCCCTATGATCGCAGACAACACAGTGACTGTGATTTTTTCTCAGTTTACGGTTCACAACCATAATCGGTTGGGTATGTTGATCAATGATTTCATCTATCTGGCTAATACTCAGAAAGCGTGAATAAACAATAATCGCATCACAACGCAATCCGAGCAAAAATTGAATCGCAGCATGCTCTTCCTCTGCACTGTGCTTTCCATCAACAAGGAGCAGTTGCCGGCCGTTGTCCTCTAGTTTTTTTGCTGCTTGTGACAGGATTTCATTAAAATAACTGCCCTGATAAAGATTATTGGTCACCACCAAACCAATACAGGCGGATTTGCTGGTTGAAAGGTGACGCGCTAGTAAATTAGGACGATAGCCGGTTTCTTCAATGGCTTGATAGACCCGTACTTTGGTCTCCTCGCTGGTGTAGCCTTTTCCAGATAGTACTCGCGAAACTGTCGCTTTTGATACGTTTGCCCGTTTCGCTACTTCCTGCATTGTAGACATATCTTTATCCTGACAAATTGATATCAAAATCATTTTACACTTTTATATAGGGAGATGCAGAGGTCTATGTCACTACCAAAGCGGATCCCAGCCAAAACCCAATCCTATTACGTGAAAACTGTCACATAAAAACAATTAAAATAATAAACGTCTTGAACTACTTTCAAATATATTAAATATTATATGTAACCGGTTACCTATTTGTTGCCCAGTAATATAAACACTTAAGCAATGATATTAAATATCTATTAATACATAGGTTTAGGTGCGTTTACAAAAAACCAGAATATGTATTCGTTACGGGTATAGCTGCATACCGCTGAATGAAAAGTGTGATTACAAGAGAGCATTTAATTATGTCAAAGAACTATGTGGCTGTTTCCCGTGCAATTGTTGATGCTATTGGCGGGAGTGAAAATATCACTGCTATTACTCATTGTATGACCCGTCTGCGGCTTGTATTGAAAAGCGATAAGCCTGTTGACCTTGCACGCTTAAAAAGTATCGATGGTGTGCTGGGTGTAGTGAAGATGGACTTACAGTATCAGATCATCATTGGTAATACAGTTTCAAAGGTTTATGAGCAAGTGATCAAGTTGCTACCAGAAGGAGCTGTGCAGGAAACTCAACTTATCGCTAAAAAAAGCTGGTCCTTTCGCCGTGTAGGAAGCGGTATTCTCGATGCTTTAATCAGCACGATGTCACCGCTGATCCCTGCGATTATTGGCGCGTCAATGGTAAAATTACTGGCCATGATCCTCGAGATGTCTGGTATTCTGACAAAAAGTTCCTCCACATTTATTTTGCTCAATGTCATTGGTGATGGGGCATTTTTCTTCCTACCGATTATGGTTGCCGCCTCTGCTGCACTGAAATTCAAAACCAATATGTCGCTCGCCATTGCTATTTCAGGGGTGTTGGTGCATCCAGCATTTATTGAATTAATGGCTAAAGCAGCGCAAGGTCAACCTGTCGATTTTATTGGAATTTCAATTACTCCAGTAAAATACACCTATACTGTGATCCCTGCATTATGCATGACTTGGATCCTCTCTTATATTGAAAAATGGATTGATAAAATCACCCCTGCGGTTACAAAGAATTTCCTTAAACCGATGCTCATTGTGCTGATAGCTTCGCCGATTGCCATTATCCTGATTGGGCCGATGGGGGTCTGGATTGGGAGTGGCATTTCAGCGCTGGTTTACACTATTCATGACTATCTTGGTTGGTTATCTGTCGCCATTATGGGAGCTATTTGGCCACTGCTCGTCATGACGGGTATGCATCGAGTATTTACTCCAACCATTATTCAGACAATTGCTGAGACAGGAAAAGAAGGCATGGTGATGCCATCTGAAATCGGTGCCAACCTCTCATTGGGTGGCTCATCGCTGGCGGTTGCTTGGCGGACGAAAAACCCTGAATTACGTCAGACGGCACTTGCCGCTGCGGCCTCAGCGATTGTCGCCGGGATCACAGAGCCTGCACTGTATGGCGTAGTAATACGTCTTAAGAAACCTTTAATCGCTTGTTTAATCACTGGATTTTTCTGTGGTGCAATTGCTGGAATCGGTGGTTTAGCAAGTCACTCTATGGCCGCTCCGGGTCTATTCACCAGCGTACAGTTTTTTGATCCACAAAATCCGATGAGTATCGTTTGGGTATTTGGAGTCATGATCTTGTCGGTGGTAATGTCATTTATTGTGACACTGCTACTTGGGTTTGAAGATATTCCTGTTGAAAAACAGGATGATAAACCAAAACAGGTAGCACAGGCTTTATCTCGTTCGTAACAAATAATTATCTGAGTGAATGAATAAATCAGGAGAAACACGTATGTCCACAGCAAAATTCCCCAAGAATTTCCTTTGGGGGGGAGCTATCTCAGCCAATCAAGCTGAGGGAGCATACCGTGAAAGTGGAAAAGGGCTGACCACGGTGGACATGATCCCTTATGGTAGTCATCGGATGCCGGTTAAACTGGGGTTGGAACAACGCTATAGCTTACGTAAGGATGAATATTACCCCAGTCACCAATCTATTGATTTTTATCATCACTATAAAGAAGACATCGCACTGTTCGCGGAAATGGGCTTTAGTGTGTTTAGAACGTCCATCGCATGGAGTCGGCTTTATCCTAATGGTGATGAGTTGGCGCCTAATGCTGAAGGCATTGCTTTCTATCGTGATCTGTTTAATGAGTGTAAGAAATACAATATTGAGCCACTCGTTACTTTATGCCACTTCGATGTTCCCATGCACTTGGTGACTGAGTATGGTTCATGGCGTAACCGAAAAATGGTGGATTTTTTTAGCCGCTACGCGCGAACCTGTTTCGAAGAGTTTAATGGCTTAGTAAAGTACTGGCTTACTTTCAATGAAATCAACATTATGCTGCACAGCCCTTTTTCTGCCGCAGGGCTTGTTTTCAAGGCTGATGAAGATCCTGAGCAGGTTAAATATCAGGCGGCTCATCATGTGTTAGTGGCCAGCGCTTTAGCGACATGTATTGCGCATGAAGTTAATCCTGACAACCAAGTTGGCTGTATGTTAGCTGGAGGGGGATTTTATCCTTGGTCATGTCGTCCTGATGATGTATGGGCGGCACTGAATAAAGATCGCGAGAACCTCTTTTTCACGGATATACAGGTACGTGGATATTATCCAGCTTATGCGACTCGCTTATTTAAAGAGAAGAACATTTCGCTTGTTGTAGAGCCAGAAGATGAAGCGATTCTCACCAATACCGTCGATTTTGTCTCTTTTAGTTACTACACTTCCCGTTGCACTTCCGCAGAAATGAACGAGCAGAATAGCAGCGAAGCCAACGTCGTTAAGTCCTTGAAAAACCCCTATATCAAGGTTAGTGATTGGGGATGGGGTATCGATCCCTTGGGCTTACGTATCACGATGAATATGATGTATGACCGTTATCAAAAACCACTTTTTTTAGTCGAAAATGGGTTCGGTGCAAAAGATGAAGTGACGGAAGACGGGGAAATTAATGATGATTATCGGATTAGCTACTTACGTAGCCATATTCGTGCTATGGCTGAGGCTATTGGGGATGGTATTCCGGTAATCGGCTACACAGCATGGTCATGTATTGATTTGGTTGCTGCGTCCACTGGGGAATTAAGTAAACGCTATGGCTTTATTTATGTTGATCTTGACGATCAAGGTAGGGGAACACGTGAACGAAAGAAAAAAAAATCCTTCTACTGGTATCAAAAAGTCATCGCGAGTCATGGGGAGGATCTGGAATAACAGAATCCCCTAGTTCAGTGTTTAACTAGGGGCTATTAAAACGGTGAAAACGTTCTAGTGTAGCCAAAAAAGTCATTTATGACCGTTACAGAGAAATAGGGTAATTCATGATGGCCTCATTTCGGTGGATTACCTTGAAGCCATGGTTGTTGATCAAAGTTATCGTCGCCAAGGAATTGCGCGAGTTTGATTCTGTATACCCATGAAATCATGGAGGCATGTTACCAGCGAGGAATGTTATCCGCTTCAAAGGAAGGGAAAACGCTCTCTCATTCAGTTGGCTGGAAGGTAGAAAGCGGCATTGTTTGAACGACAACAGTCACTCTATTGAAGAAGTGGGTGGAGTAATGATGGGATGGTCAGTGAATGATAATATGATTGGCTAGTGTTTGCGGGTTATTCTAACTATTTCGTCAACAACCAAATAGCCATCCTTATTTAGGATGGCTATTTGAGTTAGCTCATTAATGACTGTGCTCCTGTTGCGGCAAGGCAGATGCCGGAAGCCCAAATATCTTGTCAAAGGCCCAATTAAAAAAGAATGTGTAGATAGGGATAAAAATAATTAAAGCAAAATCCAATATCAGAGCTTGTAACAAGCTAATTGATAGCCACCAAGCAATCAATGGAATTAGAAAGATCACCAAGGTTAATTGAAATAAAACCGCATGGGCAAACCGGCGGCGAAATGTGCGAATTCGGGATTTCTGTTTGGATTCCCAATATTCAAAAGCGACATTGAAAATAAAGTTCCAACTAACGGCGATAGTGGTTATTACCAAAGCCAAAGGCCCAGTTGTACCCGCTGAATTCCCCGAAAGAAATGCGAGTGCTAATGATGAAATCACCCAGCCAATCACTTCATAGGCGGTGATAAAAACAATTTTACGCTTAATACCTTGCATGTTTTATCTCATTTACTGTGTCGTCAGGTCTGGTAAATTAAATCAATATTGATGATAATAAAAGTCAGCTACTATCAATATTATTGAAAGGTTAGAGATGCCATTTAACAGTGATAATTTAATGATCTTTTTAACGGTATTAGAAAAAGGATCTTTTTCAGCAGCGGCAAGGGCATTACACCGTGTGCCGTCCGCGGTGAGTATGGCTATCGCCAATTTAGAGGCGGAGTTGGGCTTTTTGTTGTTTGAAAGGCATACAAGGGAGCCTAAACCAACCGAAAAAGCGCTGGCCTTAGCACCTTATGCACGTAATATTGTGGATAATCTATGGCAGTTGAATGTATTTTCTCGCGAGTTGACTCAAGGGGTAGAAAGTACGTTAACGATTGGAATTGCGGAAGGAATTAACCCTGATTTATTATTTGATGCGCTAAAAATATTGAGTCAGCGCTACCCATTAATGCATGTAGAATTAATGACCGCGCCTCAAGATGATATTTTACCTTTATTGCATCAAAATCATATTCAATTAGCCATTGCATTTGGTGGTATATCGGTCAATTCACAAGAACAGTTTCACTGTATTGGCTATGAGTCTTTAGTCGCAACCATCTCATCAAAACATCCATCAATTGGGCATTCAGCTTCCTTATATATGGAAGATCTCGTGCAGACTCGTCAAATAATTATTACTAGTTTTCAGCATCAGCTCAGCGATATTCGTGCTGTGGTTGCGACTAATTATTGGCGAACAGATAATTTTTCAATGGCATTGGGATTAGTTGAAGCTGGAATGGGATGGGGAAATTTACCCCTCTCTTTAATTAAAGATAAATTACAGCAGGGTTCACTGAAACGATTAGAGTTTAAAAATACGCCGAATGGTTTAGAGCTACCGATACATATTGTTTGCTTGAAAGGTCAGGTGTTAAAGCGTGGTGCACAGGAATGTATTGAATTATTAAAGGCAAATAATCAATTAATGCAATCTTCCCGTGTTTGAAAACGGTTCTAATGTAGAGAATACTTTTATGTCACTAAACATTATTGGTTTATTCTTTTTAACAGCGTTAGCTGAGATTGCAGGTTGCTATTTCCCGTATTTATGGATGAAAAAGCAAGGTGGTGCATGGTTACTTTTGCCTGCTGCACTATGTTTAATGTTGTTTGTTTGGTTGCTGACGCTCCATCCTGAAGCAAGTGGGCGAATTTATGCAACATATGGGGGGATCTATATTGCAACTGCATTGATATGGTTGCGTATAGTCGATGGTGTATCATTAAACACAACGGACTGGGTGGGGGCTGTAGTAGTATTTATTGGTGCTGGTATTATTATTAGTGGTTGGAAATAGCGTTTAATTTTAAATTAATATAATTAATTAACGCTTATTAATGAAAAGGGATTTTTGTTTTTAGTTGGATGATTATTTGAATTAAAGTAAAATTACGTATTCCTAAAGTTAAATTTAATAATAATGATAAATAGCGCGTTATTTGGTTTAAGTTTTATTTTTGTTTGGTCTTGTGGTTTTTATATTTTGATCTGAATTATATTTTTGCAATTTATAAATTTATCGTTAATTGATCTGTATCAATATTTAAAATAGCTACTCTATTGGTAGTATATTTAATTGGAGATTAACTACTCAGTTAATATTAATTTACCTTTTATTTTCACATTCATTGATTTTAGGCAATATATAATTATCATACGCTGATATTCTGCGACCGACTTATACCCATTTTGTTTCAAGTTGCTTAGTGTTGGACTGCACCGATTAATTCGAGTTATAGAATTTATCTTTGTCTCGAAATAGCGTTGTTAGCCACCTATCGCATGCTTGGATTATTTAGGGTAATGACAATAAATATAAAGAGGGAAGCAATGAACGTCAGTCGCAGAAAGTTTTTTAAAATCTGTGCCGGCGGGATGGCAGGTACTACTGTAGCAGCGTTAGGTTTTATGCCAGCAACGGCAATGGCCAATGTACGTGAATATAAATTACTACGGTCTAAAGAGACTCGTAATACTTGTACTTACTGTTCTGTAGGGTGTGGATTATTAATCTATAGCATGGGCGATGGTGCCATGAATGCTAAATCCGCTATTTTCCATGTTGAAGGAGATCCTGATCATCCTGTTAACCGTGGAGCTTTATGTCCTAAAGGGGCGGGCCTACTTGATTACATCCATAGTGAAAATCGACTACGTTATCCTGAATATCGCGCACCAGGCTCTGATAAATGGCAGCGTATAAGTTGGGATGAAGCTTTCACCCGTATTGCTCGGTTAATGAAAGATGACCGAGACGCAAATTTCATCGAAAAAAATGAACAAGGAACAACGGTAAATCGTTGGTTATCGACAGGGATGCTTTGTGCATCTGCGGCGAGCAACGAAACCGGTATGTTAACTCAGAAATTTGCACGCTCCCTCGGGATGTTAGCGGTTGATAACCAAGCGCGTGTCTGACACGGACCAACGGTAGCAAGTCTTGCTCCAACATTTGGTCGCGGTGCGATGACCAACCACTGGGTTGATATCAAAAATGCTAATGTCGTCGTTGTGATGGGCGGAAATGCTGCGGAAGCACATCCTGTTGGATTCCGCTGGGCAATTGAAGCGAAAAATAACAACGATGCCACACTGATTGTCATTGATCCACGTTTTACGCGTACGGCATCAGTGGCTGATCACTATGTGCCTATTCGCTCAGGTACTGACATTACCTTCTTGTCAGGGGTACTACTGTATCTGATAGAAAATAACAAAATTAATAAAGAGTACGTACAACACTATACCAATGCGGCACTCTTGGTAAGGGATGATTTCAGCTTTGAAGATGGTCTATTTAGTGGTTATAACGCGGAAAAACGCGCTTATGATAAGACCACGTGGAACTATCAATTTGATGAAAATGGTCATGCGTTGCGTGATGACTCTTTACAACATCCTCGTTGTGTATGGAATTTGCTCAAACAGCACGTTTCTCGTTATACACCCGAAATCGTCGAACAAATTTGTGGTACACCAAAAGATGACTTTTTAAAAGTCTGCGAAATTTTGGCTTCAACCAGCGCTGCCGATAGAACAACAACGTTCTTATATGCGTTAGGTTGGACTCAGCATACTGTTGGTGCACAAAATATTCGTACTATGGCGATGATCCAATTGCTGCTCGGCAATATGGGTATGGCTGGTGGTGGGGTGAATGCGCTGCGTGGTCACTCAAATATTCAAGGGCTGACGGATCTCGGTTTGTTATCAACAAGTCTACCGGGATATCTCACTTTGCCTTCTGAAAAAATGGTGACAGTAGACAGCTATTTAGCTGCTAATACACCAAAAGCAACGTTGCCAAATCAGGTTAACTATTGGAGTAACTATCCAAAATTCTTTGTCAGTTTGATGAAGTCTTTCTATGGTGATGCTGCGCAAAAAGATAATCAATGGGGCTATGATTGGTTGCCAAAATGGGATCAGGCTTATGATGTCATGAAGTATTTTGACATGATGAGTAAAGATCAAGTTAATGGCTATATTTGCCAAGGTTTTAACCCTGTTGCATCGTTCCCGGACAAGAACAAAGTAGTTAGCTGCTTAAGTAAATTGAAGTACTTAGTTATTGTTGACCCTTTGGTGACGGAAACGGCTAATTTCTGGCAAAACCATGGTGAGATGAATGACGTTGATACGGCATCTATCCAAACTGAAGTGTTCCGTTTGCCATCAACCTGTTTCGCCGAAGAAGATGGTTCGATTGCTAACTCAGGCCGTTGGTTGCAATGGCACTGGAAGGCAGCAGACGCACCGGGTGAAGCACGTAATGACGGCCAGATCTTAACCGGTATTTTATATAAAATCCGCGAGCTTTATGAGCAAGAAGGCGGGAAAGGTCGTGATCAATTAATGCAGATGCGTTGGGATTACAAACGCCAATTCCATCCTGAATCAGAAGAAGTTGCGAAAGAGAACAATGGCGTTGCATTGGTCGATTTGTATGATGCTGACGGTAATTTGCAAGCCAAAAAAGGTGAACTGCTTAGCTCGTTCGCGCTGTTACGCGATGACGGCTCTACGGCCTCGTCTTGCTGGATTTATACTGGTTGCTGGACCGAAAAAGGGAACCAGATGGCAAACCGTGATAACAGTGACCCATCAGGACTCGGAAATACATTAGGTTGGGCGTGGGCATGGCCACTGAATCGCCGCGTGATTTATAACCGTGCATCTTGTGATACACAAGGTAAGCCATGGGATAAAAAACGGATGTTGATCGAGTGGAATGGGAAAAAATGGGTCGGTAATGATATTCCTGACTTTAATGCTTCGGCACCTGAAGTCGGTACTGGGCCATTTATCATGCAACCTGAAGGCTTAGGCCGTCTATTTGCAATTGATAAAATGGCGGAAGGGCCATTCCCTGAACATTATGAGCCGTTTGAAACCCCATTAGGTACGAACCCGCTACATCCAAATGTCGTTTCTAACCCAGCGGCACGTATTTTTGAGGACGATAAAAAGCGCCTTGGAAACCATGAGCAGTTCCCTTATGTCGGAACGACTTACCGCTTAACGGAGCATTTCCATACGTGGACGAAGCATGCGCGTTTAAATGCGATTGTGCAGCCTGAACAATTCGTTGAGATCAGTGAAACCTTGGCGAAAGCAAAAGGTATTGCAAATGGCGATAGAGTCAAAGTGAGCAGTCAACGTGGCTTCATTAAAGCAGTAGCCGTTGTGACACAGCGCTTACAAACGTTGATGGTCGATGGTAAACCGATAGAAACGGTTGGGGTACCGATCCACTGGGGCTTTGAAGGTGCAACGCAAAAAGGCTTCATTACGAATACGTTAACACCATCCGTTGGTGACGCAAACTCTCAGACACCTGAGTATAAAGCGTTTTTGGTTAATATAGAGAAGGCGTAAGGGAGGGAACGAATGCAATCTCAAGACATTATTAAACGTTCCGCGACCAACAGTATTACGCCTCCACCACAAGCGCGTGATGACAAGTTTGAAGTTGCGAAACTCATTGATGTAACGTCCTGTATTGGTTGTAAAGCCTGTCAGGTGGCGTGTTCGGAATGGAACGACATTCGTGATGAGGTCGGCCATTGTGTGGGGGTTTATGACAACCCTCTGGATTTGAGCGCTAAGTCATGGACAGTGATGCGTTTTAGCGAAACGACTGAAAATGGCAAGTTAGAATGGCTTATCCGTAAAGATGGCTGTATGCACTGTACGGATCCTGGTTGTTTAAAATCTTGCCCTTCAGCAGGCGCTATTATCCAGTATGCAAATGGTATTGTGGATTTCCAATCTGAGCACTGTATCGGTTGTGGTTATTGTATTGCGGGATGCCCATTTAATATTCCTCGTTTAAACCCGAAAGATAATCGAGTTTATAAATGTACTTTGTGTGTGGATAGAGTCGCGGTAGGCCAAGAGCCAGCCTGTGTGAAAACCTGCCCAACAGGGGCTATTCATTTCGGTACTAAAAAAGAGATGTTGGAATATGCCTCTGAGCGTGTCGATAAACTACAAAAACGTGGTTTTAAAAACGCAGGGATCTACGACCCTAAAGGCGTGGGCGGTACACATGTGATGTATGTACTCCAACATGCGGATAATCCAGAGTTATATCATGGGTTACCAAAGGATCCACAAATTGATACACCGATTAACTTGTGGAAGGCAGTCTTGAAACCACTTTCAGTAGTCGGCTTTATTGCCACTTTTGCAGGGTTGATTTTCCACTATGTTGGAGTTGGCCCTAATAAAGAAGTGGATGATGAAGAGGAGGAAGATGGTCATGAGTAAAAAGAGCAAAATGATTGTTCGGACAAAGTTTATTGACCGAGCATGCCACTGGACCGTGGTTATCTGCTTCTTTTTAGTTGCTTTGTCTGGGATAGCGCTCTTTTTCCCAACATTGCAATGGTTGACTGAAACCTTTGGTACACCACAAATGGGGCGGATCCTACATCCATTCTTTGGCGTATTAATCTTTGTGGTGTTGATGTTTATGTTTTTCCGTTTTGTAAAACATAACATTCCAGATAAACAAGATTTACCTTGGATCAAGAACATTGTTGAGGTTCTTAAAGGTAACGAACACCATGTTGCAGATGTAGGCAAGTATAACGCAGGACAAAAAATGATGTTCTGGAGCATCATGAGTATGATTTTTGTACTCTTAGCAACAGGGATCATTATCTGGCGTCCATATTTTGCGCATTTATTCCCAATGTGGTTAGTACGCTGGAGTTTATTTATCCATGCGGCGGCGGCAATCATCTTAATTCACGCTATTCTGATTCATATGTATATGGCATTTTGGGTTAAAGGCTCGATTAAGGGGATGATTGAAGGGAAAGTCAGTCGTCGTTGGGCGAAAAAACATCACCCTCGTTGGTATCGAGAAATTGAAGCAAAAGAGGCGGAAACGGAAAAAAACAAATCGTAACGCTTTCCATTTTTAATTCAAAGCCACTGCAATAATGCGGTGGCTTTTTTTTGGCGATTTTTTTGTTAGTGTTAATGGTTCGTGCATATGCAGAGGAAAAAAACATGCGGGCTGACCAATATATTGCTTACTGTTCCGTTCGAGCATTAAAACGAGAAAAAGACCGTTCATTATTACGTAAAATGTCTTATGTGAAATATTGGGTTTTATGTAACCAACAAGGCGCAGAAGTTATCCGAGAAATTCAGGTGGATGATTTTATCGAACAGTTACGCCGTTATTTAAATATAACAAGAAACAGCCAATACTATTTTAATCAACAGCAACAAATCGTCATCACTTGCGATAAGCCTACTTCAATAGTTTTAACTTTAGAATGGGCAGATGAAAGTGCCATATTTGTTGAGTCAGTATCAGAGCAATCTCTGTCATCATTGCAAAATGAAGGGAATAACTTGCAGGCATTTTTGCTGACGCTGCAAAAAATTGAACAATTAGCTGAACAAATCGGTGAAACAGGATTTGCTGCTATTTTTAAATCGCAAGCAGAAAAACTCCAAAAGCCAGTTGAAGATAATGAGATGCTTTGTGAACGATTATTTGATGTGGCATGTGGCGCTTGGGTATTCGGTGGTATGGGGTCATGGAATGATTCATCCCCATTTTTAGCTTATGAAAAAGGGTTAGAAGCAGAATATGATAGGTTAACCAATGAACTGTATCACCATATAAACCTTGCGCTTCGTTATTCAGCAAATCAATGTGCGTGTGACCCATTGAACTGAAACAGCACTTTTTCTGAAAAACAAACATAAAAAGCAGCATAGCTTAGAACAGCGACTTCAATTATCGGAGCGAAGTCAGCGACATACATTAACAATCACTTGCAAACAACAATAAAAGAGTACGACTATGAGTATTGAATCTGTTAGACGCTTTATGGCTCAACATGCGCCGGATATCGACATTATTGAAACCGATGGCGTGACGGCTACCGTTGAGCAAGCTGCCATCGTTCATAATGTTGAGCCTAACCAAATAGCGAAAACCTTATCATTGAAAGTGAAAAATGAGGTTGTGCTTGTGGTTTGTGCTGGAGAAGCTCGATTAGATAACCAAAAGGTTAAACAGGCTTTAGGCTCGAAAGCGAGAATGCTCAGAGCCGATGAGGTGGTAGAGCTAACCAGTCACCCTGTTGGGGGTGTTTGTCCATTTGGTTTGCCTTCCGAACTCCCTGTATATTGCGATATTTCATTGCAACAATACAGTGAGGTACTGCCTGCTGCTGGCTCTGTAAACAGTGCGCTGAGAATATCGCCTCAACGGATGCTCGAGCTGACCAAAGGTGCTTGGATAGATATTTGCCAATAGTTGTATCGATTTACAAATAAGGGTTTTGTAGGCGATATAACACATGTTCTTGTAGCCAATGGCCTTCAGGGAGTGCTGGATGAGCGAAGTTTTCAGACTCCTTGGTCATCCCTAATTTTTTCATCACGCCTTCAGAAGGGGTATTGGCGACCGCAGTGAATGCGACAATTTCTTTTAGTTTAAGTTGATTAAAAGCGAATTGGATAACAGTCTTGGCCGCCTCTGTTGTATAGCCTTGCCGCCAATATTGCGGAAGTAATCGCCATGCGATTTCTGTGCAAGGGGAGCAAGGAAGCGGATATTCTGGAATATTTAATCCAACAAACCCAATCAGTGAATGGTTCGATTTTAATTCAACGGCCCATATGCCCCATCCTCCTTGGGTGGCAAATCGTTCCATAATCGTGTCCATCATTTGATCACTTTGTGATTTATTTAATACCGAAGGGAAGTAGCGCATTACCTCCGGTGAACTATTCATATCAAAAAAACGCTCTTTATCTTGTTCGGCCCAGCGTCTTAAACGTAAGCGAGGCGTTTCAAGTTCTATGATTGACATGTGAAACCTTGTATTATTTTGTGGTTAATTGCATGTGGAGAATGGGGAAGGGGTTACCTTCACCATCCGTTTCAGAACGAGCAAATTGTGTAAACCCCATATGTTGGTAGAAACCAACAGCCTGTGGATTCTGCTCATTGACATCAACTTCATTAATGCCCAGCTCTTTTATGGCAAAATTGAGGAGTTGTTTACCTATTCCTTTACCCCGATGAGCCGCTGAAATAAATAACATTTCAAGTTTATGTTGATCAACGCCAATAAACCCACTTATTTGGTTATTTTCATCTATTGAGACATAAGTTGCCAATTGGGGAAGATATTGTTCACGGATTGCCACTTTTAACGTCTGTAATATATTTTCAGGTAAAAAATCGTGCGTTGCTCTGACGGATGACTCCCAAACAGCCATAATTTGCTGGTATTGTGCAGGAGTAGCAGGTTGAATACCCATGAATGATGCCTTTAGCCCAATGTCGTTTCTTTGAGTGTATTGATTAATATGCCGTAGCGCAATTTTAAAATAGCTTTCATAGAAATAGCGTATTTATCCTTAATTGAGGGAAAAACAGCAGGCCAAGTCTATTTTTGAGATATTAATCGCAGAAAAAAAAGTCAGTTACTTCATTATAACGGAATGTTAATTTTATAGAAAAATAATCATAATGGGATTGTTTTTATAGAATATTAACGGCAGGAATCATAACGATAATATACAACAACAAAATGGTAGGGAGCTTTCGATGAAATATAAAGTTTTAACAGTTTGTTTATCAGCCGCATTGCTTACCCCAATGACTCCAGTACTTGCAAATACCGATAATGTCGAAAATATGCAACTTGACCAAGTTTTATTATTAAGTCGTCATAATTTGCGTACACCGATTGTGAATACGGGGATCTTAACCGAAGTTACCGATAAAAAATGGCCAGCTTGGGATGCGCAAAGTGGCTATTTAACAACAAAAGGTGGTGCACTAGAAGTGTATATGGGGCACTACTTTAGAGAATGGATTGAGCAAAATAAATTAGTTCCCGATGAATTATGCCCAACGGGTAATGAAGATCTTTTCGTTTACACGAATAGCTTACAAAGAACCATTGCAACGGCTCAATTTTTCACTGCGGGCGCATTTCCTGGGTGCACAGTGAAGATCCACCACCAACCTGAAATAGGTAAGATGGATCCTGTTTTTAATCCAATCATTACTAACGATAGCCCTGAGTTTAAACAAAAAGCATTATTAGCCATGGAGGAGCATTTAAAGGGCCTCAACCTTAAACCTGGTTATGATGAATTGGATACCGTGCTCGACATTAAAAATTCGGAGAAATGTAAGACCGATAAACTCTGCGAGCTTTCATCGCAAACAAACAGTTTTATTATTGAAGCGAATAAAGAACCGGGGGTTGTTGGCTCACTTAAAATAGCGAACTCGGCAGTAGATGCTATCGATTTGCAATACTATGAGGGTTTTCCTGAATCACAAGTGGCTTGGGGTATGGTCAACACGGATGATAAATGGACTAAATTAAATACCCTTAAAAATGGTTATCAGGAAACGCTATTTTCCCCCAAATTGATTGCGAAGAATGTGGCTCACCCATTATTAAATTATATCAATAAGGGCTTTGTTTCCGCTGATAAAGGTGAGACTGCTAAATTTATTATGTTGGTTGGGCATGACTCAAATATTGCTTCCTTAATGTCAGCAATGGATTTCAAACCTTATAAACTACCTGATCAATATGAATATACGCCTATTGGTGGAAAATTGGTCTTCCAACGTTGGCATGATAAGAGCGATAAGAAAGACTATGTTAAAGTGGAGTATGTATATCAAACAGCAGAGCAACTTAGAAATAATAGTTACCTGTCTTTAGAAACGCCACCAAAACATGTCACGCTAGAAATGAAAAATTGCCCAATAGATAAAAATGGATACTGCTCTTGGGAAGATTTCCAAAAAGTGATGAAATCAGCATTAGATCAATCAAACTAAAATAGCCTCTATTTATTGCCCGTGGTCTTGCGGGCAATAAATATCATCTGTATATATACTTTATATTTCGCATGTTAAAACTCACGGAATGGACCCCAGTGTGTGTGTTAGCATTTGTTTTTTACACAAGATAAATCGATAAAACTGGACAAAATGAATATCCAATTACAACGTTTAAGTCAAATTAACTGTCATGACATCATCGCATTAAATACTCACCCGCTTGTATTAGCGCATATGCCGCTAGGTGATAATCAATTTGATGAGACTTTTTGCAAGGAATGGGTCAAACAGAAAGAGCAACACTGGCAAACACATGGCTTTGGTGTGTGGGCATTAACTTTTGATGGCGTATTTGGCGGCTGGGGTGGTTTTCAAGATGAAAATGGAGACGCAGATTTAGCGTTAGTGCTTCATCCAGATTACTGGGGATACGGTAAAAATATTGCTAAAAAAATAGTTGAGCAAGCGGCGGCTCAACTGTCATTAACGTCGATAACTATCCACCTCCCACTAAGTCGAAAAAAACTGGGCGCAATTAGGCGCTATGGTTTTATCGAAGAGGGAGAGGTGGATTTTGATGGGGTGGCTTTTAAGCGTTTTCGATTGAAACTATCATCGTTAATGAAGAAAAAACCCTGCTAAAAAGCAGGGCGTGAAAGCCACGAAAATGTTTATGAGCCTTCAATTTAACTGATAATCTTGTGTAATAGTCTTATAAATTGTGTGTATTTATTATCTCTTGATATCATCGTAAAAAGATGATCTTGATGAGTTTAAAGGCTGAATATTTTATTAAAAAATCTATTTTTTGCTATCGCATTTTTATTATCGAACGACTAAAACTGAAGTTTTTGCATAGCGCACGACAGATGCTGCATTAGACCCTAACAGGTATGTTGACATACTTGGATGGCGAGAGCCGATTAAAATGAGATCTGCATTGATTTCCTCAGCGATAGCCAAGATTTCATCTTTCACGGAGCCGACAGAAGAGGTGACGTGGATCTTATTTTCTGGGATAGAGAAGCGTTTAACTTTCTCTTTTAATTCATCGAGAATCACTTCGGCTTGCTTTTCTTCGTCAGGGAAATCACTAGGAAGAATGGTTCCACCATAGCGCAAATAGTTAGAAATAGGTGCTGTGACAGCAAGGAAATGAACTTCAGCGTCATTTAATTTCTGAATTGCATTAACATGGGGTATGACGAGATCAGTCAGTGCATCTTCGCTAACGTCGATCGGAACTAAAATAGTTTTGTACATAAATCCTCCTTTTTATCTTTTATTTTATAAGTTTAGAACATTTCAAAGCATATTGAAATTAATCATTAATATTTTAAATGTAATTAGCTATTTTGGTTAAAAATGAAAGGGGATAACTGTTCTGTGTTGAAAGTAGGGGAGGAAAGTATCACTGCTACGGCTTGTAGCAGTGAATCAAACGAATAGGTTACTTTTTACAAGCTTCTTTTAAACCACCTTTACAGGCTTTATTTAAATATTCGCTCGCCGCTTTATCATCCATTTCTGTACCCTCACCATTTTCATACATTTTACCGACTTGGTATTGTGCTGGTGGGAACTTTTTATCGGCTGATTTTTTAAACCAATCAAAAGCAATAATGTAGTTTTGTTTCACTCCAACGCCTTGATAGTATATCTGCCCAAGGTAATTCTGGGCTTCTGCATTGCCTTGATTGGCGGATTTTTCAAGCCAGTTGATTGCGGTTTCAATGTTAGGTTCAACGCCATTACCATTTAAGTACATGTCGGCTAAAAAAAGCTGTGCATCTGCGTTACCCTTATTGGACGCCATAGTTAACCATTTTTTAGCTTTAGGATAATCTTGTTTTATCTCTTTGCCTAGGTAATAGCCAATACCTAGCATAACTTGCGCTTTGATATCACCTTTTTTGGCTTCATTCTCCACAATTCTTAACGTCTCTTTTGGAACTTCCGCGAAACTTGAGTGAATAGAAAGAATGAAAAGTAACAGTAATGAGTAGATTTTATACATAGTGCTATTAATATCTTATTGTGTCAGTGAGCAAGATAAAGATAGTGATTCGTTTTTATATGAAGACATAGATCAAGCGAATAATAACATTATCAACAATCGTTGTTAGGGTTAACCAATAAATTTTACGTTAAATACTCTACGTCGCCAAACATAGAATATCAATGTGTTTTAACGTTTTTTATATGATGGAAGATATTTCAATGTGATGAATCGATATCACGCAGATTATGTGTATTTTTAATATAAAACAAGGCATGGGGTGAGTTAAATTCAGATGGTGACGGAGTGGGAGTATTTTATAAGTTTATTATATTGTAATTAGCATATTATATAGTATTTTTCGATATACTGGTTTTTTTTGCTAATGCTGGATTGGGATAGTTTTTTTGAAATATCAAGCATGGTAAAGAATAAATAAAAATCAATTAACAACCCCTTAAAAACGGCATTTAAAGCCGGTTATTTTTAGGCATTTTCTTAAACGTATAATTATTTAAATATAAGTTAAAAATCGTTAACACCCCCTAGCAATTTAGGGGATGTTGTTATTTAGACGTTATTTTACCAGGCGTTAGTTACCATCATTAGCCCAGGTAAGGTGCAAGTCACAATACCGATTACCAAAGTTAACTCACCGAGATATTTAATGGTTTTATTAAGTGAAAATACGCAGAAAAATAGAAACCATAGAATAGCCCAAAGCAACCATAGTGCAATCATTCGAGCATCAGCACTTGTGTAGTAGGCGTAGAATAAAGCATTAAAAAAGACAAAAAGGCAGTACCAACCAAATAGTTTCCCTGTTAGTGAATATATCTTTATAAAACTGAGAAAAATATAAGTGAATGTAAATAACATTGATTGGGCAATGGCAAGGTATGCAGTATTTTCTTTAGCATTTACCATTAAAACAATATTGCCAATTAAGCAGAAAAAACCAATAATGCCATTGAATATTCCTGTTTCTTTATTGTCATATCCTTTAATGATAGAAATACCGTTAATGATTAAAACGCTACCAATAAAAATGAGTAATAGGCCATTCATTTATCACCTCTTGAGGGAGAATTGATTTTTTTCGACAGTAAATTCTATGTGCTCTCTGCTTTTTTCATGTAATATTACATCGGCAACTAATGGTTCAATATGAATTTTAAATATTCGCTTGATATCTCTTACCCCGTAGCGACGATCGCACATTGAATTTATTTTCATTTTTGTTGCAGTATCCAGTACTACTGTGACGGCGTTTTTAGCGATTCTTTTATTGAGTTTTGAAAGTTCAATATCAATAATTTTACTCGCTTGTTCTGAATCTATTTTATTAAAGCTAATCTTTCTATCGATACGGTTAATAAATTCAGGTTCGAATTTATTTTCTAACAATTTTAGTATTTTTTGCTGATGATATTTTTTAGTGAATAAATGTACTAACCCCTGTTTTTCATTTAAAATATTTCTAGAGCCTAAATTGGAAGTCATAATAATAATGGCATTTTTGAAGTTAATAACTTTCTGACCATTTGCAAGGCTCAATTCACCAGTATCAAGAATATTGAGCAGTGTTCTAATCACTTCTTTGCTTGCTTTTTCTATTTCATCAAATAAGACAATACCTGGTGTACTATAGCTTCCTTCGATTTTATCTATATCAAACAAGGAATATGATTCTTTACTCCCGGCGTAACCGGGAGGTGCACCAGATAAAGACGCGGCATAATGATCTTGAGACAACGTATTCATATTTATGCGACAATAATGCGTTTTACCATTATTAAGCGCTTTTGCTAAAGCGATCACTGTTTCTGTTTTACCAACACCAGTTGGCCCAAGAAATAGCATGGTACTTAGTGGCCTTTCGGGATCAAAAATATTGGTTTTAATACAATAAAGAATATCCTTTAACTGTTTTAAAGCCTCCTCTTGGCCAATAATAGTATTTTCAATATATTGAATGACTTTATCAGGATCAAAAATAAACCGGAAATGGCCCATCTTTTTTTGGGGCTCTGAAATGTGTTTTTCTTTATGACTTTCAGCTAGCATATCATTAATAAAGGGCATGGATTATTCCTAAATAGTGATAATTTATTAAGTAGTAAATCAAGAAAAACTATTTATATAAAATACGATAATATTCCCCGTTGTTGACGCATACGACAACGTTTAAAAATAACAATTTATATTTAGTAAATTTATAGTTTATTCATTAGCCTACAATTTTTATTTTATTGCCATCGGTTGGTAAATTGTAAACTTGGCACTCTGAAACACCGATAGTCTCTCTGGTTATACTTTCAACTTGCTGTTGAGTTTTTTCTGCATCTAGAACCCAACTACGATAAAACTCAAACGGGCACTCTGCGAGGCCTTTATCACCATCACCTGATTGATAAATACCGGTGTAACCACGATGTAATATTTTAAAGAGGTGGTTTTGTGATTGGTCATATCGACGCGCATCGCGAATTTCCGTGACGGAAAGTTGCGCGTATTGGACGCCCATCTCTTCTTCACCACATTCGCCCAATGTGTGACCATCAAAACCAATAATAGCGGAATGACCAAAGTAGGTATAAACACCGTCAAAACCTGTTCCATTCGCCACGGCGACATAACAGTTATTTGCCCACGCCATGGTTTTTGCCATCATAATTTGCTGCTCTTTGGCAGGATACATATAGCCTTGGCAGCGAATAATTAACTCAGCGCCTTTCATTGCACAATCACGCCATATTTCAGGGTAATTACCATCATCACAGATGATCAGACTTATTTTTAACCCTTTAGGTCCTTCTGAAACATAAGTTTTATCGCCGGGATACCAACCTTCGACAGGGCACCACGGGATAATTTTGCGGTATTTTTGTACAATATTCCCTTTGTCATCAATTAAGATAAGTGTGTTATAAGGGGCTTTTAAGGGATGTTCTTCGTGCTGTTCACCTGTGATTGAAAATACGCCCCACACACCATTTGCTTTACATGCAGCTGAAAAAATTTGTGTTTCATCACCCGGTACAGTTGCTGCCGTTTCCATCATCTCTTCATGATCATACATAATGCCTTGAGTGCTGTACTCAGGAAAAATAATCAGATCAAGTCCTGGAAAACCGGTTTTCATTCCTGCAATAACATCTGAGATTTTATTTGCATTTTCAATAACTTCTTTTCGATTATGCAAACGAGGTATTTTATAGTTCACAACCGCAACACCCACTGATGTTGGACTACTTGAAATATCACCATGTCTCATAAGTTTCCCCTTTGTGTCATTTTGATGTTCGTTTTACGACTAAGTAAATATAGTTATTAAGTTACAAGTGGGGGGAGTAAATGGCGCCGAAATGTGATTTACGTCGCATTTTTATAATGAATTTTGTGGAGTTATTTAATTGTTTGATTTTATTAGCTAATTTTTTCTTAGAGAGTGTGTTTTATCGTTTATATGGGGTTTTACTTGGTCAATCACAGAAGAGGTAATGGGGGATAATAACGAAAATTTGTGTAATAAATTTATTTTTATATTGTGATTTTGATTTAAATTAATGATAAATGTTGGTGATGGGCGCGCTTAGCTGTTTTTCAAAGTTTAATCTTTAGTAGAGGGTTGTCGTTCTTATTTGTAAAAAATCAGCACAACTAACTGATCAATGTCATGATAAAACGGCAACCCCGTAAAATTGAAATGTCACTTTAATTTTTCAGATAACCATAAGCCACTTTTTTTCATTAAATAACCGAATAAGACCCCCACCAATAATGAAGGAAGGGCGGCTGTCCATTCGCCTTGAGAGGCAAAAAGAGCACATGCGCCAATAAATGTGCCGGGAATATATGATAGCCATTGCTGCCTTGCTTGAATGCACATCATAAAAGCCACAATACCCGTGATCAAATATTCCAATAAATTAGGAATACCATTAAACAAGGTATCGCTGTGGAGCATAATGAGACCCCATGCGACTCCGCTGGCGGTAGTGAAGAAGGTAATGAACAACCCTTTAATGCCTTCTTTTGGATAAGCAAAATAAGCGGTACAGCCTAAAAAACCAGCCCACCCAATCAGCCCTAACGAATTCGCTAACCACGCCCAAACGGCTGACAAAATCGCGGTTGTTAAAGAAATAGAAAAAAGTATTTTCACAGTGATTCTTAAATAATGATTAAAGTTAAACCAGAATAGAAAATGAACCCGTCATTCTCTTGACATGTTTATCGAGCCATCTATCGGGAGAGGTTATCGAAGGGAGGGGATTCTATCATTAGCTAATCAGGTAAAAAAAAGCATTTGATCAAGATATACGCGGAAATTTTCCTATCTAGATTGAACGTGTTGTTTTTAGACAGCTAGGTAGCAGGTGAGTGCCTGTTGAACGGGTTCGATTGACAGCTTGCTACCTAGATATACACTATTCCATATCAAATAACGGTGTTGGTTTTCCGTTATCATCAACGGCAACAAAATTAAATTGACCATGGATCACTTCTTCGCGTCCTTCACGATACATATCTTCTAAGAATATCGACACATTGACAGTCAAACTTGTTCGACCAACGCGGCTAACTTTACCGACTAATTCGACGATGGTGCCAGAAGGAATCGGGTGAGTGAAATTGATTTTTTCGGTTGAGACTGTCACTAAGCGTTTACGGCAAAAACGTGTTGCGGTAATAAAAGAGACCTCATCCATCCAAGCGAGAGCGGTACCACCAAATAAGGTGTCGTGGTGGTTAGTGGTGGTTGGAAAAATAACCTTTGAAACACTTGTGATAGAACCTTCAATTTTTTGCGTGATTATCTCATCAACGTCAGAACGCATAATATGGCCTTACAATAATTGCTGTGGAGACGATATTCGTCATACTTCAAATGGCAGCATTGCTGACGGCATTGATGCAATAATGGCATACATTTGTATGTATTTAGTGGCATATGCGTCGTCGCCTAGCTGCCTTTCATCTATCAACTCAGTGTAATATGCTTTTAAAATAAATTACACCGATGATATTTCAAGGGTAAATATATTAGTGATCATAGATGTATATGACCCGTTAAAAACAGTGTTGCCTCACCCGTTAATTTTACCCGCTGATCTTCAACCGCACATAGTACGACACCACCACGAGCCGATATTTGATGGCCGACTAACTGATTTTTATTTAAGCGAGCCGCCCATAATGGGGCAATGGCACAATGCGAGGTACCTGTGACGGGATCTTCATCCACGCCTTTAGCTGGGGCAAAATAGCGTGAAACAAAGTCGATATGTGGTTCATGACTTGCTGCTGTAATTGTTAGGCCAGGTAGAGGCAGTGCAGCTAAAGCAGACATATTTGGAGAGCAGTGTGCCACTTGGTCAGGGCTACTTAAGAAACAGACATAGCGATCTTTAGCTAGCCACAATGCTTCAATTTCAACCCCCAAAATATCGGCTAGCTGTGGGTAATCTGCAATTGAAGCAGGTTGTGTATTGAGAATAGGGAAATCGAGAGTAAACCCACTGCCATTTTTATAAAGCGTCAGCTCCCCTGAGAGGGATTTAAAAATAAAAGGGTTAATGGGGTGTTGTCTAAACTGATTAAGGACAAATGCAGCCGCTAATGTGGCATGCCCACAGAGATTGACCTCTACCGCCGGTGTGAACCAGCGAATATGATCCCCAACTAAAAATGCGGTTTCTGATAAATTAATTTCAGCCGCAATCGCAATCAATTGGTTATCTGGTAACCATTCATCAAGTAATACGACCGCGGCAGGGTTGCCTTGAAACTGGGTATTGGTAAAAGCATCAACATAGAAAACAGGCAGTGTTGAAAGACTCATAACGGTTTCCAAAAGCAGGTTAAATAGGGGAAAAGTATAGCGTTAATTAATCACTAACATAATAGTTTTAAGGATGAAATAAAAACGCCCGATAGGCAATTCTGCATATCGGGCGTGGGGATAATTGATAACTAACGGAAAATTATTTTGCGTTTACTTCGTTATCATCTGCATTTTTTAACATTTTTCTAACTGGAATGATTAATGCAGCTAGCACGATTGCACAGATAACTAATGCGATTGAAACATGTGAGAACAACTCAGGCATTGAATTTAGTTGTTCTTTATTGATGTTTCCGCCCATGATACCAGCAGCAAGGTTACCTAATGCGCTTGCACAGAACCAGAGCCCCATCACTTGGCCACGCATCTTTTGTGGTGCCAGCAGAGTCATGGTTGCTAAGCCAATAGGGCTTAGGCATAGCTCACCGAGAGTGAGTAAAAGAATACTCGAAACTAACCAGAACGGCGAAACCCCTGTTTGTGTGGCAAGAACTTGGTTGGCTGCCATCATCATGACCGCAAAGCCTGCCGCAGCAAATAAGATACCGATGACAAATTTAGTCATGCTGCTTGGGTTGATATTGCGTTTGGCAAGAGAAGGCCAGAACCAGCTAAAGACAGGTGCCAACAGGATAATAAACAATGCGTTGATAGACTGGAACCAAATGGTTGGGATCTCAAATGAGCCCATTTGGCGATCGGTATAGTCACGCGCAAAGATATTAAATGAGGTTGGTTTTTGTTCAAACGCTGACCAGAAGAAAGCTGCTGCAATGAGCAGTATCAAACAAGCGAGGAGACGTGAACGCTCACTGCTATTAAGGCCGGCAAAGAAGAACATGAAAAAGAAGTAGATACCCACACACGTGGAGATAATGTAGGCTGAGCTTTTTGCGATTGTCGCCGCATTAAAGGGGATAACGCCATTGTCGATAAGGATCACCAACACCGCGAGGATTGCCATAGCGAGCGTTACCCATTTACCGACATTTTTACGCTCGACAGTTGGGCGGTTCCACGTTGAATCTAACCCGACTTCTTTGTCGTAGCGGCGCATTTGTGGGATGGCATAGAAACGGAAAATCAAGAGTGCAATCAGCATACCGATACCGCCAAGACCAAAGCCAAGATGCCAGCCGTATTTTTCATGCAAAGGGCCGATGATCAGCGGGGCGATAAACGACCCCATGTTAATCCCCATATAGAACAAGGAGAAACCACCGTCACGACGAGTATCTTCTTTTTTATAGAGTGTTCCCACCATGACCGTGATACAGGTTTTAAACAAACCAGTTCCTAACACGATTAATAGGAGACCAACAAAGAAGAAGGTATTGCTTAAAAACGCTGACATTGCGATTGATAAGTGGCCGAATGCAATGATTAACGAGCCGTACCAAACCGCTCTGCGCTGCCCTAGCCAGTTATCTGCTAGCCAGCCACCAGGAAGTGATGTGATATAAACCCCACCAGCAAAGATCCCGACGATAGCGGAAGCTTGCTCAATAGGTAACTCCATTCCCCCTTGTAGCAGTGCGGCACTCATAAACAAGATGAGCAGTGGGCGCACGCCATAGAAAGAGAACCTTTCCCACATTTCGGTGAGGAAGAGTGAACTCAGTGGGTATGGATGCCCAAAAAAGGTTTTTGTTTTAGTCGCAGAATGACTCATCTGTGAACTCCGATAAATTATATTTTGATTAGTTGTGCTTGAAAAAACACCTGACAAAGTGGTAGGTGCCAAAATTTAGAGATATGTTAACTTCATTTTGTAAACATATTTTTAACATACATTATTATAAAAACACTGAAAAACAGAATATATTTATTGTGAAAAGTGTTTTTTTAAGGTGAAAAGTCGATATCACTCGCATTTTTCACGATAAGGTAGGCGACAATACAGGAATTTTGTTGACAAGAAAAGAGGTGATTATAAAAGAAACATATCCTTATAAAACATAAATTTATGTTATGTTTTCTGTGTTTTTTGCATAAAATGCTGTTATACCTACAATAAATGAGGGAAATGAATAAATAACTCTACCGATTATTCACAGTGAACGTGATGGGATGTTTTGTTCAGCAGCGAGAGAAGGCTTAGCCCTCTCTTTTCTATTAGGCCGATGGTGATTTACAATCCTGAGATTGACGTTTAATGATGTACCATGAATAAAGTAAGTTAAATAGAACTAAGGCAGCGGTAAAGAAAAAGACGGCTCTAAAGCCATAGCTTGCGGCCACAAACGAGCCCATTAGCGGGCCAGTCACGTTCCCAACATCCCGCAAGGCTTGGTTGTAGCTGAAAATGCGCCCTGTCACTTGATGTGAGATGTTATAGATAATTAATGTTTGTACTGCGGGCAATAAAGCGGCGTTTAATGCACCGAGCAAGAAACGCAGCGCCCCCAACTCCCAGTAATTACTCACCAATCCCATAGGGAATAAAACGAAAATAGAGGCCGCTAATACTGCAAGTAGCACTTTTTCTGGCCCGATACGATCACTTAGTTTCCCCAATCTAGGCGCACTGAGTAGCGCTGCAACCCCTGGAATTGAGGCAATTACCCCGCTAATAAAGGCTAAATTCTCAGTCGTGCCTGCAAGATCACGAACATAGAGTGTAATGACAGGGTTGATGGAACCAATCGCAGCTTGAATAATCATGGTGGTAAAAAATAAGCTAATCACCAAATTCTTATTTTTGAGGGAGGCAAATACTTGTTTGTTATTCAGCGCGTCTTTACGTGAAACAGGGGTAAAACGTTCACGAACATAGAATAAGGTCACAATAAAACAAATAAAGAGAACCGTTGCAGTAATAAAGAAAACGGGGCGTAAGCCATATTGGTCAGCAAGTAACCCGCCAATCAATGGACCGATCAGGGCACCACTAACGGCGCCCGTCGCTAATACGCCCATTGCCCAACCACTTTTTTTCACGGGAACTTGTGTGGCGATGAGTGCATTTGCATTGGGCACAAATCCACCGAGTAGTCCTAATAAGGCCCTTAGTATCAATAATTGCCAAATATTTTGAGCGAAACCAATGAGCACCATCACTATTGCCATACCGAGTGCTGAGCGTAGTAGCATCAACTTTCTGCCTTTGCGGTCAGATAAACGCCCCCAAAATGGAGCGGCAATAGCGGAAAACAAAAACGTAATACTGAAAACGGCCCCTGTCCATAGGTTTAATGAGCTGTGATCGGTAACCCCTAACTCCTCAATATAAAGCGGAAGAAAAGGCATGATCAGGCTAAATGCCGCACCGGTTAAAAAACAACCGAACCAAACGACATAAAGATTACGTTTCCAATAATTGTTTCTGTTTAACATAGACTCCTTGCTCAACTGTTTATGCTTAAAACACAACGGCTGCCAGATAACTGACAGCCGTTGTGTTTTATCTAATGATGGATTTTGTCTAAATCACCGTACAAAGAAGTTTCTCCTTTGGGGCGCGTTTTAAAACGTCGGTGTAGCCACATATATTGTTCGGGGGCTAATAATATCGCTTGCTCAATAAGTTGATTCATTTTGGTTGCAACCGCGACTTCATCATCGATAGGGAAATCATCGACAGCAGGTTGAATAACCAACTCATAACCTTTTCCTGCGGGTAAGCGACGTGGAATAAAAGGAACAATAAGCGGATTCGCTAAGCGCAATAAGATCGCTGAGCCATTGGTGGTTGCTGCATTTTTTACTGCAAATAGTGGGGCAAACGAGCTATTTCGAGGACCATAATCATGGTCGGGGGCATACCACAATATTTCCCCTTGTTTGAGACTGCGTACCATCCCTTTGACGTCTTTGCGGTCCAACATATATTTGTTAGAGCGTAGGCGTCCTCGGGTCTGAAGCCAGTCCATTAATTTATTATCATTTGGGCGGTAAACGCCAATGCCGGGGTTAAGCATACCGAAAGCTCTTGCACCAAGCTCTAATGTCAGAAAATGGATCCCTAATACAATAATGCCACGACCTGTCGATTGAGCCGCAATCATATGTTCACGCCCTTCGATTTTGAACCAGCGGCGTATGCGCCATTCAGGCCAAAACCATGCCATGCCTGTTTCAAAAACCCCCATACCCACGGACTCAAAATTTTTATCAATGTAGTGTTGGCGTTTTTCTAAGCTCATTTCAGGAAAACAGAGCGCTAGGTTGCGATCGGCAATTTGGGCGCGTTTTTTTAGCAAATGTTTGGACAATAAGCCTAAACGGGTTCCCATCCAATAAATCATGGGATAGGGCAAAAGAACCAGTACGTAAAGCAGACCGATACCAAACCAAGTGAGCCAGTAACGTGGGTGTAATAAACTTTTATCAAACTTTGGAGCTTGTATCATTGGTTTCCAAAAAATTAGGTTAGTGACTGAAGGCTGTTGTGAGTTGTTTAAATTTTTATGACAACAGCGATTAACAGATTGATTTTAGCGACTAGAAGGCCATGAGCTGAGCAAGCAAGCTAGTGCTAAAAGCAATCAAATTATCAATAGTATCTATTATATACTCTAAATAATTTGAGGGGCAGGTCAGTAGAGACCTAAGGCCGTAATTTGAGTAAATTCACTTAATTAACAGCGTTGCCACCTAAAGTATGGTGAGTATAACAAATTATTCATTTAATAAATTGGCCGTCTGTAGGGTACTCATCAGTTCGGCCAAATTCCGTACTGCCATTTTTTCCATCATGCGAGAACGATGCACTTCGACGGTTCGAACAGAAACACAGGCCACATCGGCGATTTCCCGGTTAATTAAGCCTTGCAAAACGTATTTGCAAATCTCTTTTTCTCTTGGTGTCAGTGTTTGGTAACGCTGCTGAATAAGATAACTTGCCGTGGCTTGTTGGGTTTTTTCTTGTGCTTGCTCAAGTGTTTTTGCTAATAGCTGGCTATCAATTGGTTTTTGTAGAAAATCGACAGCGCCTAGTTTGACTTGTTCGACGGCCATAGGAATATCGCCATGACCAGAGAGAAAGATCACCGCTAATGTGCTTTGTTGGGCTTTGAGCAGTTGGTGAACTTGGCGACCATCCAGTTTTGGCATACGCATGTCGAGGAGTACCACGCCCTCTTGGTGAAGGTCGGCTTGCTGAACAAATTGTTCACTGTCATTCCAAACAACGACGGTATAACCGAGCGTTTCAAGGAGAAATTGGCAAGCATCGGTAACTGCCGGATCGTCGTCCACCAGATGGATAACAGGCATGAATAGAACCTCACTTCATCAAATTGGGATATCAATGTTTAAATTCATGATGAATGTATTTTTACATATTAACATAGTTAATGTTATCAATAGTATGCGAAAGTCCTATTTATCGTTACTGAATAAGGCTATGTTTCGCTCGATTTTCCATGATGGTACGGGAAAATGAGGGTTACTCTTAGCCCATTTAAGCCAGCCTCACTCACATTATTTTCAATGCGAATGTCGCCCCCTTGGCTTTGGATCAATCGCTGGCAGATCACTAAACCTAGCCCTAATCCCTCTTTTTTAGTGGTTGCAAAAGGCGTGATCCCTTGAGTCAGTTGTTCAGGCTGCATGCCGCCTGCATCATCTTGTAGTACGAGTAAAAACCGTTCTGGGGCAAAGTGAAAGCTAAAACATAATGTTGTCGCGCCGGCTTGCAAGCTATTACTAATGAGGTTTGATAGCAGTTGATCCAGCAGTGTTTCAGGTAGCTTCAATGAAACGTCACGGCTATCCGGTAACATGAGTTTGACCTGTGGATAATGTTGCGATACCCGTAGTAATTGCCAAATATGTTGTATCGTCGGTATAACATGCTGCTCACTCAGTTGCAGTGCGACCTCTTGGTGAGGTTTCCCAGCCCATAGGCGAAGATTACGAATAATATCGGCCCCGCGTTGTGCTTGATTATCAATTTTTGTTAAGGCATTAATCAGGGGATGATCATCTGACTCTTTTTTGAGACGTAAAATACAACCTTGTGCGTAGTGGCGGATCGCGGAAAGTGGCTGGTTAAGCTCATGGGCAAACCCTGAGGCCATTTCACCTAATATATTTAATCGCTGAGCTTTTTCTAAATTCGCTTCCTGTTGGCGTAAGCGATTGTGAGCCTCTTCTAATTGGCGGCTACGGCGGCGAACTAAGAAGGCTATCCAAACATGATTGACCCCAAGTAAGATAAAAAAGAGTAAGACGAGGCCTAGCGACAGTTGATGCTGGATCAACCAACTCATAATGTCTTGCCAAATTTGTCGTTGCTGTGGATGTTGGTTTACATCACGTAACAAGGTTTCGACTTGGTTCACTGATGCTGGGGCTCCCCAACGCATTCCAGATTTATCGGATGAAAGTAATGTTTTGGTCACCTTATCAACTAAATTATCGGGGACATCATTCAAGGCAGCAAATGACCAGTTAGGGTAAAGCTCAGTGCTGGTCTTACAAGGTAGAGTGCTCGCATGCTCAATTAAAGGCCGAAACTGGTTTTTATCAATTAATCCTTCACTGTCCATATTTTCCAATAAGCAAACAGGGATGATAGCAGCCGAAAGTGAGCTATCGCGTAAGGCATATAAGAGCGCATCGGCGGGGAAACCGAGAAACTGCATACGAAAATCTTTTTCTGCGTCATACCCCATATCTCTGAGTACCTTATAACCTAAAAGGTAGCCGCCGAAAGCGTCTGGAGAAATTGCCCCCACTTTTTTACCAATTAGGTTTTTTACCTCGTTAATATCACTGTCTGCCCGCACTAAAATAAGGCTTCCGATAACGTTACGAGTGGCGCTATCAGGCTCTACGGATGAACGCAATGAAAGTAACCAGCGTAAATGATAGCGACTATCGAGTTGGATAAATTGAGCAGGGTTTGTCAGCAGAAAGTCTATCTTACGCTCTGCAATTGCGTCACGCATCTCATCCAAGTTAAGTGGCTGTAACGTGAAATGTTCACCCGGTAGAGACTCATTTAATGTGTCGGCTAATATTTGCCAGTGGGATTGTGTTGAGTTTGCACCGCGTAGTGCAAGCACCCCGATTTTCCATTCAGCCGCCATAGCAGGAAAACTGCCAGCAAGAAGCAAGATGAACAGTAGGCGATACAAAGACATAGATGATTTCTTTAACATATTTGGGTTATTCGTTGCGTTAGATCAATTTAGTTACGGGTATGTGGTAAACCACAATAGGGTCGTTACGCAGCCCCTCATACAATAAAGCTAATTAAAGATAACACACCGTTTTTAAAGAGAAATAAGAATTACCGTGGTTATCAAAAATAGGTTGAGGTAACGGTAAATAAAGCCTGTAAAACCAAAAGCATACTAATATTTACCATCTGTTTTTGCATTAGCAATGTCCTACTGGAGCCAATTATGGATCTGAGTAAACGAAAATTTCTACAACAATTAGGGGCAGTCACCGCGGGGGCATCGTTAATACCGATTGCCGAAGCTGGACTCAATTTCTCCCCAACTCGCCGCGAAGGTAACCCTGAAAAACGTTATGGCATGCTGATTGACTTACGCCGTTGTATCGGCTGTCAATCCTGTACCGTTAGTTGTTCTGTTGAAAATCAGACACCGCAAGGTCAGTTTCGTACGACGGTTAACCAATATCAAGTTTCTTTAAAAGGGCAGGATGGCGTGGCAAACGTCCTATTACCACGTTTGTGTAACCACTGTGATAACCCGCCTTGTGTGCCCGTTTGCCCAGTACAAGCCACGTTTCAACGGGAAGACGGAATTGTGGTTATTGATAATGAGCGCTGTGTTGGCTGTGCTTATTGTGTACAAGCTTGCCCATATGATGCGCGTTTTATCAACCATACGACCCAAACCGCAGATAAATGTACATTTTGTGCGCATCGTCTTGAAGTCGGCTTACTACCAGCCTGCGTTGAGTCCTGTGTTGGTGGCGCGCGAATTATTGGTGATTTAAGAGATCCAAACAGTACGATCCGGAAAATGCTCGAAGAACATAAAGCCGAAATTAAAGTGCTGAAACCGGAAAGTGGCACATTACCTCAAGTGTTTTATTTAGGCTTGGATGATGCTTTTGTTGAACCGCTAGCCGGTAAAGGGCAACCCGCATTATGGCAGGAGGTATTCTGATGAGCGAACAAGTGACCTATATTTCGGAAATTATGGCACAGCCACAAGAGTTTTTCTGGTTGCCTTGGGCCGTTCAATACTTCTTTTTTATCGGTATCGCGGCTTGCGCGACACTTTATGCTTGTTACTTGCACTGGCAAGGTAAGAGTGAAAATAGCCGATTAGAGATGATTGCCGTCTTTATCACGATAACGATGGGGATCACGGCTCCATTAGCGCTGACCGCCGACTTACACCAAACGGCGCGTGTTTGGCACTTCTATGCTCATCCAACTATTTGGTCATGGATGTGGTGGGGCTCAGTTTTACTGCCATTGTTTACCACTTTTAGCGGCCTCTACTTTGTTGCGTTGTTGGTGAAATTAATTTGGAAAAAAGAATTTAAAGCAACACGTTGGGTGGCCTTACTGTCAGCGCTGTCTGCGGTAGGTTTATTGTTATATACCGGTCGTGAAGCCTCGGTGCTGATCGCACGACCTATTTGGTTTAGCTGGTGGATCTCTGTACTGCTGTTCTTTAGTGCAATGCAAGCGGTTCCTGCGTTAATTAGCTTGGGGGCTCGTCGTGAACCTCAATACCAGCAGCGCTTAGCACGTCTTCAGGCAATTAGCTTGCTTCTGTTAGCTGTCTGCTTTGCATTGTGGTTATCGGGTGACACTGTTTCAGGTATTGCTGTTCGTCATCAACTAGAGGTCGCAAGCCCTGGCTGGTGGATGCTCATGGGGATATGCGCACTGTGGGTTGTGGCATTGGCAATGTCAATCATGACATTAAAGGCTACACGCTCAATGGTTTATATCACAGTAGCGGCATTAGTGGCGATGGGGCTAACGTGGAGCTTGCGCTGGGTTTTCCTAATGGAAGTTCAAGCGGTGCCAAAATATAACGTGTTAGTTAATCCATATCACTTCCCGATGGGAACGGACGGACTGTTAGCTCTACTTGGTACGTTTGGTTTGTGGATCGCTCTGATTATTATTATTCGTGAAGGTGTTCGTTGGTTTGCTAGGAGAGTGCAACATGGCTAAATTCTCAAGACGTCAGTGGCTCAAAGGTGGTTTAGTTGTCGGTGGTTTAGCACTATTTGGTGCAGGTTACCGTGATGTGGCTAAGCGTGCAGTTGATGGCCTCGCCAATGGCACTTCCGGTAAAGTCACATTAGATCGTATTCATGGCAACTCATTGCGCCCAGAGGGGCAAGCTAACGGTGGTTGGAAAGAGGATCCTAGCCAAGTTATTGCGATGACCCAATGTTTTGGATGCTGGACTCAATGTGGGATCCGTGCTCGTGTCGATACGGCAAAAAACGAAGTGCTACGTATTGCGGGGAATCCATATCACCCTCTGTCTCACGAAAAACATTTCCCGTATGGTATGCCACTGAAAACGGCGTTTAATAAAATGGGCGGCGAAAGTGGGTTAGAACATCGCTCCACGGCGTGTGCTCGCGGTGCAACCTTAATGGAAGGGTTAACTAGCCCATTGCGTATCCTAGAGCCGATGAAACGTGTTGGTAAACGTGGTGAAGGTAAATGGGAACGTATCAGTTTTGAACAATTAATCAAAGAAGTGGTTGAAGGGGGCGATTTGTTTGGTGAAGGGCATGTTGATGGCTTACGGGCGATCCGTGACCTTGAAACGCCTCTCGATCCATCACAACCTAAATTAGGCCCCAAAGCCAACCAACTGCTGGTGACTAACGCGGGGGATGATGGTCGTGATGGTTTTATACGCCGCTTTGCCCAAAATGCTTTTGGTAGTAAAAACTTTGGTGCCCATGGCTCCTATTGTGGTCTGGCATACCGTGCTGGCTCTGGGGCACTAATGGATGATCTGGATAAAAATGCGCACGTCAAACCGGATTGGGATAATGTTCGTTTTGCGCTATTTATTGGAACATCGCCAGCACAGTCGGGTAACCCATTTAAACGCCAAGGTCGCCAACTGGCATCTGCACGTTTACGTGACAATTTTAACTATGTTGTGGTTGCCCCTGCATTGCCACTTACAACGACTTTGGCGAATGATCATGGGCATTGGGTTCCTGTGCAGCCGGGAACGGATGCGGCATTAGTCATGGGAATGATCCGTTGGATCATCGAAAATGAGCGTTACAATGCCGCATATTTGCGCGTACCAAGCGAAAAATCGATGAAAGCAGTTGGCGAAAAGAGCTGGACCAACTCTACTCATTTAGTGATCACTGATGACGAGCATCCATTAGCAGGGCAATTATTGATCGCTTCACATCTTAATGGTCAGATGGCGGAAGATGATGACAGCAAAAAAGCATA
This sequence comes from Providencia sp. PROV267, assembly GCF_028477825.1. Taxonomy (NCBI): domain Bacteria; kingdom Pseudomonadati; phylum Pseudomonadota; class Gammaproteobacteria; order Enterobacterales; family Morganellaceae; genus Providencia; species Providencia sp. PROV267. Next base: position 43,836 of record NZ_JAMPLX010000007.1, on the reverse strand, counting down.
TTTGGTTCAGGATGCGTCAGGTGAGCTAAAACCCGCAGATGATGTGACGCAGGCAGAGCTGTTTGTCACGCGTCAGGTGACATTGCACGATGGTAGCGAAGTCACGGTTAAATCTAGTTTCCAATGTTTGAAAGAAGCAGCTGAGCGCATGACGTTGGAAGAGTATAGCGAACGCTGCCAAGTTCCAGTTAAAACCATTGAGTCACTGGGGCGTGCATTAACCTCTTATGATCGTAAAGCTGCGGTGATCTCGCATGGCGGTATGATGGGGGGTAATGGATTCTATACCGCGTGGTCGGTCATTATGCTGAATGCGCTTATTGGTAACCTGAATTTGAAAGGTGGGGTATCAGTAGGTGGTGGTAAATTCAACGGTGAAAGCGATGGTCCTCGTTACAAGATAACGAGCTACGCTGGCAAAGTGAAACCAAAAGGTGTTGTGTTATCCCGTAGTAACGAATCCTATGAAAAATCAGATGAATTCAAGGCTCGCGTTGCTGCTGGTGAAAATCCTTATCCTGCAAAAGCACCATGGTATCCGTTTGCCAAAGGTCAGTTAACTGAACAATTAGCGTCAGCGTTGATGGGTTATCCGTATCCACTTAAGGCATGGATCACCAACATGACTAACCCTGTTTACGGTATTGCAGGCATTCGTCAGGTGATGGAAGAAAAGCTGAAAGACCCAAAACATCTTCCACTTATCATTGGTATTGACGCCTTTATGAATGAGACAACAGCGCTGGCGGATTATATTGTGCCGGATACCCATAACTTTGAAAGTTGGGGCTTTAGTGGGGCTTGGTCGGGGGTTCAAGTGAAAGCCAGTACTGCTCGCTGGCCAATTGTTGGAGCACGTACCGCGAAAACGGCCGACGGTCAGCCTATTTCAATGGAAGCATTTTGTATCGCAGTGGCGAAAGCGCTCGACCTTCCTGGGTTTGGTGACAACGTGATTGAAGATATGGATGGAAATAAATATCCACTTAATTGTGCTGAAGATTATTACCTACGTGTCGCTGCAAATATGGCATGGTTAGGTGAAAAACCAGTGCCAGAAGCAGCAAATGAAGACATCCAAATCAGTGGTGTGGAACGGATTTTGCCTGCAATGGAAAAAACACTCAAACCGGAAGAGATCCGTCGTGTTGCCTATATCTATACTCGCGGTGGTCGTTTTGCGCCTTATGAAAAAGCGTGGGATGGTGATGCAACAGGGCCTCAGTGGAAGAAAGGGTTGCAGATTTGGAACCCAACGGTGGCGGTGAACCGTCATGCGATTACGGGGGAGCGCTATAGTGGTTGTCCAACTTACTATCCGCCTCGTTTAGCGAATGGGGAAGATGTGAATAAGGTTTTCCCACCAACAGAATGGCCGTTAAAGCTTATGTCATTTAAATCCCATGTCATGAGTAGCTCAACGACAATGATTGAACGTTTACGCCATGTGAAACCTACCAATCTTGTGGCTATTCACCCTGATGATGCCCAAAAAATGGGGGTTAAGCATGGAGATTGGGTCAAGATAACTACGCCAGGCGGTCATGTTGAAGCACAAATCAGTGTGTTAGACGGTGTTATGCCAGGGGTTTTAGCCATCGAACATGGTTATGGTCATAAAGAAATGGGGGCTAAACAGCATTACCTTGATGGTGAGCCAATGCCAATGAACGCTGCGAATGGTTCAGGCATTAACCTAAATGATTTAGGTTTTGCCGACCCGACGCGTGAAGTGGCGAATACTTGGTTAGATTGGGTATCCGGTGCCTCAGTGAGACAAGGCTTACCGGCTCGAATTGAATTAATCGGTTAAAAGTAATAACAGACCAGCGCACTTTGCGCTGGTCACCATAAGTTTAGACAGTTGACATTGCGCTTTACGATGTGGCTACCTCATCGTAACTTCGGCAGATGCCTAGGAGGGGGAGCCCTCCTTTTTTTCGTCTTTTGATCAGCGTATTCGTGGCGATAGCAAAGGTGACGCTGTTTCAGTGAGTATCACACTTTGATACATCAAGACACCTAACAGAATAAAAATTAACCCTGTACACAAATAAAGGAGCGCGCGCCAGTAAGGCGAAAAAGAGATCCCCTGAGTTTTGGTCAGCCGCATTGCGTGATGACGCATAAAATAGACAAACAAAGCAATAAGGCTGATGGTGAATGCGGTTCCCATTGCCATGGCTAGTGCAGCGAAGATCCCCCACGTATACACCCCAATCACATAAGAAAAAAGCAATACCAATAATGCACCGGAGCAAGGTCGCAGCCCCATAGATAGCACCAAAATGGCTTGGGTGCGTAAAGAGGCTTGTAACTGCTGACTTGAGACAACATGTTGGTGACCACACTGGCAAAGAGGAGCCATTTTAGGCGGTGTCTTGATAGCGGATATTGAGGTTGAATTTAACGGCAAAAGGCGCTGGATATGTAAGACTGATGCTGTCCGTTTATTTCTGGCTTTTCGCCATTGATGAAATGCTTTGTAGCAACATAAGGCACCCAGCAAAACAACGAAACCATAACTGAGTTTTTCGCTGTATAAGCTAACCATATTCAAGTGGCGAGTAGAGAGCTGGAAAACCACTAATACAGCTGAAACTAACACAATCGCCACGGCACCTTGTAATAAAGAAGCGAGTAGACTAAGGATAACACTTTGTTTTAAACGTGTTGGGTGGGTGGCGATATAGGTGCTAATGATCAGCTTACCATGACCTGGGCCTAGTGCATGAAGGAGCCCATATAAAAAGCTGACAGCGACTAGCAAGCTACCTGCTTGTAATGGGTCGCGCTGAGTCGATTGCAGTAGTTCCGAGAGTAAAAGATTGAGCTGGCGCTGCCAAGCAACACTGGTTTGTAACCAAACTGACCAATTTTGGTAGAGATAAGCGCCGGCGGCGCAGAGAGCGATGAAAACTACACCAATGATGATTAAGTTTAGGTGCTTGGGCTTATTATGTTGAATTACTGGCATGCAATCTTCACCTTTTGAGCAAATTGCAGCCCTAATGTGGTGTCATCTTCAGGTGTTTGATTGATATCGAGCGAGTAGGCATAAAAGCGTAACTCATCAGTGACATTAGGCTCGTTGAGCGTCATTTTACATTGGGAGTCTAGCGTGTTAGATAGAATAACCGCCTGTTGATTGGGATAGGTCATGCTGACAAAAAATGTCGGGTCATAAGTCATAAACTCGATATCCAATCCTTTTATCGGCACGGGTTGTTTTAATCGCGCAGTAAATGAAAAAATAAGCTGTAGCCCTTCACGTTGTAAGCGGTAGTGGCTTGGTATCGCTTGAAAAGCTATTTTTTTACCTTGTGAATAAAAGTCGGTGAAATAGTCTTGGGCAAGAATATTTGCCATTAATGTTGCCGCTTGCGTTTTCCATTGAATGTCATCTTCTTGGCTATTTTTTAACTCATAAGCAATATCCGCAGAGGTCATTGGATCCATCTTCCACGTGAATGTCAGGCCGATAACTTGCTGTTGCTTGATTTCGGGTATGACCTGCATATCGATAAAGCTATGGGGGTGAGCAAAACTCTTGAAAGAAAAGACTAAACACAAACTGAGGAATAACACATTGAATTTCATAAGCGGTACATTTCAACGAGTAAGTCAAATAGGCGAAAAATGTTATAACATAACTTAATTTCAATGTGAAATAAATTTATGGTGCAACTTACTATCGAGAGGGCATTGTAATATTCAATATAAAACCTTTTAACATTCAGGGTTTTTTATTCACAAAATAACAGCGATAATAGTCATAATGGCTAGTGTGGACACTATGTGGACACTGGTACATTTTATTAAATTAATATCAATGAGTTATAAGGGTTTAAAGAACACCATGCCAGTGTTACATAATCAAATTTCAAATAAAATTCTTAAAGAGCGTATGTTGGCGGAGACTGAGCCACGTACCACGATTTCGTTTTATAAATATTTCAACATCCACGACCCAGTAGAATTTCGCAACGAGTGGTATGTGAAGTTCAAAGCACTTAATGTGTTTGGTCGTGTGTATATCGCTAAAGAAGGTATCAACGCTCAAATCAGCGTGCCTTCATCAAATGTCGAAGCGTTGCGCGAACTGATTTATAGCACTAGCCCTGAACTGAATAATTTACGTCTTAACATCGCTATTGATGATGATGGTAAATCTTTCTGGGTCTTACGCATGAAAGTCCGTGATCGTGTGGTTGCGGATGGGATTACTGACGATTCATTTGATGCCTCAAAGACAGGGCAATATCTTAAAGCACATGAAGTGAATGAGATGATTGATGACCCGAATACCGTATTTGTAGATATGCGTAACCACTATGAATACGAGGTTGGTCATTTTGAAAACGCGATTGAAGTGCCTTCTGATACTTTCAGAGATCAGCTGCCAATGGCTGTAGATATGCTACAGGAACAAAAAGATAAAAATATAGTCATGTATTGTACAGGTGGGATCCGCTGCGAAAAAGCGAGTGCTTACATGCTGCATAATGGCTTTAAGAACGTATACCACGTTGAAGGCGGTATTATTGAATATGCGCGTAAAGCCAAAGAGCAAGGTTTACCGTTACGTTTTAAAGGGAAAAACTTTGTGTTTGATAACCGCATGGGGGAGCGCATTACTGATGAAGTATTGGCTCACTGCCATCAATGTGGTGAACCCTGTGACACGCATACGAACTGCCGTAATGATGGCTGCCATTTATTATTTATTCAGTGCCCTTCATGCGCAGAAAAATATGAAGGCTGCTGTAGTGTTGCCTGTACTGAGGAGATGAAACTGCCAGAAGAAGTGCAACGTGCACGTCGAGCAGGGCGTGAAGTCAGCAATAAAATATTTAATAAATCACGTCATCGCTTAAGTGATGGCCTATTAAATAACGATAATTAGTCACTCATAAAAAAAGCCCGATTAAGGGCTTTTTTTAATAGAGATATTTAAAAATATTATAAATAAAAAATAGCTCAATACGGTTTTTAACATAGACTTTGGTGACAATATGTCTTTTTTGTGAATAAACGGTGCTATTACTGATCCCCAGTTTTTTTGAAATAATATGATTCGGTGTTTCATTCATCCAACTATTAATAATGCATTGTTCTTTTAGTGTAAATATTGATGAGTTTGAATTATTAGTTAGCCTTATTGTTTTTTCTATTTGTTCCGCATCATTGATCACTTTATCTAACGTAGGGATAATGATTTTCTTAGACATAATAAAATAATTATCTTTAAGTAATAGTGGCTTATCAGATATTGGATAAGGGGCATTAATGTAGATATAGAATCTAATCTCATTTGATGTGCTTAATAGCTTTTTTAAAGTTAAACAGTAATTGGAATGGTGACAATAATAAGTTAAATTCACGAGTATGATATTGGGTTTACTATTGTTAATACAATGAATAGCTTCATCAATACATCCTACACTAATAAACTCAAGTTTTTTATTTGAAGATAAGTATTCAGTAATACCAATTCGAGTATAATAACATTCATCAATAATGAGTATTCTCATAAGGAACATCCTTGTTAGAAAGAGGATTACAATAAATTGGAATGGATATTAAAGTCAATAAACTAGTGATAAAAAATAATTAATTTAGTTTGTTTTTGCAATTAATATAAAAATAACTATTATTATTTTTATATTATGAATATTAATTATTAGAAGTATAAAAATTTAATATACTAAAAAGATATGAATTATTGATGGTGTTAATGGATATTTGGTAATAACCAAATATCCATTATTTTCACTAGTGCGTTTTAAAGTCAGGCTCTACATAATCACCGGACTCTATTTTATCAATACCGGCTTGTAGAATATCAATAAGTTGTCTGGCTACATCGGTTGTTAACCACATTGTTTTATCAACAATGGCGTTCTCACTGTTTTCACTTTTTTCTGGGAGATAATGCAAACGCAACATCATTGCATCATAGGCATCAACAGTACTGATGTCCCAGCCAACAACAGGGTGAGTCTGAATCACTTCATTTTTTCTATTCATAAACACCTCCTAATCATACTGCGTGATAAATATATATCGATAACTGACTAAGAGCGAAAAACTCATAACGAGTATCAATCAGTATAAGGGGATTTTGCCAATTGAAAAGAAAAATACGCTTTTTTTTGCATCCAAATGACAGATTATGCAAAAAAGTGACAAAAAAGGGAAAAGGACTAACGGGAAGTGATGAGCTTCCCGTCGATATGACTAGTCAACAACGCGTACAGACCAGCGAGCATCCTCACCTGCAAGGAAAGGGATCAGTGCATCATGGCCGCACTCAATGGATGAGGTGGTTATATTTTCTTCTTTAGTTAACTGAATAAAGCCATCATTAACAGGTAAATTATAGAACTTAGGACCATTTAATGAGCAGAAGGCTTCAAAATGAGCAAGTGCGCCGAGTTCTTCAAAAACTGTTGCATAAGCTGCAAGTGCTGTTGGAGCATTAAAAACCCCAGCGCAGCCACAGGAGGACTCTTTACGATGTTGAACATGAGGTGCTGTATCCGTTCCTAAGAAGAAACGATCACTGCCTGAAGCAACGGCTGCACGCAATGCTTCTTGGTGAACATTGCGTTTTAGAATAGGCAGGCAGTACAAATGTGGGCGCACACCGCCAACTAACATGTGATTGCGATTAAACATTAAATGTTGTGGTGTTAATGTAGCTGCTAGATAGTCATCGCCCCCTAGTACATATTGGGCAGCTTCTTTAGTGGTGATGTGCTCAAAAACCACCTTTAATTTAGGGAATGTTTTTCTAAGAGGTTCCATGACTTGCTCAATAAAACGAGCTTCGCGATCAAAGATATCAATCTGACTGGATGTGACTTCTCCATGGATCAATAATGGCATTCCTGCTTGCTCCATTGCCTCAAGTACAGAGTAGATATTTTTTATATCAGAGACTCCGTGGCTTGAATTGGTTGTTGCATTGGCAGGGTACAGTTTACAAGCAGTAAATACCCCTTCATGAAAGCCGCGTATTAGTTCATCAGCATTCGTGGTGTCAGTTAAATAACACGTCATTAATGGCGTAAAGCGATCACCTTCAGGAACTGCTTGAATAATACGTTCACGATATGCTTTAGCCATCTCTATTGTCGTGACAGGGGGAACGAGATTTGGCATGACAATGGCGCGACCGAAGAATTGACTGGTATAAGGCACAACAGTTTTTAGCATATCACCATCGCGAAAATGAACATGCCAATCATCTGGGCGGCGGATCGTTAAAGTTGTTGCAGTTGTCATGAAACCGGCTCCGTAAAGGGTAAATAGAGTAATGAGCGAAATGCTCAAGCCGGAGCAGAATGATAAAACGAAAACGATAAAATAGCTATGTTAATTCACAATTATCTTGAAAAAGAATGGTTTTATGATAGGACAGAACAAATATAAATTTAAGATAAGGTTGGGTGAATTAAGATGAATTAAGATGAATTAAATAAGAAGAGATTGGCTCCTCCAGCTGGACTCGAACCAGCGACATACGGATTAACAGTCCGCCGTTCTACCGACTGAACTATGGAGGAACTCCTTAAAGCGAGAGGAATATTAGCGTTACTGATTCTAAAAGTCAAAGAAGAAACAGCAATAAAAGTTCGATTGCTTGTTATGTGATCGAATTGCTGTAACTTTCATCGAATAAGGGATCTGACAGGTGCTAAAAATAAACTGATCGCTATAATTGTGGTATTTGCGATGAATGGTCATTGCTATTTTTGTGGCTTGGTTTGCATATTTTAGTATGGATAACTGATTTAATAATAGTAGGCACGTTATCTTAACGTACGATAAAACTAAAAATGGAATAGAACAAGGAGGAGCATGTGCCAAAGGATACTACGGTCATTGAGGTACAGTTTGACCGATATGATATTCAACAAATTTGTGGTGATGACATTATAAGGATCATAGCATCAAATAAGGTTTTATATTGTTATAGCTCTCAATTTCCCCAAATACTTCCCAAATTAGACAGTATCAAAAAAATGAAAAATTAAAGGTTTGTGTTAGTCAACTCGATAGTGGTGATTATTGGTTATATTGGTTAATCGCTGAAAATGGATGTGAATTGACGACTGATTACGAGCGAGGAGAGGGAGATTTTGCATTTCTCTTTAATTTTTTTGTGCTAATTATCATGGCGATCCTGATAATGATTATAAAAGCAGATATATTCCTATCAGGAATAGCATTTATTCTGATGGCAATTGTTTACATAGGTTTGATTTATGGGGTAAAAGGATTGTGGATAATGTTATGTTCTCCTTTTAATTCGGCGATTCTAAATTTACAAAAAGAAAAGGGACAAAGTGAAACTGGAATATTCAATAAAAAAGCCTATTTCTATATGTTTTTTCTGTTAAGAAAGATAATTAATAAATTGAGTTTCACTGAACATTATTATATAGAAAGTAATCCTGATATAAATATTAATCGTATAAAAAAATTAGGTTTGCATGTTAGTCATTTTGAAGTTGAGGAAAAGGAAACTATTAATAAGAATGTACATATAAGTAACTATGTTGCTGATAAAAGGGTAGAAATTGATGCATCCAATAATTACCATTATATTCACAGTAAGGGCAATATTTACTATTGTGGTACTCATGAACGAAGAAAGGAAAATAGTATCTTTATGAGGAGCCAAGCGCCATTTATTGTTGCAAAAGGGGATGATGTTGAGATTATCCATGATGAGAAAAAAGCGGTGATTGGTCTCATTAATAATACGAGTCAATCAGCTTACCTATTTACTTCAATATATTTTTTTTCTTCAAAAGATATAGCGTAATGTTTTCATTAAAATTCGCCATTCTCTTTGGTTTCACTATGACATTCTCACTAATGCCTTTTTCTTTTTCCCTTGCTCCTGAGCTTATAGCTAATCTACATATTCTGTTGTTATTCTTAGGGCTCAACTTGGCACTTTTTGTGCTCTATTTTTTACTAAGAATGGTTTATGTGAAATATGCTAACAATGACCGTTATGAAATCACTCAGCAATATTTACAAAATCGAGTGTTAGAAATGAATAAAAAGCACTTGACCATTATTGATTTCTTAGATCTCTCATAACGTTTTAGGCAAACCATAGAGAAGGGAAATAAAGAGTTATTAGCTAACGAACGCGATTTATTCAAATAATGTTAGAACAAGTCTGCATAACGAAAAAGCCCGCTAAAAAGCGGGCTTTCAAAATTTGGCTCCTCCAGCTGGACTTGAACCAGCGACATACGGATTAACAGTCCGCCGTTCTACCGACTGAACTATGGAGGAATTGCTGTGTTCCTGAGAACGAGGCGCATATTACCCATCCTGTTCATGCTTGTAAAGTATAAATATGAAAAAAAATGCCAAGTGATTGCTAAGTGAGCAATGCGGTGGTTATGTCGGCGAAAAACATTACCTGTAGATATCATACCTAAGAACGATAGTCATAAAGCAAAACTATATTTAACGTTAATGATACAATAAATTAACAATATGGTGATGTGATGAAAAAAACACTGCTAGCAATTGCATTAAGTTCGGTGATGTCGGGTGTGGCATTGGGGGAAGTCGATGATAGGCCTAATGTTCTGATCATCATTGCCGACGATATGGGGTATTCGGACATTAGCCCTTTTGGAGGGGAAATCCCAACACCAAATTTGCAAAAAATGGCTGAGCAAGGTGTCAGGATGAGCCAGTATTACACTTCGCCGATGTCTGCTCCTGCACGCTCAATGTTAATGACTGGAGCCACAAACCAACAAGCGGGAATGGGAGGAATGTGGTGGTATGAAAATACGGTCGGCAAGCCAGGTTATGAATTACGCTTAACGGATAGAGTGGTAACCATGGCTGAACGCTTCCAAGATGCGGGTTATAACACGTTGATGTCAGGCAAATGGCATTTAGGTTATACCAAAGGTGCGAGGCCAACAGACCGAGGTTTTAATCAAGCATTTGCTTTTATGGGAGGAGGAACCAGTCATTTTGATGATGCTAAACCGCTTGGAACGGTTGAAAGTTTCCATACGTATTATACGTTAAATGGCGAGAAAGTTTCGTTGCCGAGCGATTTTTATTCAAGTAAAAACTATGCGCAGCAATTGGAACAGTGGATTAAACAGACTCCGAGTGATCAACCAATATTTGCTTACCTCGCTTTCACCGCACCTCATGATCCTATCCAAGCGCCTGATGACTGGATCCGTAAATTTGACGGAAAATATGACGAAGGATTTGGCAAAATTTATCGGCAAAGAATAAATCGCTTGAAAGAATTAGGGATTATTAACGATAAAACACCGATGCCGAAATTAAATTTGGATAAGGAATGGGAACAATTAACCCCTGAAGAAAAGCGCTATGCAGCTAAAACGATGCAAGTATATGCTGCAATGATTGCCTATATGGACGATCAAATTGGTGGCGTTATTAATACGCTAAAAGAGACGGGGAGAGATAAAAATACGATTATTATTTTTGCGACAGATAATGGTGCAAACCCTGCATCCGGTTTTTATTATGAGTCAGACCCTGAATATTGGAAACAGTTTGATAATAGCTATGAAAATCTTGGGCGTAAGAATTCGTTTGTCTCTGTGGGGCCTCAATGGGCGAATGTCAGTAATGCACCTTATGCCAATTACCATAAAACGACCAGTGCTCAAGGGGGGATCAATACCGATTTAATTATCACTGGGCCGGGTATTGGTAAGGCGGGGAGTATAGATAAAACACCGATGGCGGTTTACGATATTGCCCCAACGCTATATGAATTTGCTGGTATTGATGCTAATAAGCAGATCAAAAATATCCATCCATTACCGATGTTAGGTACGAGCTTTAAATCCCATTTCCTTGGCAAATCGACTGTTAATCCACGGCAGCTATTTGGTGTCGAATTACATAATCAAGCGGCGTTAGTCGAAGGCGATTGGAAATTAAGGCGTTTAGTGAAAGCCTCTCCAAAAGCAGAAATGGCTCCTTGGCAACTTTTCAATTTAAAAGAAGATCCACTTGAAACCCGTGATTTAGCGGCAAAACACCCTGAAATTGTGCAAAAGCTGCAAAAGAAATATGAACAATTTGCCAAGACCGGCATGATTATTGAAGCGAAAGGAGAGGCTATCGATTACATCGGTGTCGATGAGTCTACAGGGAACTATATCGGCATAGATCCGAAGACAAATAAGCGTATTGAGCCTGCAAAGGTGAAATGATGGGAGGTTAATATGAAAATTTCTTTTTATGACCCTCCCAGATTGCAGGGGAAATCATTAAAATCAGCAATTCCTTTTCATATTTTATTAAAGCCTGTTGGTTCGGGATGTAATTTAAAGTGTGATTATTGTTATTACCCCCAGCATAATGAGCAGAAAGCGGCGCCAATGCTCAAAGCCATGTTGGAGCCATTTATTAAAAATTATATAGCTGCCCAGCCGGCTTACACCAAAGAGATCAATTTTGTCTGGCAAGGTGGAGAGCCGTTATTAGCGGGGTTAGATTTTTATAAGCGCGCGATTGCGTTACAGCAAAAATATGCGCCTCACGGAGTGCGTATTATTAACACGTTGCAAACGAATGCGACGTTATTAACGCCTTCTTGGTGCCGTTTTTTGAAACAACATGATTTTGTTATTGGCGTGAGCCTTGATGGCCCCGAATCTATCCATGATCAATACCGTCATGATAGAAGGGGAAATAGTGGCAGCTATGCCTCCGTAATAAAAGGGATCGCACTACTGCAACAGTTTGACATTGAATTCAATATATTGACGGTGGTACACGATGGTGTCGCTCATTTAGGCAAAGAGATTTACCTTCATTTTGTACAACTTGGTATTCGCTATATTCAATTTCAACCCCTTATGCTGGAGGGGGATGCTATCCATCAAGGATTCACACTCAGTGCGAATAATTGGGGGCTATTTTTAAGCTCAGTGTATCAACAGTGGCAAGCGTCAGGGCATATCGGGCGTGTTTTTGTGATGAACATTGAACAGGTATATAGCCAATACTTTACTCAGGTGAGCAGTACTTGTGTTCATTCAGAACGCTGTGGCACGAATATGATGATGGGAACTCAAGGCGAGATTTACGCTTGCGATCATCAAGCAAATCAAAGTCACTATCTTGGTCAATTTAATGGGCAGCAAGGATTTAGTGATTTTGTTGAGGCATCTATCTCGTTGCCTTTTGGGCAAAATAAGAGTCGACGCAAAGAGTGCCAACAATGCTCGGTTAAAATGGTTTGCCAAGGCGGTTGCCCGGCTCATTTGAATCAATTTGGACGTAACCAATTGTGCGAAGGCTACTTTGCCTTTTTTAGTTTGGTGCTAGCGCCGATAAGGCAATATCAGCGAAATGCGCAGGGGGTTCAGCATTGGCGTAATGCATTCTTAAAAAATGCGGTTGCTTAAATAGCAAAAGCCCGCTATAAAGCGGGCTTTCAAAATTTGGCTCCTCCAGCTGGACTTGAACCAGCGACATACGGATTAACAGTCCGCCGTTCTACCGACTGAACTATGGAGGAATTGTTGTGTTCCTGAGAACGAGGCGAATATTAACGGTATCGCCTCAGACTGTCAACGATAAAAACACAAAAATAATCTGTTTGATTACTGACTGTGCATTATGGTTGATTTTCATACTAGCTTATTGATATTGCGCTTTATTCTGAGTCATTAAAGGGGCCTTTGCCTGTGATGGGATCTCAGGATAGGCAATATGATAAATATCATAAAATGAAAGCATCCCTTTAAGTTCTAGCAAACGGGTTATTTCTTGCTTAATTGCATGATTGACTTCATTTGAATCAAGTATCTTTTGAATTGATGCATCAGAAACTTGCTCGGTAACAAACCACTCGCCATTATAACAAACACGCAGGTCGAGCACGCCAATATCTTCAAAACGGTAAACAGGTTTAATATCAAATAATAAGACAGCAGCTAATATAACAAATAGTGCGGTAAAACCTAGCATCCAATACAGACCAAAATAAGGGGCATATAAAACCAAAATTGCTAATGGAATATAGGCCGCGACCATACCGATACACAGGTAAGGATGATTTGCGATGAATTGACTGTTGAAGTAAGGTTTGCCATCGCGTTTTTCTTTTTTATTGATGGTGTCTAAATCTTCAATAAGTATTTTTTTGATGATATCCATAATGTGATAGCTCTCTGTAAAGGCATCTATACCTTGAAGAGTATCATGCGTAAGTTGAATTGTTATATATCAGTTGTAAAAAATTTTGAGTGTAATTGTCACTGTATAAGAATAATCTCACTGACAAATGGGATATTTGTTCAATAAATCTTTTAATCTATCAACAAAATGCGAAAAAATTTGTTCGGTTAACCGCGTGAAAAGTGACGTAACTTAAAAAACAGCATTTTTTTAGGGGTAATCTATATAAAATAGTTGCTATTATCCTTAACTCATGAGTTAATGAGTCTCGGCCTGTTTAGCAGTCCTATTTGATGTACGATTACTGAGTTTGTGTTCTAAAGAAGAAAGTTATCCCAGATAGCCTTTGACCGTGACGCTTCATCTTGGTTTTTTCCTGATTAAATAGTTGACTCTGGCCCATATATGCCGAAAAGGCAAGTTTTTTTGATGTTATATAGGAAAAGTCAAATGTCCGACAAAATGAAAGGTCAAGTTAAGTGGTTCAACGAGTCTAAAGGCTTCGGTTTCATCACTCCTGCTGATGGTAGCAAAGACGTTTTCGTTCACTTCTCTGCCATTCAGGGCGCTGGTTTCAAAACTCTGGCAGAAGGCCAGCAAGTTGAATTCACCATTGAAAATGGTGCGAAAGGCCCAGCAGCTGCTAACGTAACTGCAATCTAAGCTTAATTGCTTAACTGATTTTCTAAAGCCCGTCATTTTTAATGACGGGCTTTTTCATACCCGCTAAACTAGGCTTCAGAGGATTTTTTTTACTGGAGACCGCCATCAATGAAAATTCATGATCGTGTTTATGTTAAAACAGACGGACAGAGTCGTCGTGAAGGGAAGATATTGTTAATTGAGCCTTTTAATGAAGGTACAATGTATTTAGTTTCCTTGCCAGAGTACCCGGGCGGTATTTGGTTTTTTAACGAAAAAGAGGGTGGTGAAGGCGTATTTGTCAGCCCTATTGAAAGTTAAATTTGTTAAATATTTTTTTAAAGCTTTACTTCATAAATGACGCAATCTATACTTCTTGCAAATTTTCTTAGGAGATAATTACTTGGACAGTCAGAGTTGTAACACAAACACTAAATTTATTGGCAAGTAATTAATTACCTTTCTATTTAACTGCTTGCCACCATGGCGGGCAGTATCGAGCGTAAATGCACGCGATACTCCTTAATATAAAGTGATGAGCTATCAATAGCTTATTGTTATTTTGTGAGTAAAAATCATGAAGCTCTATTTCTATTCATTATTTCCTCCGGGTATATGCCTATAACGTCTGAATAATTATTTTATTATTCACTTTAAGGCTATATGGAATTTATTTTCCATATTTTCATCTACCCAAAATAATTTGAGATGCAGTGAAGCAGCAAGAGAATACATTGCCAGAGGTATAGCTAATGATGCCTCTGCGGTGAATAAATATTGTTAAAAACACTGTGGCTTGAAATATGACTGATATATCCAAATTATTTTTGGAGGAACAATCATGTTATTTACTCCTGATATTTTCAATTTAGTTTCTGCAATGTGCCTAGGAGCATTAATCGGCGCTGAGCGTCAATGGCGTCAACGTATGGCAGGGCTACGCACTAATGCCTTAGTTGCAACTGGGGCGGCTGTATTTATTTTAAGCTCAGTGACAACTTCACCTGATAGCCCCGGACGAATTGCGGCACAAGTCGTGTCAGGGATCGGTTTTCTTGGCGCTGGTGTCATTATGCGTGAAGGAATGAATATCCGTGGTTTGAATACGGCGGCAACCCTTTGGTGCTCAGCGGGGATTGGTGTGTTATGTGGACTTGGCCAATATTCTTTAGCGACCATGGCAACCATGCTTATCTTGTGCGCCAATATCTTACTGCGAGAGGCAGCACAACGTATTAACAAACAGCCACAGCAGCAGGCGATTGATATAGCGCAGCGCTATAAGATCCGCGTGATGTGCCATCAAGAAGACGAAATCTTAGTGAGAACTTTAATTTTACAGGCCATCAATGGGTTAAATATTCGTCTACAGTCATTAAGCAGTGCCGATACATTGAAACCTGAACAGTTAGAGGTGCTCGCGGAGTTTTTAGCGACGCCAGCGGAACAGAAAGAAATTGAAGCGCTAGTGTGTCGGATCAGTCTTGAACAGAGTGTTAGCGCAATCAATTGGAAAGTCGCATCAGAGCTGCCAGCCTGAATGCCAGATCATCATTAACAAAAGGAGCCGCAATGGACGATCACCCTCCGTCATGGAGCCAATACAGGAGCTATCTAACTATGAATAAATAATTTATTTTCAGTTAGATAGCGTTTTAAGCCGCACGCAAAGTGCCTAGTAGAGATAAACGTTATGACTGAAATCAGGCATCAACACAGAACTGGCAAAAATGCCAAAGTGACTGGACACCAAAAATTTATTGTTGGCGAACAAGCAAACAAAACAGTAGAGCAAGTGCTGAATGCGTATCAAACTCATTTACTTGGTTTATCCGAGAATGAAGCACTCGACCGATTAGTCTCTGTGGGGGAAAATGAAGTCGCTCATGAAAAGGCCCCTCCAGCATGGAAACAGCTACTCTCTTCATTTAAGAATCCCTTTATTTTTGTTTTAATGACGTTGGCTGTAGTGAGTTTTTTCACCGATTACCTGATCCCAGAACGACACGGTGAAGAGACTGATTTAACGGGCGTGATTATTATTGTCACGATGGTTTTGCTAAGCGGATTATTGCGATTTTGGCAGGAGTATCGAACTAATAAGGCCGCGGAGGCGTTAAAGTCACTTGTTCGTACGACAGCAACCGTATTTCGTCGTGATAACCAAACAGGGCGCTCAGTCCGTAAAGAAATTCCAATAAAGTGTTTAGTGCCGGGAGATATTGTACTGTTATCGGCAGGGGATATGGTTCCAGCAGATCTCAAACTCGTTGAGTCTCGCGACCTCTTTATCAGTCAGGCCATATTAACAGGGGAATCAATTCCTGTAGAGAAATATGACACTTTGGGGGATGTTAGTGCTAAAAGTCTTGAAACGGTTTCGCCAACGGAAAATGAATTATTGGAGATTTCCAATATTTGTTTAATGGGAACCAATGTTACCAGTGGGGCAGCAAGAGGTATTGTGGTTGCCACAGGGGCAAAAACTTACCTTGGCTCATTGGCAAAATCAATCGTAGGAACCCGTGCACAAACTGCATTTGATCGTGGAGTCAGTAGTGTGAGTTGGTTACTTATTCGCTTTATGTTGGTGATGGTTCCGATTGTTTTGTTGATTAACGGTTTTACAAAAGGCGATTGGTTTGAAGCGACACTATTCTCTCTTGCTGTTGCAGTCGGCCTCACACCTGAAATGCTGCCTATGATTGTTAGCTCTAATTTAGCCAAAGGGGCGATCGCCATGTCTAAACACAAGGTGATTGTTAAAAGGCTTAATGCGATTCAAAATTTTGGGGCAATGGATGTCCTTTGTACAGATAAAACAGGCACGTTAACGCAAGATAAGATCATATTAGAGCATTATTTAGATAGTGCAGGGCAGAAAGATAACCAAATCCTTCAGCTCGCGTGGTTAAATAGTTTTAATCAAAGCGGCACGAAAAATATGATGGATCAGGCAATTATTCGCCGAGGAAGAGGGAAACAGGAGATTGAACAGTTACGTGCTTATCAAAAAATCGATGAGTTACCGTTTGATTTTATTCGTCGTAAACTTTCTGTCACGGTAAAAACAGCGGAAGGTGAGGCTCTGTTGATATGCA
This sequence comes from Providencia sp. PROV267, assembly GCF_028477825.1. Taxonomy (NCBI): domain Bacteria; kingdom Pseudomonadati; phylum Pseudomonadota; class Gammaproteobacteria; order Enterobacterales; family Morganellaceae; genus Providencia; species Providencia sp. PROV267. The sequence goes on along the minus strand of NZ_JAMPLX010000007.1, from coordinate 26,863 downwards.
AAGGTGCGGCGGAAGAGATGCTAGCGGTATGCACAAGCTATCAGCAAAATGGTCAATCGCTCTTATTAGATTCACAAGCTAGGAAGCAAATCAGTGAGTTAGTGAGTGACTATAATCGTCAAGGTTTTCGCGTTTTATTACTTGCAACTCGTCACTTAAATGAAGATGAGGCTTGTTTACCTCTTTCAGCCCAAGCTGAGCAGCAGCTTGAATTACGTGGTCTTTTGACATTCCTCGACCCTGCAAAAGAAAGTGCAATTTCAGCAATTGCCGCATTGCGAGACAATGGGGTAACCGTAAAAGTATTAACAGGTGACAATGCCATCATTACGGAAAAAATTTGCCGTGACGTTGGGATAAGTATTAGCGAAATTATGACTGGCCTTGAAGTCGAGGCAATGACCGATGAGGCGTTAAAACAAAAAGTAGAGCAGGTATCGGTATTCTGTAAATTAACACCTTTACAAAAATCCAAAATTTTAAAATTACTACAGGCGAATGGCCATACAGTAGGTTTTTTAGGTGATGGCATTAACGATGCGCCCGCACTTCGTGATGCGGATGTCGGAATTTCTGTTGATACAGGTAGCGATATTGCGAAAGAATCCGCTGATATTATTCTGCTAGAAAAGGATTTAATGGTTCTTGAGCAGGGCGTAATTAAAGGAAGGGAAACGTTCGGCAATATCATTAAATATTTGAATATGACCGCGAGTTCCAATTTTGGAAATGTCTTCTCGGTATTGATTGCAAGTGCATTTATTCCTTTTTTGCCGATGCTAGCCATCCACCTGTTAGTGCAAAATTTATTGTATGATATTTCCCAGTTGGCTTTACCTTGGGACAAAATGGATAAAGAGTTTTTAAAACGTCCCCGTAAATGGGATGCAAAAAACATTGGCCGTTTTATGGTTTGGATTGGGCCAACATCATCCATATTTGATATCACTACATTTGCACTGATGTGGTATGTATTTCAGGCCAATACGGTTGCTCATGAAGCATTATTCCAATCAGGCTGGTTTGTCGAGGGATTATTATCACAAACATTAGTCGTTCATATGTTACGGACTCAAAAGATCCCATTTATCCAAAGTACAGCAGCATTACCTGTATTATTAACCACCGGGTTTATTATGGTACTAGGTTTATATATTCCATTCTCGCCATTTGGTGAAATGATTGGATTACAGCCATTACCAATTGAATATTTCCCTTGGCTGGTGTTAACTCTAGTCAGTTATTGTATTGTCGCTCAGTTAATGAAACAGTTTTATATTAAACGGTTTGGTAATTGGTTGTAATATAAGGGGCATAATAAAGCAGTAAAGTGATATAAGATTACTTTACTGCTTTTTATTTATCAAACAAAAATTAATGGTTGTTGCTTGGACTTCTCGATAACAATATTATTGATGAGGGTTGCCGTATCTTCTCTGATCTTGCTTAATGAGATATTCGGGTAATAGTGTGAGAAAATATAATCACTAATTGTGTTTAAACATAGTTCTTTAATTTGGCCTCTCACTAGGCTATTTCCGTCCGAGAACTCTTTTGCGAGAATGTGTAGCTTGCTTTCTAGCTCTTTGACAGAGATAACGGCCCCCTTAATTGAGGGTTGAGCTAGCGTATCAAAGTCGACACCAAGGTATATGCCATGAGACTGCTCTATCTGTGAAAATATTTTGGCTTTATCCGCTTTAGTAATAATATTTTCTTTTTTATCGTTAACTTGGTTTTTTGTTAAAATTTGACTGTTTATTTTATCTATTTCTTTGTTAATAATTGAGCAAACATAGGTTTTTTGTTCTTGCAAGATAAATTCATCAACAATCTTTTCATAGATCTTCGATTTTTCTTTTTGATTAAAAAACGGAAGCTTCCCACGTGTCAAACTCGATAGGGTATCTTGGAAAGATGCTGAGATGGAATGATTCACGCTATCATGAATATGATTAATATCAAATTCTAATGTTTTCTTTAATTCAAAAGGGGTGTTTTTAATATAGTTTATTTTAGGTGCTATTTGAGGGGTAACTTTTAATTCATTATTATCGGACTCTACAGTGACAATAAACTTATCTTTACTGTTAATTTTTCTTAAAAAGGTATCACTTTCGTAGGCTTTAGTGGGTGTGGATGTTAGATAAAATTTCATATTTTCCCCTTTTGAATAATCTCTATTTAAAAGGACCTTAAATCTAATCATTACGTGGTTATTTAGATTACGATTAAAATGAATCTTAATAGGTTATTTCGTATTATCTAAAATAGCGTCTAATAGCCACGCAATGACTGTTTTTTCCGTATAATTTATAGTAGGTAAATAGAGATGAAATTACTTTCAAAAAACAATAATACGTTTCGTGGATGTCATCGATTGGAAGATATGAAGAGATTCGCTATGAGTGATGGAGCCAAGGATTAATGGCTCCATATTTTCAAAGATATCTGATTATTGCAGACCTAATACAGATTTCATTTGTTTCAGTGCATCAATACCTTGTTGGCAAGCTTTATCTTGCTGATCTTTAGGTAATGCTGCAATTTGCTTTTTACCTTCTTCCAGCTGGCCTTTCATTGAGTCCAGTTGAGTTTTTGCTTGTGGATCTTCAGAAGCTTTAGCGATTAAACCATCCACTTCAGCAAAATATGCGTTACAAGTCTCAGTTGCACCTGCAACTACTTCTGCTTTTTTCTCTTCTTCAGAGCAAGCAGTGATAGTCAATGCCATTAAACCCATACCGCAAGCTAAAATTAACTTTTTCATAATCAACCTTAAAATTATTTGTTATTGAAGTAGCAAAATCGAGTATATAAGAGATTGCTGCAATATCAAACGTGACAAATCCTAAAAAATAACTCGACAAATCGTTTATAAGTTAATCAAAAATAAATATTTTTATCGTTATAAATTTACTATTTGGTTTTTTAGTCTAAATAATACGAGTTATTCATTAAATAAGGCTTGGAATAAGAACAATGAAAATGTGTTATTGAAAGTACGATATGTGTACCTGATCCACTTGTTGGATATTGAGAGCCGTTAGAACAGTTGCCGCGAGTCGCTTGTTTTTCATTCAGATAATGCAAAGTGCCATTTCATCACTTACCAAGAAAGTTATCCACAGATTGAAGGGGGTTTTACCCACAGAAAATGTGGATGGCGTGACATTTTCTATGATGCTTTTTTCATCGTTCGATGAACTCACTATCCTTTTCTATGAGTAAGTACGTAGAGGAATATACTTGCTGTATATCATTAAGTTACTGGTTTTCTGGAAGAACATTAAGTAAGTTCTATAAACCTAATAGACTTTTTTGCTATAAACTATAACTATTTTGCATATAATCAGAAAATAAATTCATATGTGTAATTGTCATATAAATGTAAAAAATAATTTACATCTTAGTGTTTATAGTAGCTTATGGACTATTTAAAAAATAAACAACTACGGCATAAATAGTTAAATTTTAGTTATGCTAAGTGATTTGCGTCACACTTTTGCTATTTTAGCGTCAATTTATCTATAGAACTGATTTTTAAATTAAATTTCCATTGAATGCACTGGTGAATATCAGTAAAGTTTCTGTCCTAGTGGTTGGTATGGTGAGCGTCTTATAAAATTTCATCGTGCTTTGATTTTATGCAAAGACAATAAAAGACTGGTTTAATAGGTTGACGCTAAATCAAATTCGTACCAAACTCTAGTCTTCGCAGAAATTCGCCAAAGAGCGATAGACGCGATAGAATGCATTTCACAGAGGGAAGTAGTGCATACGGTGTTTTTTTAGTATGAATGCTTACCTTAAGTGAAAGTAAATAGCTTGATATAGGTATATCTGTATCACTATGCAACATAGCGGATAATAATAATGCTATGGGCATAATCAGAATGTAACGTGACATGTCACGCTACAATTTTAATTTTAGACTTACACACAGGGCTTTATCATCATGTCTGCTTCTATTGTTAAGAAACGGCCTCTGAGTCGTTATATTAAAGACTTTAAACACAGCCAAACACATTGTGCACATTGTCATAAAACATTGGATCGTATCTCTCTCGTTTTTAACGATAGTATCTTGAATAAAGAAGCTATTGCTGAGATGACTGAGTTGGTCGATGAAAATACTTGGCTTGAGTTACAGGATAAATTTACTGCACTTTGTCGTTTCTGCAGCGAAATTTATTGCAATAGTAATACTGACTTCTTTGATATTATGTCATTTAAGCAGTATTTATTTTTACAGACTGAAATGAGCCATAGTACCGTTCGTGAATATGTTGTTCGTTTGCGCCGCCTAGATGAACTACTCTCATCATCAAACTTCTCAATGAAAGAGTTCACTACAAGCAAAATCCAAGAGCAATTAAGCGATAAAATGACTGAATCGGCTTTCAGTAATTATAATATTGCGCTCCGTAAATATGAGCAATATTTATACTGGGAATCAGAGAAAAATTAATCAATAGCATCAGAGCAAGTCAAGTGCTTGCTTAAAATGTTATAGTTAAAATATGTCAGGTGTCCATTTTGGGCACCTTTTTGCTTTTCCCTTTAAATAAGCCCACTTTTATTATTCAATTACCAATTACACTGCCAAATATTTATTAGTTTAATACTCCTGAATCAGAATATAGATATTATTTTGACCAATTAAGTCATATAAAGAATAAGCAATAATGACTATTGTTTATTGAGTATAATTCGCTCTTAATTAACCAATATCATAAAGCGCCAGTAATAATGGTAAGTGATTAAAGCGTGAATAGGAGCGTGTTATTGAGGGTAGGGAGTCTGATCAATTGAGGTATTCTGAAAACCAAAAAAACAGCCTGACCCCAATATTTTTTAGGCTCAGGCTGTGGTTAATTAGCCAATTGTCATTAAGCTTGCATTACCACCAGCAGCAGCGGTGTTGACGCTTAGTGAGCGCTCATGAACTAATCTTTCTAGCAGTAAGTTAGTTTCACCTCGTTCAAAGCCTTGAACAGAGATAATCGGGCCTTTACGTTTGGCAACCGTTTCACAGACGATTTTGAGTTGATCGCTGTCACCATGGTAAATAACCGCTTCAATATGTCCGTTATACTCTTGCCAATCTTTGGTGATTGAAACTGCGTTACGCACTTTTTCAGGTAGCGACTTATACAGTTTTTGGTGTATTTCGCTTTCTGGCCATAATGCTTGGCAGCCACTCGCAAGAACTCCCGCCAATTGCACTAAGCAGTCTTTCTCGTTATCACTGAGACATAAAATAGTGCCTCGAGGCGTTAAAGTATAAGTGTTTCTTTCCCCTGTAGGCCCAGGTAATAAACGCGAAGTCCCCGCCTGTGCATGACGTGCAAACTGCTCAAAGATAGCCGGTTCGATGCGATTTTCTTGCTTCTCCAACCATGACGAGAAGGCATCAAAAGGTTCGAGGAGTTGTGGTCTTGCGCTGGCATCCATTGCTAACTCATTGTCTTGTCTTTCGAGTGTACGTGATACCGCATTATCAGGGCGTTCACTTAACAACCGATAGAGATAAAGTGGGCCACCGGCTTTAGGTCCGGTACCAGAGAGGCCTTCACCACCAAATGGTTGAACGCCAACTACAGCACCTACCATATTGCGGTTGACATATAAGTTACCGACTTTTGCTTTCATAACGACTTGATTGATAGTCTCATCAATACGGGTATGAACACCAAGTGTTAACCCATATCCTGCCGCATTAATTTGTTCAATAAGATCGGTGAGTTGTTCGCGCTTGTAGCGTACCACATGTAATACAGGACCAAATATTTCCTTTTTCAATTCGCCAACGTTGTCTAACTCAATCAGTGTTGGTTTAACATAAGTACCTTCGGACTGCTCACGTAGGTCATCAATATTGTCAAATACAGCTTGGAAGACCTCTTTACCTTTGCTACGCATTTGCTGGATATGCTGTTCAATATTCTCTTTAGCTTCATTATCGATAACCGGCCCGATATCCGTAGAAAGGTGCTCTGGATTGCCCATACGGCACTCTTCCATCGCACCTTTTAACATACGAATTGTGCGATCAGCGACATCTTCTTGGATACATAAAATACGTAGGGCGGAGCAGCGTTGACCTGCACTATCAAAAGCAGAAGCGACAACATCTGTCACGACTTGCTCTGTTAAGGCCGACGAATCGACGATCATCGCATTTAATCCGCCAGTTTCTGCGATGAGTGGGGTTGGACGTCCTTGAGCATCCAGCCTTCCCGCAATATTACGTTGCAGCAATCCAGCAACTTCCGTAGAGCCTGTAAACATTACACCACGAACTCTTGCATCACCCACTAATTTCGCACCAATCGTTTCCCCTTTACCCGGTAAAAATTGCAATACTTCATGTGGAATACCGGCTTGATGGAGCATTGATACTGCAATTGAGCCGATCAGTGGTGTTTGCTCTGCGGGTTTCGCTAATACCGTGTTACCTGCTGCGAGAGCTGCCGCAATCTGTCCGGTGAAAATTGCTAGAGGGAAGTTCCATGGACTAATGCAAACCACAGGGCCTAACGGTCGATGGGTATTGTTATCAAAGTCATCGCGGACTTGAGTTGCATAATAATTCAAGAAATCAACGGCTTCACGAACCTCTGCAATCGCGTTAGCGTAGGTTTTCCCCGCTTCACGAACCAGTACATCAAGTAGAGGCTGTAATTGTTGCTCCATGATGTCTGCGGCACGTAAGAGGATAGCTGCACGCTCTGACGGTGGAGTCGCAAACCAAATAGCTCCTGCATCATTGGCGATGTTTAATGCATGCTCTGCTTCTTCCAACGTTGCTTCACGAACATGACCGACAATGTCAGAATGGCATGCTGGGTTAATCACTGGAAGCGCATTTTCGGCTGATTTAGCCAGTTGATATTCCCCACCAAGTAGTGGTTGAGCTAATTTTTCTTGCATCGCTGCGGTTAAAAGTGCGCTAGAAAGCGATGCTAAGCGATGTTCATTGGAGAGGTCTAGCCCCATTGAGTTGACACGATTCTTTCCATACAAGTCACGAGGAAGGGCTATTTTAGGGTGAGGTAACCCAATTTGTCCTTCTGCTTTCGATAACTCTAATACGTCTTTGACAGGATCAGATACTAGTTCATCAAGTGGAATGGTCGCATCAGCAATGCGGTTCACAAATGAGGTATTCGCCCCATTTTCGAGTAAGCGACGGACTAAATAAGCCAATAAGGTTTCGTGTGTTCCGACAGGTGCATAGATACGACAAGGGCGGTTGAGTTTACCATCAGCAACTTTCCCGACAACTTGTTCATATAATGGCTCACCCATTCCATGTAGGCATTGGAATTCATATTGACCTGGATAGTAGTTTTTACCTGCAATTTGGTAAATTGCAGCCAGCGTATGGGCGTTATGAGTTGCAAATTGTGGGTAAATCAGATTTGGTACTGACAACAATTTGCGAGCGCATGCGAGGTATGAAACATCGGTATACACTTTACGCGTATAAACAGGGTAGCCTTCTAAACCATCAATTTGAGCGCGCTTAATTTCACTGTCCCAATAAGCCCCTTTAACTAGGCGGATCATCAAGCGGCGTTTGCTTCGTTCAGCAAGATCAATAATTGCATCAATCACGAATGGGCAACGTTTTTGGTACGCCTGAATAACAAAACCAATACCGTTCCAACCTGCAAGTTGCGGCTCAAAGCAAAGTTTTTCGAGTAGGTCGAGGGAGATTTCTAAACGGTCTGCCTCTTCAGCATCAATATTAATTCCAATATCATATTGATGGGCTTGTAATACGAGTGATAGCAAACGAGGGTATAGCTCTTCCATTACGCGAGAGTATTGCGCTCTGCTGTAACGAGGGTGTAAGGCTGATAACTTGATAGAGATCCCCGGTCCTTCATAGATACCGCGGCCATTCGATGCTTTACCGATAGCATGGATCGCCTGTTGGTAGGATACCATATAATCTTGAGCATCTTTTTCTGTTAACGCCGCTTCGCCCAACATATCATAAGAGTAGCGGAAACCTTTTTCTTCCAGCTTCCTTGCATTCGCTAATGCTTGTGCAATTGTTTCGCCAGTAACAAATTGCTCTCCCATTAAGCGCATTGCCATGTCAACGCCTTTGCGAATTAATGGTTCGCCACTTTTACTAATAATACGGTTCAATGAGCTAGATAGCTTGGCTTCATTGTGAGTCGAAACCAGTTTGCCTGTAAATAGTAATCCCCAAGTTGCTGCATTAACAAACATGGAGCTACTTTGGCCCAAATGAGATTGCCAATTACCTGTACTGATTTTATCGCGGATGAGTGCATCTCGTGTTGCTTTATCAGGAATACGTAATAAAGCTTCAGCCAAACACATGAGTGCAACACCTTCTTGTGAAGAGAGTGAAAACTCTTGCAATAAGCCTTGAACTAAACCAGAGCGGCCAATCCCATTTTTTTGATTACGTAATTTTTCTGCGATGGAATAAGCCAACTTATGGGCGGCATCTGCTTGCTCTGCGGGGAGTTGTGCTTGTTGTAGCAACATCGGCAGTGCTTGTGTTTCAGGAATACGATAAGCAGATGTAATCGCTGAGCGTTTAACCGATTGAGGTAAAATATGTTCAGCGAAATCCAAAAAAGGCTGATAATTCGATTCAGTAACGGATTCTTCTTCTGATATTTGGCCATCTTTGTTATCTTGTCCCGAGGAAATCTCAGGGATGAACTGTTGATTATCAAGCTGTTCAAGATAATTAAATATGGCTTGTTTAATTAGCCAATGCGGCGTGCGGTCAAGACGTTGAGCAGCAGTTTTAATGCGTTCACGAGTCGCTTCATCAAGTCTCACACCCATAGTTGTCGTACTACTCATCCCATTTCCTCTAAATAATTAGCTACTAGAAACAAAAAAGTTACACATCAATAGCATGATGTTGCAACTTTGTGCAACGTTGTTAAAGCCTATTCTAAAGGAATTGTGAAATATATCGTATTTTTATTTGTAAAATGAGATGGTTAGAAATGGATTTTGCTAGTTTTGATTGAAAATTAATAAGTTATTGATTCTCTTTGCTAGGTAAGTTGTGAGTGAATTGATTAATTCTTGCATCAAAAATTTAACATTTGTGATACGGATATCGTTTATTGAACAAAATAACGTTAATTTCTTGTTAATCGGAAATGAGATTGTCTAGCATGCTAAGGTAGCATTTTTAATCAAGTGCAACTAAATACAAACACAACACACACTATATTTATTATTTAATTTGCTTGCGTGCAATTTAGTGCAACAACCAAAGAAGATAACTATTCTATGGAGAAGACGGATGACTGTAAGCACTCCGATGATCATTATGTTCATCGTATATATTACTGGCATGTTACTTATTGGTTATTTAGCTTATCGTTCAACGAAGAATTTCGATGATTACATTCTCGGTGGACGAAGTTTAGGTAGTGTAGTCACAGCACTTTCAGCAGGGGCCTCTGATATGAGTGGTTGGTTGTTGATGGGGCTACCTGGTGCTATTTTCCTCGCTGGGATTTCAGAAAGTTGGATTGCTATCGGGCTGAGCTTGGGGGCATATCTTAACTGGTTATTTGTTGCTGGGCGTTTGCGGGTTCAAACGGAAAAAAATAATAATGCATTGACGCTACCTGACTACTTTACCAGTCGCTTTGAGGATAATAGTAAAATTTTACGCATTATCTCTGCTGTTGTAATTCTTGTTTTCTTTACTATCTATTGTGCCTCTGGTGTTGTTGCTGGGGGATTACTGTTTGAAAGTACTTTTAATATTAGCTATGAAAAAGCTATGTGGCTTGGTGCGTTAGCAACTATCGCTTATACCTTCCTTGGTGGCTTCTTAGCTGTCAGTTGGACTGATACAGTGCAAGCCTCATTGATGATATTTGCACTTATTTTAACGCCTATTGTGATCATTTTCTCATTAGGTGGACTAGATACTGCAATCGATGTTATTCAAACGAAAAACCCTGAATACTTAGATATGTTTAAGGGGTTGAATTTTGTTGCGATTATTTCATTATTAGGGTGGGGGCTAGGTTACTTTGGTCAGCCTCATATCTTAGCGCGTTTTATGGCTGCTGATTCACATCGCACGATTCGCTCTGCGCGTCGTATTAGTATGACATGGATGATCCTTTGCCTTGGAGGAACAACTGCGGTTGGTTTCTTTGGTATTGCTTACTTCGAAATTAACCCTGCGTTAGCCTCATCGGTGATGGGAAATAACGAACGTATTTTTATGGAGCTTGCAGGAATACTGTTTAACCCATGGGTTGCAGGTATCTTACTCTCTGCTATTTTAGCGGCGGTTATGAGTACATTAAGCTGTCAATTACTTGTGTGCGCAAGTGCGTTAACCGAGGACTTATACAAGCCGTTCCTGCGTAAAAATGCGAGCCAAAAAGAGCTGGTTTGGGTAGGGCGGATCATGGTTCTGGTAGTGGCTGCGATTGCTATCTATATTGCACGTGACCCGAATAACAAGGTGTTAGCATTAGTGAGTAACGCATGGGCTGGCTTTGGTGCCGCATTTGGGCCAGTCGTCTTGATTTCTGTGTTATGGAAACGAATGACTCGTACAGGTGCACTTGCGGGGATGGTTGTTGGTGCCGTTACCGTATTAGTCTGGATGAAATATAAATGGTTTGATCTGTATGAAATCATCCCTGGTTTTATCCTTGCAACAATTGCAATTATTGTGGTCAGTATGATAACTAAAGCGCCAAGTGCCGCTGCTCAAGCCCGCTTTGATGAGGCTGAAGCGGAATATAAAATGAAATAATTGATAAAATAAAGTAACCCCCAATAGTTGGGTAACCAACTATTGGGGGTTATGAGCAAATATAAAATGACTAATGGATCTTTTTCATTGATTTTATTTTTAAATAGTCTCATTTTATGAGCATTCAAATTTGAGTTTTTTGGTTGTTTTTTCACGGTAAATGACAGTAAAAATAATCGGAACAAATAAGCCAATTGAGTATTTTCTTTGAGTAAGGCGCTCAGCTTGCTTCCTCTAGGCTTGTCTAAATCGCTTATTTGCTTTTGTTACCCGATGACTTTCTCACAAGTATCCGCAATCCACTCTGGAGACCCCTTAGACCCACCGTTTAGTGCCAATATTTGCGGAACAATATGATCCCATGCTTTATGTGAAAGCTCATAACTTGGCCTTGATTCAAGTTTTGTTAACCAGCCACGGATATTGGGGTATTTTTCTATCATTTGCTTAAAATTGGGGTCAATCCTTAAAGCAAAAATATCGCAAGCGTAGAGTAAATCTGCGGCGGAAATATCACTTCCTGCTAAGAAATTTTTGCCTTCAAGCAGAAAATCTAAATTTGCAAACATATCATGAAGTGCATTTAATTTGGCTTCAATCTCATTGACCGATGGTTTTGCCACCCCAAGATATGCAGGCATTAACAGTACGGGAAGAAAATATTCCAATGTTGATATTTTACGAAGATTCGTATGATACCAAGACAAATGTTTATTGATGACAGCCTTAGCTCGATGGGTTGCTCCAAACCATTTATCACTGCAACCGTGAATATCTGTAAGATAGTTCATGATTGCCGTTGCTTCGGAAAGGCAAAAATCGTCGTACTGCATTGCGGGTATCTGATGCAACGGATTGACGGCTAAAAATTCATTAGAAAGATGTTCTCCCCGCGTCAACCATGTGTATTTGATATTGATGGGAATATTAGCTTCAATACAAAGCCAGTGAACGGCTCTGCTTGGCTCTGAAGTAGGATCATGAAAAAGAGTTAATGTGGATAAATCTGCCATTTTTTTACCTTTAATTTAACGTTGCCCATTAGAGATAAAGTGAACTTTACTGGCAAGTTCGTGACTTACCTCTTTCAAAGTAATATCAAAATAAATTAATAAATAACAGCTCAAATTCTTAATAGTCCGTAGATATAAATTCTCTATGCTAATTTAAGTCAATGGCGTCATTAACAGAAGGTGCCTGCATGGCTAGGAAAAAGTGCATTGAAAATGTACTCGCACAAATGAAGAAGTTTGAGCTGAGCATATTTGGCGCAGAAATATGCCATATCGGTAGGCTATGGATATGAATGGATAAGCCATTACGACACAGATAAACGTTAAAAGGCCTGAGTTCAGAAGTGTATTGAAATCAGGCCTGATAAGTTATTTGAACAAAGTATCTAATTTTATGGGAACACTTTGCTATCTGGTCTTTAATGGGTCTGCTTACGACGTTTAACTACTTGGTAACCAATGAATAGAATAATAAACCAGACAGGCGTTGCGATAAGAGCTTGCCTTGTATCGTGCTGGAAGGCGAGCAGGATCACCATAAAGACAAAGAAAGCCAAGCAAATCCACGACATCACAATACCTGCTGGCATTTTATAATGCGAGGCCTGATGAAGTTGTGGGCGGTTTTTTCTGAACTTGAGATAGCTATATAAGATCATGCTCCAGATAAACATAAATAGGATTGCTGACACGGTAGTAACCAACGTGAAAGCGTGCATGATATCTGGGATAAAGTAGATCAAAATAATACCGAAACTTAGGCAAATGCAGGTAAATATTAACCCCGTTGCAGGCACGGCTTTTTTCGATAAGCGACTAAACTGTTTTGGTGCATCGCCTTCTTTTGATAGGCCAAATAGCATGCGGCTCGTAGAAAAAACGCCACTATTGGCAGAGGATGCCGCAGAGGTAAGTACGACAAAGTTGACAATACTTGCTGCGGCAGGAAGGCTGATCAGGACAAACATCTCTACAAATGGGCTTTTATCCGCCAAGATGGTGCGCCAAGGTGTTACCGCCATAATAACTATCAGCGATAGCACATAGAAAGCAATAATTCTAAAAGGGATGGCGTTAATTGCTTTTGGTAATGATTTTTCGGGATCGCGGGTTTCCGCAGCAGCAGTTCCCACTAATTCAATACCAACAAAAGCGAAAATAGCTATCTGGAAACCAGCAAAGAAGCCACTAATCCCCATAGGAAACATTCCGCCGTCATTCCAGATATTGCTTAGTGATGCCGTATGACCAGCCGGTGATTGGAAGTTCATTGCGATTAAAGTGCCGCCAACGATAATTAACGCGATAATGGCGACAATTTTGATCATGGCAAACCAAAACTCCAGTTCACCAAATAATCTGACTGAGACTAAATTGAGTGTTAACAGCGTCACAACACAGATGAAAGAGGTCACCCATTCAGGGAAATCAGGCACCCAAAAGCTGACATAGGATGTGATAGCCACAATATCAGCAATACCAGTAATGACCCAACAAAACCAATAGGTCCAACCAACAAAGAAGCCAGCCCATGGGCCAATCAGGTCGGCAGAAAAGTCGCTGAATGATTTGTAATTAAGATCGGAGAGTAATAATTCACCCATCGCTCGCATAACAAAGAACAAGATGAACCCAATAATCATATAAACGAAGATGATAGAAGGGCCAGCTAGCGAAATAGTTTTACCTGAGCCCATAAATAGGCCCGTTCCGATCGCGCCACCGATAGCGATAAGTTGGATATGTCGGTTGCTGAGGCTACGTTTTAGCTGATTCCTCTCTGTGGGAGGATTTGTTGATGTTGAGGGTTGATTTTCTTCCATAGTATCTATCCAAAGAAGTGGTTATGTGCAGTCACAGTGTATTTTTAATTGTGTGACAGTGTTTGCATAAAATATTGTGACACAAATCTCAGTCAGTGTAAGAAAAACTTAACTGACTGTAATCAGAGTGGTGATATCTTAATCTGAATATAACACCAAGTTAACATTAGCAACCAAAATTTAATTGGTTAAGTAAAATTAGCAGAATAATGTTGACTGTGCTAAATGAGAGGCGTTAAATGAGTGCATCGGGTTGTTAGCTCAGTTGGCAGAGCAGTTGATTCTTAATCAATTGGTCGGGGGTTCGAACCCCCCACGACCCACTAATTAAATCAGTGCGTTATGTGTGAGTGAGTATTTTTAAATTATCTTGCGTGTCATATTCGTGCCATTCGCATTTAAAATATCATCAATGTTTTCCCAGTCGCCCATTTCTTGAAGCGCGGATAGAGCCTCCCCAGATTACCCAAGTGTGATGTAAGTCTTCGTTGAAAGTGTGTTGGTGCGGTAGGCTACTGCTGATGTATTTCTTGGATATCTAGCGCTTAGCTCGAATGATAGCCCATAAATATATATGCGCTGCGTAAACTTCCTCATTTTCTACGGTTATTTTCTTTTCCTAATACTCCTCACTATGCTATTTACAAATGATTCTAATCATACCCTCTCTATGATTAACTGATATAATCCATGTAACTTAAAAAATGAGTTTATGATTATGAAATTACTAGCTGTTGCTGCTTTATTATTCTCTACATCGACAATAGCGGCTAACCAATGCAAACCTGATAATGAGTGCTTGTCTTTTAAAACCAGTGAGAGTGAAATCTCTATAGCTTGTAAAAATATAGAATCAGCGAAACTCAATACATATATAGATACAAACGACTCATTAGCTATTATGCTAAAAAGCGGTACTGGGCTGAGTGATTTTTCTGTTAAAAACACTGGAAAAACAATAGATATTTACATTAGTGGCGTAAAGTATCATCGAGCTGTTATTACTGCACGAATGGACACTTCGATTCGAATTCCAATTACAGTACGCCCTAATTTTAAATTAGTAGATGATTTGATAAGGTGTGTGAATTAATATTAATCCAACATGCTTTTAGATTAGGTGATCTTCCTTATTTTCTTCTATCGTATATATCTTGTGGATGAGTATCTTTTTCACAATTTCCACGGTGGTATCGAAATCGAGGCAGAGGACATTAATCGAAGTATGGTACATTCTAACTCATTATTTAGATTTTGCAGGTTCTATTGCGGTTTGAATGCTCTCGATAGCTTCAATGCTAGGTGGCGACGAAGCAATAGAAATCGTGCTTGCTTGCCTGCTAGTTTACGGCTGCAATATATGGTCAGCGTTAAATATTAATTTTATGAAAAAGTATCGAGCCACCACCAAGGGTGTTCAATGCCTTAATTTATTGTGATAACCATAACGAACCCCAATGTTAGAGGGATGACAAAATAGAATGTGCGAATGTAAAAAATAAATATCCATTAAAAATAATATGGAGAATGATAAAAATAGTAGTCAGCAAGTAAATAATTGAGAATTTTCTTCTTAAAAAGGATATGAGCCCAGATAGAACACAAACGGAGAGAACAACTTTTAAGCCGTATGACGCAATTATTGAATATAAAAGGGATTCATCAGGGTGTTTAATCAACCACAACTGGATCGTTTTCAATAACGCCCCAATTAAAAATTGAGAAATAAACCAAAATATAGCAACAGATATAAGAGGGTATTGTCCAGTGATCAATTTTTTAAATGGGTTCATAAATAATCATCAGTATTGGATGGGTTTACAGAAAATACTACAGGTAAATGACTAACACAAATATTAAAAGGCGGTTTAGTATGAATTAACTAAAAAACCCCTGTTTTGTAATTACATTTTCATCGCAACTTATGAATATGAAGATAGGCAAATTTACTACAAAGTGATATGCAATCCCCTATAAATCTGCCGATTTGCCTTTCATTAAATATCACTGCTTAAACGCTCACTTAGCTCAATAGTTAAACGTTATCAGCTTTCAGTGTGGAATGACGTGTAAACTAACATAGTCCATTAAGGCAATATACGCGCTTTATGTCCATGATAAATCGACATTTACGCTTCTAAGATCTATTCACTATCACCATTGTTAAGTATTTAAAAGCCATCAATGCCTAAAAATTTAGTGCAATCAGCATGAGCGAAATTGTTATATATTTGTCACAAAATTGTTTCTATTTGTTATTTTTAATGGTTTGTTGTGATTTTAATCACAATAATCCCATCTTTTTTTACATATAAATCGCTCATCTTTATGTCGTTTTAGTCAATGAAGGATCATCATTATGGTATTTTCCATTCGAGATACACTTTTTTCCTTACTGACCTTGGACGGTATTTCAGGTCATGAAGCCCCTATTGCCAATGTTATGCAAAAACATTTTACAGAGAGCGCTAAGGAAGTTTGGCAGGATCGCCTCGGTAATATAGTTGCTCGTTATGGAAGTGACGACGCAAAAGCGCTGCGTTTAATGGTATTTGCGCATATGGATGAAGTGGGATTTATGGTGCGAAAAATTGAACCGTCGGGGTTTATTCGTTTTGAACGAGTCGGTGGGCCTGCACAGGTGACGATGTCGGGATCTGTTGTCCGTCTTGCGGGAGAGCACGGCTCAATACCTGGATGTATCGGTATTAAATCCTATCACTTTGCTAAAGGTGATGAACGTACGCAATCACCCTCGATTGATCAATTGTGGATTGATGTCGGAGCGAAAGATAAGGCTGACGCTGAAAGAATGGGCATAAAAGTCGGTACGCCAATCACACTGTATAACCCGCCTCAAGAATTAGGTAATGACATGGTGTGTAGTAAAGCATTAGATGATCGACTTGGATGCACTGCTTTACTTGGTTTAGCTGATGCGATTAAAGATAAAAAGCTAGAAATCGCACTATTTATTGTCGCGTCAGTGCAAGAGGAATTTAATATTCGTGGGATTTTACCAGTATTACGCCGTGTAAAACCCGACCTTGCTATTGGGATCGATATTACGCCTTCTTGTGATACGCCCGACCTTCAAGACTATTCGGATTTAGTGATTAACAAAGGTGTCGGCATTACTTGCTTAAACTATCACGGTAGAGGCACGCTTGCGGGATTAGTAACTCCTGTTCGCTTAATCAATATGTTAGAAAAAACAGCTTCCAAAAATCATATTCCGGTACAAAGAGAAGTTGCACCAGGTGTCATAACAGAAACGGGATATATTCAGGTTGAACAAGATGGCATTCCTTGCGCAAGCCTATCTATTCCTTGCCGCTACACACATTCACCGGCTGAAGTTGCTAGCTTACGAGATCTCAGTGACTGCATCCGGTTATTGGCTGCATTAGCGACACTTCCCGCTAATCAGTTTCCTATCGAGTCTGACTCAGACAATAACCAAGAGGTTACATTAAAATGAAAAAAGTCCTCGTTGCATGTGGAACGGGTATGTCTACGTCCACAATGATTGCTCAAAAACTCCAAGATTACTTAGCTAGTGAAGGCATCTTAGTGGCGACTTCACAATGTTGTTTAAACGAAATCCCACTAAACAGCCACGGTGTTGATTTGATCATCACCGCAATGAAAACGGATACAGATTATGGCGTACCGACTTTGAATGGAGCCGCTTTACTAACAGGAGTTAATGACGATGCATTAAAACAAAAAATTAAAACGTTGTTATCACAATAAACCTCATAGGTGACGTTATGTTTGACTATATACTTTCTCTAGGCGGTACAGTATTTGTCCCAATCGTCATGATAATTATTGGCTTAATCTTTCGCATTCCATGGCTACAGGCCATTAAAGCTGGGGTTACCGTCGGTATTGGTTTTGTCGGAATGGGGCTAGTGATCGTGATGGCTATTGATAGCCTAAGCCCCCCCATCAAAATTATGATTGAACGTTTTGGCTTATCGCTACATGTACTTGATGTAGGGGCAGGGCCAGCATCCGGTGTTGGCTATGCAACGGCGATTGGTGCAGTCATTATTCCCGTTATTTTCTTACTTAATATCACGTTATTGTTTACTCGCCTAACGAAAACAATGAACGTTGATATTTATAATTATTGGCACTATGCAATTACCGGAACAGTTGTTCAAATTGCGACGGGGAGTTTAGTTTATGGTATCGCTGGTGCTATGTGTCATGCCATCTTATCGCTAAAAATGGCAGATTGGACGGCAAAACGCGTACAGACGATTGTTGGTTTGGAGGGGATTTCAATTCCTCAAGGGTATGGCTCTAGCTCAGTTCCTCTATTTGTACTTCTTGATGCTATCTATGAAAAGATCCCTTTCCTAAAAGGAAAGAATATCGATGCACAAGCTATTCAAAAACGCTATGGCATGGTGGGTGATCCGGTTATTATCGGTGTTGTACTGGGATTATTATTTGGGCTTGCAGCAGGAGAAGACTTTAAAGGTTGTGCGACTTTAATGATTACGGTTGCCGCGATCATGGTGCTATTCCCTCGCATGATCCGCTTAATTGTTGAAGGCTTACTTCCTATCTCTGAAGGCGCTCGTAAATTTTTCCAGAAACATTTTAATGATCGAGAAGTGTTTATTGGCCTAGATACCGCCGTAACGCTGGGTCATCCAACCACAATTGCAGTGGGTTTGCTTCTTATCCCTATCATGTTGATTTTGGCAAGTATCCTGCCATTGAACAATGTATTACCACTCGCTGACTTGCCAGTTGCTCCTTTCTTTATCTGTATGGCCACGGTGATCCACCGCGGTGACTTATTACGCACATTACTGAGTGGTGTGATTGTTATGAGCACCGTTTTGCTCATCGCAACGCAGTTTGCCCCTTTCTTTACCGAAATGGCACGTAATGGCGGATTTAACTTTGCCGAAAATGGCGCGCAGATTAGCGCACTGTCAGTTGGCAATATGTTTGGTTGGTCTATTTACGAATTAATGTCATTTGGTCTTATCGGTGTCGTGTTAACTGTTGGCATTGTTGCCTGTGTCGTTATTTTCTTACGTAATCGTGAATTACCTGAATAAGGAGTATAGAAATGAGTTGGTTGAAGGATGTTATTGGAACAGAAAAAGCAGTCATTGCTATGTGCCATTTACGTGCATTACCTGGTGATCCTGATTTTAATGCGCAGCATAGTATGCAATGGGTAATTGATAGGGCATATGAGGATTTAATGGCATTACAAAATGGCGGTGTTGATGCAGTTATGTTTTCAAATGAATTTAGCCTGCCTTATCTCACTAAAGTGAAGCCGGAGACAACTGCGGCAATGGCACGGATCATTGGTCAATTAATGAGTGAGATCCGTATACCATTTGGTGTAAATGTTCTTTGGGATCCGATCGCTTCGTTCGATTTAGCGATGGCGACAGGAGCGAAATTTATCCGAGAAATATTTACGGGTGCCTATGCAAGTGATTTTGGCGTATGGAATACCAATGTTGGTGAAACTATTCGCCATCAACATCGTATTGGGGCAGGGGATGTAAAAACGCTTTTTAATATTGTACCTGAAGCCGCGGTATATCTAGGTGGACGAGATATCTGCTCAATAGCAAAGTCTACCGTTTTTAATAATAAACCAGATGCACTATGTGTTTCGGGATTAACTGCTGGAGCAAAAACAGATAGTGCAATTTTGAAACAAGTGAAAGATACGGTGCCGAATACTGTGGTCTTTGCCAACACTGGGGTTTGCCTCGAAAACGTTGAAGAGCAGCTGAGTATTGCTGATGGCTGTGTCACCGCGACGACTTTTAAAAAAGATGGCATTTTTGCCAACTTTGTTGATCAAACTCGAGTGGAAAGATTTATGGAGAAAGTGCATAGCATAAGGCAATAAGAAAGGAGATAAGCAAAATACTTATCTCCCTCGTGATACTAAGAGTCCTCGCAAGCTTCGCCAAAAGTTAGGCGAGGACTCAATAATCAAGCATATACCGAACCTTAAAGGAGTCAATATACAATGATTGATGATGCTAAATGGATCCAAATAAATCAAGTTGCAGCCGATTGGAAAGAAGCGCTTAGCATAGCTTGTACGCCTTTAATTATTCATGGTGCTGCTGAGCCTAACTATTTACAAGGCATCATTAAAAACACCCAAAGTTGGGGGCCTTATTATTTAATTGCTCCGGGCATTGCTATGCCACATGCACGTCCGGAACAAGGGGCTATCTATAACCAAATTACTCTCACAACCTTAAAACAGCCCGTTGTATTCGGTCATGAAGATTGTGACCCTGTATGGTTATTAATGACTGTTTGCGCAACTCAAAGTGATGATCATATTCGACTCATACAGTACATCGCTGAACTTATTGATAATCCATTATTACTTGATGAAATTCGTTGTGCTAAAACCCATGATGATGTTTTGCGGTTGCTAAATTCATATTGATTTATCCATGAAGGAGTGATGATGATATTACACCCGTCTTTGGCTTCTGCTGACCCACTTTGGCTGGGTTCAATTATTAATAAACTGGCTAATCAGAATATTGGGTCATTACATCTGGACATTGAAGATGGCAATTTTATCAACAATATTACTTTTGGTATTAAGTTGGTAAAAGCAGTTGCACAAGCTACAGAACATGCATTATCTATTCATTTAATGGTGTCTCAACCGTTATTTTGGATAAGGGAGCTTGCTCCTTTTAGCCCCAAATGGATCTTCTTTCATCCTGAGGCGGTGCAAAACCCTTCAGAAATTATTGCTGAAATAAAAAAGATAAAGGCAAAAGCAGGTATAGCATTAAATCCAAGTACACCAGTTGCTCCTTATCAATACCTCATTAATAAATTAGATGCTTTGATGTTGATGACTAGCGAGCCGGATGGTGAAAATCAGCAATTTATACCATCAATAGTGGATAAAATTCAGCAAATACCACCACTCTTTAGCCAACTGGAGTATTGGGCTGATGGTGGGATCAGTGCAGATAAAATTCAGTCATTAAAAAAGGTTGGTATTAATAATCTTGTCATAGGAAGAGCACTGTTTTCGACAGACGATTATGAAAATACGATAAAACAACTTAGCAATTAAATTCGGAGAGAAGTCGCTTATGAGTCTGTATAAATCTGATCGGATCCAACAGATGCTGCACTATCTTTGGAAATGTCGAGAGCTTTCAACACAACAAGCGGTGGAGTTGTTTGGTTGTGCAGAAGCGACAATTCGTCGCGATTTTCAATATATCGCTGAACATTATCCTGGTATGACGCGAACTCATGGGCACTTAAATTTCGACGACAGTACGACAGATAAAGAGTCTCAATTTGATGTCAGACGCTCTTTAAATTGTGCATCTAAACGTGAAATCGCACTCATTGCTCGCAAATTAATTCATGAAGGCGACTGTTTTTTTCTTGACTCAGGCTCTACTTGTTTAGAATTAGCGAAGTGTCTGGGGGATATTAGCGTTAAAGTCATTTGTAATGACATCAAAATAGCTAACCAACTTGGAATGTTTCCAAATGTAGAAAGTTATATCATTGGGGGGTTAATCAGGCCTGGTTATTTTACGGTAGGTGAAAGCCTAGCATTAGAGACGTTAAATGCTTTTGCCGTTGATCGTGTCTTTATGTCTTGTGATGCATTATCGATTGAGATGGGAATAACGAATGCTACTATGTTTGAGGTGGGAGTTAAACGCAAACTAATAGCGCGTTCACCAGAGGTTATTTTGCTAGCGGATCACACAAAGTTTGATATGTTCGAACCTCATGCTGTTGCAACCCTATCTTGTATTAAAACAATTATTAGCGATAGTGGGCTATCGAGTGAAACTCAGCAACGGTATCGCCAAGCAGGCTGTGAATTAAAATGTGGTTATTAGGGAATAATAGGCGTATTTATTACGGCTATATGTTTCCGTAAAATTGCTGTTCATATGATCACTTAAAAGGATAGGATGAATCTAGTTGTCGCTGTCTTATTTTAGGATAAGTAGTAAGTGAATAATTTCAGATTTATAGTATTATTTTAGATGATTATTAATTTTCAGCTATCATCATGATGCGCTCAGTTAGCATTGAGATATAGCATGATTTAATTTTTTCGATGATCAATATCTATTTTATTGTTTTCGAGTTTACTTGGTTTTTATTTTATTATATATCTTCTAATTGAATTTAAGTGCCTTCATTTTTTATTATGAGGTAAAAAAATCCAATTTATATATATTGATTTTGAAGTAAGCTCTGCTCTAACTGAGTTGCTGAAATTTTATTTGATGAAGAGATGAAATACTCTTTTCAAGAGAAAAATGTATCTAATAAAATGAGTAAAGTAATATAAATGAGAATGTCTAAATCAGATTTTTGAATAAGCCGTAGAGGGGAGTAAACTGCCTGTATTATGTCAGTTTGATGCTGAGTGTTTCGTAATATTTCGTTTTTTAATATAAGTATTACACCGTAGACTGTTTTTTAACCTAATTTATAAGATATTGAATAAATCTTAATGATTTTTACCTTTTTTTGTAATATATACTTTATCAATTAAATTTAAATGCTTTTTTTTGTAAAAATCGAATATTTAATCTGAATATATTCCCTCCTGAGTTTTCTTTTGGTTTTTATTACTATTCAATAATGATGGTCTTTTTTGGATTAATGGCTATTAAGGCTTATAAGTTCAAGAGAATCCATTAGTTTTTACACTTATTTGTTGTTTTTGGGGTTTCTATAATCAATGGATATTGTTTTAGGATAATTTGATTTAATCAGGATAATTGATTAGATTACCGAAGAAATATTGAATGATTCAGACTTTATGTTTCGTTCTGTACTCGGGGTTAAATAAAAATGAAAATTAGTAATTTAGAATTTGAACAAATTGAATTAGATTTGAGCCATAGGGAAGTGTTTATTAAAGCTGTAGGAATAGAATTAAGAAAATTGAGGAAAAGTTATTCTTTAAGTGGTAGGGAATTAGCTGGAATTATGAATGTATCTCAGCAGCAAATATCTAGATATGAGTGTGGTGTTTGTGCGATCCCTACTGATGTTTTGATTATAATTTTAGGTTTTTTTAAAATTACACTGTTTGAGTTTTTTAAAGGGGTTTATCTAAATGCTTTTGATATAGATATGAATATGGTTCAAGATAAATACTATAATGTTTTTATTTCTCATTGAATAATCATAAGTGCTCCTGAAATAAAACTCATCTAATGATTTTTTAGTCTTATTAGCATGTTTAAGTATTTTATATTTTTACTTTAAGTTATAAAGTAGAGTTTAATTGTTATTTTAAAATTTCCCCATCATGTTAAGTGATCATGATGGGGAGGTATTCGTGGTACTTATATGGGTGATATCAGATAAGTGATTTTGTACATAAAGAGCATATAAATAGTAGTAATATATTAAATATACTTCAATTTCACTAAGCACTCAGACCTCCATTTTTATTTAGAGTGTGAGTTTTATTTGAGCGATAAAATAATAACCTATTATGATACTCTATTGGTGTATATGTAACTAAATAGTGTTCCCAAGAGCCATTCTAAACTCATCTTTTTCTCTTTTAGTAAAAATTAAGCTAGTGATTATTACTTCTATTCAGTATTTTTATATTCTCTAAATCTGCTTTTATCGCTGTAGTAAAACTGATATCAACATTCATGCATACTCATTTAATTTTTATATAAAACCGGTGTTAAATGGTAAGTTTTCAGTCATTATTAATACCTAAACGTTAGTAAACTCCTCCTATACAGCGGGGAAGGGGGAGAGAAACAGACCATCAATTGGTGTTAGGTATTCCAGTGATATCGCCACTCTTTAGGGCGATAACTGTGTTGATGCACCAAAACTGGGGCTGATATAGCCCTTAAATCTCAAAAAATAGAACGTTATTACACGGTAGGGTATGCCCTGAGTGGCAGCAAAACCAACCCACTGCCGGCAATCCACTTAACAGGGTATTGGTTGAAGGGCGCGGGTTTTGAGACCGGTTTCACGTTCACGGTGAAGATTTTAAACGGTTGTTTGGTGTTGATACCCGACAGCGAAGACATCCGAGCGATGAAGCAGCAAAACCAACAACAGCAAGCGCAACTCAGTGCCATCAAACACACGATGCGCAAGTTGATGGCTGAGTATGTGAGCGGCTAAAGGGTAAACTGAGCAGCTCTCAAATAAAGCCGGAAAATCATGGGGGGATCTTTCCGGTCTATTACTCAAAATAATCGTTTTTACTTGTTTATATGCTATTGGTTATTAAACTTCACGTAATTTTTACTCTCTATATTTAATTGATGTTTAAAAAATTCAGTATTTTTGTATTCATTCATGGAACTATGGTTACAGCTACTATAGTCATCTCCAGAGCTACCATCATTTTGCCATCTGCACACCGGACAAATTTCATAAAATGCATCTTCTTTGTCTTCAAAAACAATATAGTTACAGGCGGAACAAGGAACACCACGAATTAAATTGTCATCACGGTCTATAATTATTATTTCATTTCCTGTAATATCTTTGATAATTTCTTCAAAAAAACTATTTTTTAGTAATTTTGAATAATTAAAATTATCAAGTATTATATCATTATACTTTTGTTTTATTGCCTCTAGTGGTTGCTTATCTTCTATTTCACTCAGCTCAAAAAGAAATTGAACCCGCCCATCAACAGTCTCTTTAAATAATGCATGAAGTTTCAAGAAATCAATCACTTCTGAATATAAAAATTCAATCTTCATTATAAACTCTTCGCTAATTCAATTGCAGTTTGGAATGCATCGCTATCCCGACCATCATCTATATAATAAGTCCGCATTTCTCTTTTACCAGCATGACTGACAAAGATCTCACCAGTACTCTTATCATGTTTAATAATAATGTTATTAACCTTAGCTTCCTGCATGCTTTCCGTAAGCGGTTTTTTAGAAAACTCTTTGGCTTTATTTAAATATTGAGGCTGAGTGATATCACCGAATTCTTACCATGCTTAAGATAATGATATTGTAAACCAGATAAGTTATTATGTGTCACACCATCAATTTGGTAATCTCTCTTCTGAGGATTGAACCCCTTCCAGTTAATGGATGCTGTGAGCCCAAGGCAACACCCCGCCAACCCAAACGGGTCCACCCAAACTGTCGGACAGTGCACATACCCATACGGATTCACACCACCCAGTAGCCCTATTGGGTCAGGACATAGATATTGTCCGGTATTCTTATCCTAGTATAGAAATCGGTTATAATACAAGCCCGTTTCGCGGTCTTCATATTGCCCGGCAAAACGAAAATGGCATTCGGTATAATTCGGGGCATTGTCGGCTTGACCGTCTTGGGACTGCTAAAAATGTATTTATCCCCACGTATTGAGGCGTCCTGCCCAACTGGCTATCCCTTTTTAGTAAAAATCTCTCGGGGTGTGTCTTGATAGTCTGTCACCATAGAGTGCAATTTCCCCTTTTGATAGCGAGCTGTAGGGGTGATGCTCGCTGGCTGATAAAGCCATTGAATTTCCGCATCACACGCTACGGTACCAAGCCCCAAAACAGAACGTCATTACACTGTGGGGGATGCCCCGAACGGCAGCAAAGCCAGTCCACCGCCCACGATACACTTTAAAGGACTAGGGCTAAAAGACGCGGGTTTTGAGACAGGTTTCACTTTTACGGTGAAGATTTTAAACGGCTGTTTGGTATTAATCCCCCGACAGCGAAGGCACCCGAGAGATTAAGCAACAAAACCAACAACAGCAAGCGCAACTAACTGCCATACGGCACACGATGCGCGAGCTGATGACAGAGTATACAAGCGGCTAAAAGCAAAACTGAGCGGCTCTTAAAAACGAAGAAGCCAGAAGATTGGAAGGTTCTTCTGGCCTAATAACTATATTTAATTACATTCATAATTGGATGAAACTATTTCAACATAACTATCATTTCCAGTAATTAAATAATGTTTTAAATTAAATCTATTTAATGGGTCATAAAGTACTTTTTTATGTTTCAATATATCAGAATTCATTACTTGGTAAATTCCTGAATCAGGGTGGTATCCATTTTGCTCCCAAAAGTTAATTCTATTAGTTATGATTCCTTGGCCTTCTATAGAATAATTATCAGAATAAGCATCAAAAAAATTCATAGAAACACATCTTAATTCAGCCACCATTAAAAAGTGAATTTCTATTTCACGATACGTATCACTTTTAAAATTATCAATATCTTGAATATCAATCCTCAGTTTTACCCCACTTGATTCTGTATAAATTACCTCAAGATCCGTAGTAGATACTTTAAACGCTAATTTTTCAGACGCTAATAGTAGTTTCATATTTTCCCTTATTAATTTTTACAACAAATTATTTTGTTTAGGCCAGATCCATCTTTATTTTGTGTGATGCTTATAGATCTAGATGGAGGCCTATCTAAAATATCTTTAACTAAGTGTTTTGGCACCTTTTCATATGGAACATATATTGCGTGCTGTGGGTATTTACCAGACTCAATTATAGCAGCTAAGCCACGATTATTAAGAGTTACAGGTTTACCTGTAGCTGGATCAATTGTGTATGAAATAACAAAGGTATCGGGGCTAATATGTCCAACTTTAATATCATTCGCAACATCGAGAATAGGTCTTCCAGCTATTAAAGGATCGGCCTGACTACCAATACTACTAAAGTTTGGGGCTATTCTATTTTGGCCAAAGTGCAGGTCTTTAGGAAAATCAGTAATTTCTCCATGCATAAATGGATCAAAACTACTCAGTCCGTATGGATCAATAAATTTCGTTGGATTGTGTACGTAACTATACGGATTCAACCCACCCAATAGCCCTATCGGGTCTGGTGAAATATACTGCCCACTGTCCTTATCATAGTACCGAAAGCGGTTATAATACAAGCCCGTTTCGCGGTCTTCATATTGCCCGGCAAAACGAAAATGGCATTCGGTATAATTTGGGTCATTGTCGGCTCGACCGTCGTGAGACTGCCAAAATACCATTTGCCCCCACGTATTGAGGCGTCCTGCCCAACTGGCTATCCCTTTTTCAGTAAAAATCTCTCGGGGTGTACCTTGATGGTCAGTGACCACATAGTGTAATTGCCCCTTTTGATAGCGAGCAGTAGGAGTGATGGCCCCCGGCTGATAGAGCCATTGAATACCCGCATCATATGCCACAGTA